>NZ_QFRW01000323.1 GCF_003265355.1 Glycomyces dulcitolivorans | reverse complement strand
GTACACGCGGCCCCTGGACGGGCAGCGGGACCTGCGCGCGCTCGTCGGCCGCCACGAGGGCCCGGACGTGTCGGTGGCGGCCCCGGCGACGCCGGTGCTCCTGCCGGCCGAGACCGCGCGGCAGTTCGCGGCGGCGGTGGCGAGCGCGGTCGACAATGTGCGGGAGCACTGCCCGGAGGGGACGCGGGTGTGGCTGCTGCTGGAGGACGAGGGGGACGCGGTCCAGGTGAGCGTGCGCGACGACGGGCCGGGCTTCGCGCCCGACCGCCTCGCGACCGCCGCCGCGGAGGGCCGTCTCGGTGTGGCGCAGTCGATCCGGGGCCGGATCAGGGAGCTGGGCGGGACGGCCGAGGTCGTCTCGGCGCCCGGGCAGGGCACGGAGGTGGAGATGCGGATTCCGCGCGTGGAGAAGGAAGTGGGTGCCGGTGGCGACGCTCGTCGTGGTCGATGACCATCCGATCTGGAGGGAGGCGATCAGCCGGGACCTGACCGGGGCCGGGCACCGGGTGCTCGCCGTGTTCGGGGAGGGCCGGGCGGCCCTGGAGGGCATCCGGTCGCTGCGTCCGGACGTGGCGATCCTCGACCTCCAGTTGCCGGGCCTGTCGGGGGTGGCGGTGCTCCAGGGCCTGGGCGAGGACTGCCCGACCGCGGTCCTGGTGCTGTCGGCCAGCGGCGAGTCCTCGGACGTGCTGGAGGCCATCAAGGCCGGGGCGCGCGGGTACCTGGTGAAGTCGGCCTCGCCCGCCGAGCTCGCGGACGCGGTCGAGCGGGTCGCGGCCGGGGACGCGGTGTTCACGCCGGGCCTGGCGGGCCTGGTGCTCGGCGAGTACCGGCGGCTGGCGAACGCGCCCGAGCCCGAGGAGCGCCCGCAGCTGTCGGACCGGGAGACCGAGGTGCTGCGCCTGGTCGCGAAGGGCCTGGGGTACAAGGAGGTCGCCGCGCGGCTGACGCTGTCGCCGCGGACGGTGCAGAACCACGTGCAGCACATCCTCACCAAGCTCCAGCTGCACAACCGGGCCCAGCTGGTGCGGTACGCGATCGAGCAGGGCATCGACGGGGACTGAGTACTTTCGCTCCCGCGAATTGAGCGATCCAGCCGATGCGCGGACCGGCCCCGATGGGGCTCAATGGTGGGATGAACGCCTTCATCACCGCCGCAGGAGCGTACCTCCCCGGGGACCCGGTCGGGAACGACGAGATCGCCGCGCGCCTCGGCGGCGTCGACGACCGCGGCGACCGGCTCCGCCGCCGCATCCTCGCCGCCAACGGGATCGCCAAGCGCCACTACGCACTCGACGAGCGCGGGCGCACCACCGAGCTGAACGAGGAGCTCGCCGCCAACGCGCTGGGGTCCATGCTGGACGACCGCGGTTTGACCGCCGCCGACCTCGACATGCTCGCGACCGCGACCACCCAGGGCGACCTGCTGGTGCCGGGGTTCGCGTCGATGGTGCACGGGCGCATCGGGGGCGGGCCGATGCAGCTGCTGTCCGCCGCGGGCGTGTGCGCCTCCGGCCTCGCGGCGCTGGACGCGGCCGTCGCGAAGGTCCGGTTGGGCGACAAGCGAACCGTGGCCGTGGTCGGCTCGGAGCTGTCGTCGCGGTGGCTGCGGGCCTCGCGCTTCACCGGCGGGGGCGACACCGACGCGCACTTCCTGCGCTGGATGCTCTCCGACGGGGCCGGGTCGGTGCTGGTCGAGTCGCGGCCGCGCCCGGACCGGCCCTCGCTGCGGGTCGACTGGGTCCGCACCGTCTCGCTCGCGCACGAGCACGAGGTGTGCATGCGGGCCGGCATGGGCGCCGACAACTCCCCCGCCGCGGGCCGGACCTGGCAGGACATGGGCAGCGCCGCCGCGGCCGAGCAGGCCGGGATGATGCTGCTGCGCCAGGACACCTCGGCGCTCGGGGCGCTCGCGGAGGCGGGCCTCAAGGAGTTCTCGTCGCTCGCCCAGCTCGGGCTCATCGACCTCAAGCGCCTCGACCACGTGCTGTGCCACTACTCGACGAACGCGTTCCGCGACATCGTCTTCGACCAGCTCGCCTCCACCGGCGCGCAGATCGACACCGGCCGGTGGTTCTCGAACCTGGAGACGAAGGGGAACACCGGGGCCGCGTCGATCTTCATCGCCCTGGAGGAGTGCTGGCGGACCGGCCGGTTCGAGCCGGGCCAGACCGTGCTCCTCGCCGTCCCCGAGTCGGGCCGGTTCTCGTTCGGGTTCGCGCACCTGACGTGCGTGGCACCCGAAGCGGCGGAGTCGGTCTCGGTGCAGGTGCCGGAGCGGGCCCCCGCAGCGGTTCACGAGCCGGTGCCGACCTCGGACGGGAACGTGTTCGCGCGGCTCGACGCGGTGTGGGAGGACTTCGAGCGGCGACTGGACGCCGTCCCGGTCATGCGCCGCCTCGCCGACGGCGAGTCCACACTGGAGGACTACCTGCGGCTGCTGTTCAACCTGCGCCAGCAGGTCGCCGACGGCGCGCGGTGGATCTCCCGGGCCGCCTCGAACTTCTCGGTCGACTTCTTCGACCTGCGCAGCGCCGCCATCGGACACGCCGCCGAGGAGCACCGCGACTTCATGATGATCGAGCGCGACTACGCCGCGTGCGGCGGCTCCATCGAGGCGATCAGGAACGGGCGCAAGAACATCGGGTCCGAGGCGCTGTCGGCGTACATGTTCCACACCGCGAGCCGGGCCGACCCGGTCGGGCTGCTGGGCGCCATGTTCATCATCGAGGGGCTCGGCACCGGGAAGGCCTCCGGCTGGGCCGCGCAGTTCAAGGAGCAGCTGGGCCTGCGCGACGACCAGGTGAGCTTCCTGGCCTACCACGGGGAGGCCGACGACGACCACTTCGCGAAGCTCCAGGCGATCCTCGCGTCCCCGCGCGTCGACGCCGCGGCGGCCGACGCGATCGTCTCGACCGCGAAGGTGGTGGCGCGCCTGTACGCGCTCCAACTCGAAGAGCTCGACAATGTCTGACCTCGCGGGCCCGCCATTGTGGGACGCGATCACCGCCGACCCGTCGCTGTCCCTCGACCGCGAGACGGCGCGGAAGATCGCCGAGGACCAGCAGCGCTGGACCCGCACCTGGCTGTACCCGCTGATGCGGCCCGTCTCGCGGGTCCTGGCGCTGGTCATCCTGGGGCTCAAGCGGATCACGCCGGTGCGCTGGACCGCGCACCGGCTCATGGACCGGCTCTGCATCTGGTTCCTGCGCCGCTTCGCGTCCCCGCTCGCGGTCGAACTCCTCATCCGCCACTTCGTGATCGAGACGAACCTGCTCAACTTCATCGTCCGCAACTCCGACACCTCGATCGAGCCGGTCGCCTTGCGGCCCACCGACCTCGCGGGGCTGGGGAACAAGGCGGTCATCGAGCACGACATCAACGTGTACGTCGTGCTCGCCGGGCTCGGGCCCGTCGCGCGCCGCACTGAGCTCGACTTCTCAGGGCTCGACATCCCCGAGCTCGACGCGGAGCCGCGGCGGCGCCGGCTCATGCGCCTGGACATCCAGACCGCCCTGTGCCTGATGAACCTGCCGTTCGCCGCGTGCCTGACCCCCGAGGAGTACCGCCGTGCCGTCCACTCGATGCGATTCGACGACTCGATCCTGGCGATCCTCGCGGAGATCACCGGCGACCCGACGTTCCTGCGGTGGTGCAGCGGGGACCTGTCGGTGCGCGTGGACTCCAACGCGGACGTGCCGCACGCGGTGTACCGCCATGCCGTGATCTGCGAGTACGCGCACGAGCACCTGCGCCGGATGTCGGTGCGCGCCTGAGCTGCTACCGTCATCGCGCAGCGGAGGAGGAGCGGCGTGGACGCGTGGGTGGCGATCGACTTCGAGACGGCGAACGGCAGCCGCGCCAGCGCGTGCTCGGTGGCCGCGGTGCGGGTGGAGAACGGCAAGGAGGCCGAGGCGTACGCGAGCCTCATCCGCCCGCCGGCGGGCCACGACCGGTTCGACTTCCGGAACACGCAGATCCACGGGATCCAGCGGCGCGACGTCGTCGGGGCGCCCACGTGGCGGCAGGTGTGGTCGCAGCTGCGGGACCTGATCGGGGACGCGCCGGTGGTCGCGCACAACGCCGCGTTCGACACCTCGGTCATCCGCGGCGCGAACGCCGCGACCGGGATCGGGGCGCCGTCGCTGCGGTACGCGTGCACGCTCGTCATCGCCCGCCAGACCTGGGCGCTGGACTCGTACACGCTGCCGCGGGTGGCGCGGGCGGCCGGGATCGCGTTCGGCGACCACCACCGGGCCGAGGCCGACGCGCGGGCGGCGGCGAACGTCCTGCTCGCCGAGCAGCGCGAGCACGCGGTGGACTCCCTGGACGAGCTGCTGGAGACGGCGCGGGTCCGGTGGGGCCGCATTCACGGCGATGGATACGACGGCTGCCGCAAGTATTGAGCGTGGTCGATATTGTCGGGTTTCGGCGGTGTAGACGCTTTCACCCCTTCGGTGTCAAGAACCCGTCAAGGGAGTTGACGCAGGTCATTCGCGGTGGTGCGCTTGAAGGACCAAGCGAATCGCAATCGGAGGTGGATGATGGAGCGCACTCCCTCGACCCCGTACTCCCGCGCCGGCGGCCTGGCCGCCCTCGGCGGTTCCATGCTCGTGGCCGGATCGATGTTCCTCCCCTGGGCGGACGCCGGAGGAGGGACGGTGAACTTCTGGGGGCTCTCGGGCGTCGCGGGCGTCGACGGCGACGCCGGCACCTACGGGGTCTCGATGGTCCTCATCCCCCTGCTGGTGCTGTGGTGCGCGATGTTCTTCGCGTGGCGCACCCACGAGACCCGCATGGCCTGGGCGTTCGGCGGGTTCGCCGGGGCGATGATGCTCTACGGCGGCGACATGCGCCTGAGCGAGGACCTGCCCGCCGCCGGGCAGGGCGCGGGCGAGGTCGTCGCCGCGGTGGGCCTGCTGCTGCTGGCCGCGGGCTGCGTGATGGCCGTGGCCGCGAACGTGCCCGAGCCCGTCCAGACCCGCCGGGAGTGGAAGGGCTCGCTCTAGCGACCGGTACTTGCCCGCAGGCAGTGGTATGTCACACGTGACGCGTGATATGCCGCTGCCTGCGGCGTTTGCGCAGGCGGGTCACTCGCCGAGGAGGCGGCTTTTGGCGCGGTCGAACTCCTCCTGCGTGAGGTGGCCGGCCGAGCGAAGGGCCGCGAGGCGTTCGAGTTCGGAGACGATCGAGCCGGACCCGCCGGAGGTCGAGGTCGCGGAGGTCGAGGTCGCGGAGGTCGAGGTCGCCTCGGTGGTGGTCTCGGTCTTCTCTGCGGTGCCGGAGGACCGGAACCAGGGCCGGACCACGCGGGCGTTCTCGGGCCGCATCTCGCGGAAGACCGCGTACACGGGCTCGTCGAGCCACTGGCGGCGGACCCGGACCTTGACGGCGTGGCGGCTGCCGTTGTGGGTGAAGTGCATCGTGGCCTGGCCGAAGCCGTGTTCGAGGGCCTTCTCGGGCGTGTAGTTGCCGATGGGGGCGTCGGCGATCCCGAAGCCGGTGAGCGTGGCGCGCACGCGCTGGGCGCCGAGGAGGCGGGCGCCGTAGCCGGTCGTCTTCAGTTCGATGAGCAGGCCCAGGAGGGCGAGCACGGCGGCGACTCCGAAGGCCGCGCCGACGACCCGCAGCTCCGTGGCGACGGTCGCGGCGGCGAGGCCGTCCTCGGCGACCGCGGTGTTCCAGCCGGAGATCGCCGCGTACGTGCCGAGCATGGCGGCGAGGCCGACGCCGGAGAGGCGGGCCAGCGCGCCGAGTAGAACTGCGAGGATGACGTTGCAGATGATCCCGGCGACCGGCAGGAGCGCCCGCCAGTCGTTGGTGGAGCACTCACCGCCCCAGCACTCCCATTCGACGAGGTGGCCGACGCGCACGCCGGTCTCGATGAGCCACCAGGTGGCGGCGGCCAGGCCGAGGGTGAGGAGCACGGCGAAGAACCTGGCAGCGGGGTTCCGGCGCTGCGCATCCGGTTGCGAGGTGGTGGACACGACACCAGTATGGAGCCCGCGCGCCCCTTCCGCACACCGCCGTCTCACGCGGAGTTGACTTCGAGTGCGCTCTAGGTTCTAGGCTCGGGCCATGAGCACACCGCAGCAGAGCATCAACTCCGGATTCGGCGCTTCCACCACGGCGGCCGAGGTCCTCGACGGCATCGACCTGACCGGCAAGCACGTCCTCGTCACCGGCGGCTACTCCGGGATCGGCCTGGAGACCGTGAAGGCGGTCGCCGCCGCCGGCGCGCAGGTCGTGGTCCCGGCGCGGCGCCCCAAGGTCGCCGAGGAGGCGCTCGCGGGCATCGCGGGGGTCGAGACCGGCGAGCTCGACCTGGGCGACCTGGCCAGCGTCGAGGCGTTCGCGAACGGGCTCCTGGACGCCGGGAAGGGCATCGACGCGGTCATCGACTCCGCCGGGGTCATGGCCAGCCCCGAGACCCGCGTCGGCCCCGGCTGGGAACTCCAGTTCGCCGTCAACCACCTCGGGCACTTCGCGCTCGTGAACCGCTTGGCGCCCTTGCTGAACGAGGGCTCGCGCGTGGTCGCGGTGTCCTCGGGCGGGCACCGGCGCTCGCCGATCCGCTGGGACGACCCGCACTTCGCGGAGGGCTACGACCGCTGGGAGGCGTACGGGCAGTCCAAGACCGCGAACGTCCTGTTCGCCGTTCACCTCGACCGCCTCGCGCAGGGCCGGGGCGTGCGGGCGTTCGCGCTGCACCCCGGCGGCATCCTCACCCCGCTCCAGCGGCACGTCTCGCGCGAGGACCAGATGGCCATGGGCTGGGTCGACGCGGACGGGAACGCCGTCGCCGACTGGTTCAAGACGACCGAGCAGGGCGCGGCCACCCAGACGTGGGCCGCGTTCTCGCCGCAGCTCGACGGCAAGGGCGGCGTGTACCTCCAGGACTGCGACGTCGCCGAACTCGGCGAGGGCGGTGTGGCGGAGTACGCGGTCGACCCCGAGCAGGCCGCGCGGCTGTGGGACTTCTCGGTGGAGCTCACCGGGGTCGACGGCTTCCGGGGCTGACGTCGGTCGGGCGCGGTAGGTTTCGGGGCGAGCATCGAGAGGGGTTCCGCATGGAGATCGACGAGCTGCTGACCGACGCGTTCGGCCGGGTCCTGGAGGGGGTCGAGTCGGTCCTCGACGGACTGTCGCAGGAGGACCTGGAGGCCCGGCCGGGCCCGGGCGCCAACACGATCGCCTGGCTGGTCTGGCACATCGCGCGCGTCCAGGACGACCACGTGTCCGACGTGGCCGGACACGAGCAGACGTGGACCTCCGGCGGCTGGGAGGAGCGGTTCGGCCTGGGCCTGCCGCCGGGCGACACCGGCTACGGTCACACGCCCGAGCAGGTGGCGAAGGTCAGCGGTATCCCGGGCGCGGACCTCCTCGCCTACTACGGGGCCGTCCACGCGCGGACCCTCGACTACCTCGCCGGGCTGACCGCGGCCGACCTCGACCGGGTCGTGGACGTGAACTGGACGCCGCACGTGACCCTCGGGGTGCGGCTGGTCAGCGTCGTCGACGACAACCAGCAGCACAACGGGCAGGCCGCGTACGTGCGGGGGCTCCTCGGCGCTGAGGGCCTGTCCGGGGAATCCCGGTGAGGCCCTAGGCGCTGTCGCGGATGACGAGCTCGGTCGGGAGGATCACCGGCTCGACCTCGCGCTCGTCGAGGAGCTCGATGAGGAGGCGCACCGTCTCCTCGGCGACCTTGTCGAGCGGGTGGCGGACCGTGGTCAGGGCCGGGCGGGTCGCCGAGGCGATCACCGAGTCGTCGAAGCCGCCCACGGCCACGTCGTCGGGGACGCGCCGGCCCGCCGCGTGCAGGGCCTGGAGCGCCCCGGCGGCCATGAGGTCGGAGGCGACGAACACCGCGTCGATGTCGGGGACCGCCTCCAGGAGCCGGCGCATCGCGGCCTCCCCCGCGGCCTGCGTGTAGTCGCCGTGGACGACGAGCTGCTTGGCGGCCTTGCGGCCCAGCACGCCCGTGAACCCTTCGAGGCGCAGCGCCCCGCCGGGGGTGTCGAGCGGGCCGGTGATCATGCCGATCTTGCGTCGGCCCTGGTCGACCAGGTACTGGGTCATGGCGCGGGCGCCGCCGCGGTCGTCGGCTGCGGCGTACGGGATCACCGACTCGCGCCCCAGGACCGCGCCGCAGGCGACGGCCGGGATGCCGGAGCGCTCGATCTCGTCGAGCAGCGGGTCGCCCGCGTGGGTCGAGACGAGCAGCGCCCCGTCGGCGTGGCCGCCGCGCAGGTACCGGGCGACGCGGTCGCGGCCGCGGTCGTCCCCGGCGATCATGAGCACCAGCGACATGTCGCGCTCGGCGAGCTGGTTCGTGGCCACCCGCATGAGGACCGAGAAGTTCGGGTCCTCGAACAGGCGCTCCTGCGGCTCGGAGAGCACCATGACGATCGAGCCGGTCCGGCTGGTCACCAGGCTGCGCGCCGCGCGGTTGACGACGTAGCCGGTCTCGGCGACGGCACGGCGCACCGCGGTCTCCGCCGACAGCGAGACGTTCGACTTGCCGTTGAGGACCCGCGAGACCGTGCCGCGCGAGACGCCCGCGGCATCGGCGACATCGTGGATCGTCGGTCGTTTCCGTGCCAAGTTGCTCAACTCTCCCTTGTGCCTCAGTGTCATTATGTCCCCGCCCGGCGACCGGGCGGGGCGCCGGACCGGAGAGGCCGCCCAAGGGGGGTGACGGCCTCTCCGACCCGCTACGCGGTGCGGTACAGCTTCACGTCGTCGATGTTCAGCCAGTTGCCCGCGTTCGCGGCGTCCCAGAAGCCGACCCGGATCTGGCCGTTCGTCACCTGGATGCCCTCGATGGACACGTACGTCCACGCGCTCGAACTCGTCGGGATGGTCACCTGCCGCTCGGTGCCGCCGTAGTTCTTGGCGTACATGTACACCGAACTCTGGCCGCCGCCCGACAGCACCCAGCCCGAGAGCGTGTACGTGCCGTTCGTCAGCCCGGTCTTGTTCTGGTACAAGGAGACCGTGTACGCGCTCGCCCAGTAGTGGTTGAGCGTCCAATCGCCGTGCGCCGGCCAGGCGTCGGAGGTGTACGTGGCGTTGGCGTACGAGCTGTTCGCCGACACCACGGTCCAGCCGGTCGGGGTGTTCGTGTACGCCCCGTTCGCCTCGAACGAGCCGTTGGTGAGCAGGTTGACCCGCTGGGTCGAGGCCGTCTCGCCGAACACGTCGAGCGTGGCGAGGGCGTTCCCGTCCCAGTCGAACAGGGTCTGGTTGTCCCACGGGTTGCTCAGCGTCCCGGTGTCGCCGTTGTCGGTCTTGCCGGCCTCGGTGCCCCAGTTGGCGCCCTCGACCGGGAGCCAGGTCGGCTCCCACCAGATGATGCCGCGGCCGCGGTCGTCGGGGACGTCGGCGACGATCTCGCGCAGGTCGCGCAGGAAGTCGGTCTGGCCCTGGACGGACGCGGTGTACCCGCCGGTGGCCTCCTCGGCCGTGTAGAACGAGTTCCCGAGGCCGTCGCCGTCCGCCGTGGTCCACCCGTAGGCGGTCTCGACGATGAGGACGTCCTTGGAGTAGCGCTCCGAGATGTCGTTCAGGTTCTGCTTGAGCTCGCCCATGGTGCCGTGCCAGAACGGGTAGTACGACAGCGCGATGACGTCGAAGTCGACGCCCTCGGCGGTGATCCCGTCGAACCACCACTGGTACAGCGAGTTGTCGCCGCCCATGTCGAGGTGCAGCGCGATCTCGATGCCGCTCGCGGCGTCGTTGACGCCGTCGATGCCCGCCGACAAGAGCTCGCCGAGCTGCGTGAAGTCGGAGACGGTGCCGCCGATGCGGCCGTCCTCCCACAAGAGCCCTGAGGAGATCTCGTTGCCCATCTGGACCATGTCCGGCTTGGCGCCGGCGGCCTCCATGGCGTTGATGACGCTCTCGGTGTAGTCGTGCACCGCGGTCTTGAGCTGGGCGTAGGTGAGGTTCTGCCAGGCCTTGGGCTTGGTCTGCGTGCCCGGGTCGGCCCACCAGTCGGAGAGGTGGAAGTCGAGGAGGACGTCCATGCCCTGCGCCTTGGCGCGCTGCGCCATCGCGATCGTCGAGGCGAGGTCGTTGGTGCCGCCGCCGTACGGGTCGCCGGCGGCGTTGTAGGGGTCGTTCCACAGGCGCAGGCGGACCATGTTCGCGCCGTGGTTCGCCATGATGTCGAGCGCGTCGCCCTGGACGCCGTCGTCGTAGAACTGCCCGCCGAGGTCCTCGACCTCGCCGAGCATGCCCACGTCGACGCCCATGATGAAGTCGCTGCGGACCGCAGCGGCCGGCTCGCCGACGGCCAGGACGGCCGCCGTCAGCGCACCGGCCATGAGACCGGTGGTCAAACGCTTCAAGCTGTTACGCTTCAAGCTTCGCTCCTTTGCGATTGACAAGGGGGTTCAGGCGCCGCCAAGCGCCCGCAACGACGGCAGTGCATTGCCGTCGAAGTCGAAGAGGGCCTGATTGGCCCAGGAGTTGCCGGCCTCGTCCACGACGTCGTCGCCGTACTCCATCCCGGCTCGCGACGCCCAGGTGGTGCCCGCTACTGGGAGCCACGCCGGCTCCCAGTAGACGATCCCCAGGCCGAGACCGTTCGGCACGGCGGCAACGGTCGCGTAGAGGTCGCGCAGGAACGTGGTCTGGCCCTCGGGCGAGACCTCCCAGCGCAGTCCCTCGGCAAGCTTCCCGTTGAAGACCTGGTGGTGGCCCTCGGGCTGGTCCGCGGTCCACGCGTACGCCGTCTCGACGACCACGAGGCCCTTGCCGTAGCGCAGGGCGAGGTCGCTCAGGTTGGCGCCCAGGTCTTCCAGGGTCGAGTGCCAGTACGGGTAGTAGGACAGGCCGATCACGTCGTAGTCGAGGCCGCGGACCGTCGCCTGGTCGAACCAGCCGCGGTACAGCTCGTTCGCGCCGCCGAAGTCGAGGTGGACCATCACCTGCGCGCCACCGGATTCGCGGACCGCGGCGGCGCCGGCCTTGAGGAGACCGGTCAGGCGGTCGAACGCGGCCGGGTCCTCGCCGTCGAAGCGGCGCTCGGCGTCGAGGAACTTCGGGGTCTTCCCTTCGGGCCAGAGCATCCCGTTGGTGATCTCGTTGCCGACCTGCACCATGTCCGGGTAGACGCCCGCATCGGTCATGGCGGCGAGGACCTCGGCGGTCCAGTCGTGCACGCGCGCTTCGAGGTCGGCGCCCTTCAGGCCGCGCCAGGCCTTCGGGGTCGACTGCTTCTTCGGGTCGGTCCAGAAGTCCGAGTAGTGCAGGTCGAGCAGGAGGTGCTGGCCCGCCGCCTTCGCGCGGCGGGCCAGCGCGATCGTCGTCGCCAGGTCGTTGGTGCCGCCCATGTACGGCTCGCCCGACTCGTCGCGCGGGTCGACCCACAGGCGCAGGCGGATCCAGTTGACCCCCGCCTCCGCGGTGAGCTCGAAGAGGTCGCGCTCGGTCCCGCTGGAGCGGAACGCGGCGCCGCGCTCCTCGATCTCGGTGGTCATCGAGACGTCGGCACCCCGGATGGGCAGCAGCATGATCCTGTTATCCCTTCTCGGCGCCGGCGCTCGCGCCGGTCACCAGGTAGCGCTGGAGGACGATGTAGAGCACGGTG
The DNA here is from genome assembly GCF_003265355.1 of Glycomyces dulcitolivorans. Lineage (GTDB taxonomy): Bacteria > Actinomycetota > Actinomycetes > Mycobacteriales > Micromonosporaceae > Glycomyces > Glycomyces dulcitolivorans. The sequence continues at coordinate 37,423 of NZ_QFRW01000323.1, read as the reverse complement.
ATCGGGACCGCGAGGATGACCGCGCCGGCGGCGAAGGTCGTGAACGCGTTCTGGTAGACGTCCTCGATCATGGCGAACAGGCCGAGCGCGACGGTCTGCTTCTCGGGGCTCTGGAGCAGCAGCGCCGGGAGGATGAAGTCCATCCACGGCATCGTGAACTGCGTGATGGCCACGAAGGTGAGCATCGGGCGCATGAGCGGCAGGACGATCTTCACGAAGATGGTCCAACGGCTCGCGCCGTCGATCGCGGCGGCCTCGTCGAGGCTCGCGGGCAGGTTGTCGGTGTAGCCCTTCATGAGCCACGTGTTGTACGGCAGGGCCGCGGCGATGCTCACGAGGGCGAGGCCGGTGAGCGAGTCGAGCAGCCCGAAGTTCAGGAACAGCATGTACACCGCGATGGCGGTGAGGAAGGTCGGGAACATCTGGAGGATGAGGATCCCCAGCAGCCCGGCCTTGCGGCCCTTGAACTTGATGCGCGAGAACACGTACCCGCACAGCGCCGACAGGACGACCGAGCCGACCATGTTGAGCGTGGCGACGTACAGGGAGTTGAGGTACCAGCGGCCGTAGTCGGTCTCGGTGAAGAGGCTGACGTAGTGGTCGAGAGTGGCGTCCTCGGGGATGGGGCTGGCGTTGGCCAGGCCGGTGCCGGGGCTGAAGGAGGCGCCGACGATCCACATGAGCGGGAAGATCACGATGATCGCGACGACCAGGAGCTCCAGGTGGAGGAAGGCGCTGGCGACGCGTTCGCCGCGGGGCCCGCGGTGGCGGCGCCTGCGGGCGGCGCGGGCGCGCTCGGTTGCCTCGTATGTTGCGGTCATTGGTTCACAGCTCCCGAATCGCCTTGGAGCGGTTGAGGTTCCATACCGAGATGGTCCCGACGATGACGAAGATGAGCATGCTCATCACCGCGCCGATGTTGTAGAGGCGGTTGTCCAGCGTCAGGTTGAACAGCCAGGTGATGAGCAGGTCGGTGCTCCCGGCGAACCGGTAGTCGGCGTTGTCGGGGCCGCCCTGGGTGAGGAAGTAGATGACGCCGAAGTTGTTGAAGTTCGACACGAACGCCAGGATGAGCAGCGGCGAGACCGTCCGGTGCACCACCGGGAAGGTGATGTGGCGCAGCTGCTGGAGCGGTCCGGCGCCGTCCATGCGGGCGGCCTCGTAGTAGCTGTCGGGGATGTTGGTGAGCACGCCGCCGACGAGGGCCATGAAGAACGGGAAGCCGAGCCACAGGTTGACCAGGAGCGCGACGGCGCGGGCGAGGTTCGGGTGGGACGGGTCGGTGAACCAGTAGATCCGCTCGTCGGTCAGGCCGACGTCGACGAGCCACTGGCTGACCGGCCCGAACTGGCCGTTGAACATGGCGCGGAAGACGAGTGCCGAGACGATCCCGGGGACGGCCCACGGCAGCAGGAAGACCGAGCGCCACACCCGCGGGAACTTCACCTTGCGGTTGGCGAGGAGCACGGCCTGGACGAACCCGGCGGCGTAGGTGGTGGCGGTGGCGAGGATGGCCCACACGAAGGTCCAGCCGAGGACGCCGATGAACGTGGCGGTCCAGGAGGGGACGGCGAAGATCGTCGCGAAGTTCTCGAAGCCGACCCAGTTGACGAGGTTCTTCGGCGGGAGGTTGTCCCGGTTGTAGTCGGTGAAGGCGACGAGGATGCCGAAGAGCACCGGCAGGACCGACATGAAGACGATCAGGACCAGGCCGGGCGACAGCACGATGTACGCGAAGGCGCCCTCCCAGACGCGTTTGAAGTAGGCGAGGGAGGTCTCGCGCGGCGCGCCGTCGTTCAGCTTGCGGCGGTAGGCCACTGCGTCGCGGATGCTCCAGATCCACATGATCGCCAGGAGCGCGAGCGTGAGCAGGGCGATGAGGCCGTTGGCCATGAGGACGATGGAGTTGTCGCCGTCGGTGAGGCCGGTGACGGTCATCTGGCGCGGCTGGGTGCCGAGCGTGAACAGGCCCCACAGGCCCTTGACGAAGAACCCGCCGTTGCCGCGGGCGTCGTAGTCCATGCCGGCGTAGTAGTTGCCGGTCCCCATCTCCCAGCCGATCAGGAGGGCGAAGAAGGCGAAGAAGAAGGCGGCCTTGCCGGCCTGGCGGTTGATCAGCTGGCCGGCGCCCCACACCAGTGCCGAGGCGATGCCCGGCACTGGTGCGGGTGGCCCGCTGACCTTCTGAGCGGTGCTCATCAGCGGTGTCGTCCCTAGAGTCCGGCGAGTTCGTCGTAGCCGGCGACGGCCGCCGCGGCGGCGTCGGCGGAGCTCGACAGGTCGTCCCAGACGGCGACGGTCATCTCGTTGGCGGTGGACCAGAAGTACTCCGGCAGCTGCGGGAACAGGTCGGCCTGGGCGCCCTGGGCGACGATGCCGGCGACGTGCGGGTCCTCGGACAGGCCCGCGATGCCGGTGAGCAGGTCGGGGTTGAGGGCCGGGATCTGGCCGGTGGTGGCGTAGAGCGCGGCGGCGCCGGCGTCGGAGGCCAGGAAGTTGGCGAAGACGCGGGCGGCGGCCGGGTACTTGGTGTAGGCGGAGACGGCGATGACGTGCATGCCGGCGAAGGAGGAGGCCGGGTCGCCGGAGGCGGCGGCCGGGATGGTGGTGACGCCGTACTCGAAGCCGTTGTCGGCGGCGCCGGTGTCGAAGGCGGAGAACGCCCACGGGCCGGTGATGATGTACGGCGTGTTGCCGGCGGCGAACTCGGCCTCGACGGTCTCGGGGGTGGCGTCGGCGGAGGGGACGTCCCAGACCTCGCGCAGGCCCTTGTAGTACTCCAGGGCCTCGGCCAGCGCCGGGTCGTCGAAGCCGGGCTCGGCGACGTCGCCGGCGGGGTAGGCCTGCCAGCCCATGGAGGAGAGCACGGAGTAGGAGTAGTAGATCTCGCCGGGGACCCAGCGGATCGTCCACTTGTTGGCGGCGGGGTCGTTGTAGGTCGCGGCGAGGGCCTTGACGTCCTCCCAGGTGGCGGCGGGCTGGTCGGAGCCGGTCTCGGCGGCCAGGAGGGTCTTGTTGTACATGAGGGCGATGGACTCGGTGGTGACGGGGACGGCGTAGATCTGGCCGTCCTCGCCGGAGACGGCGCCGATGAAGTTCTCGGCCATGCGGCTCTTCAGGACGGACTCGTACTCGCCGAGGGGCGCGGCGGTACCTTCCTCGATGGCGCGGGCGACCTGGTCGTAGAAGCTCATGAAGACGTCGCCGCCGTTGCCGGCCTCGCCGGCGAGGGACATCTCGTTGACGGCGTCGTTCTGGGCGACCAGCTCGTACTCGAACCGGATGTCGGGGTAGACGTCCTTGAACGCCTCCTTGAACGCGGCGATCTGCGCGTTCGCGAGGTCTTCGTTCTCGAACCAGAGCTTGAGGGGGACCTCGCCGGAGGCGATCTCCTCTTCGATGACGTACTGCTGTGCGTCGGCGTCCCATTCGAGGCCGCCGGATTCGGTCTCCTCCTCTTCGGGGCCGCCGCAGGCGGCGAGGGCCCCGGCAGCGGCGACGCCGCCGCCAGCGGCGAGGAGGTGGCGCCGGTTCATCGAGGGTCCCGCGTAAGCACCTTTGCTGCGCATGTCAAGTCCTTGTCTCGGTGAGAGGGAGTCCGGGGCGCGCTGGGCCAAGATCTGCCGCCATCGGACTGTGAACGTTTACACGAATCTAGCGACTCACGCCTCAGTTGGCAACGTATCTATGTCCGTTCATGACCGTTTCACGTGGAACGTACTTCATGAAACGATCACAATTTCGAAACGAGAACCGACTGAACCACAGGTTGCACGGCCGTCAGGCGTGGAGTACTGTGCACGTTCACAGGCATTTGTGCAAGGAACCTCACAGGAGACCGCGGTGCAGACCATTCGCTACGGAGGCGACTACAACCCCGAACAGTGGCCGGAGGAGATCTGGCGGGAGGACGTGCGCCTCATGCGCGAGGCGGGCGTCAACCTCGTCAGCCTCGGCGTCTTCAACTGGGGGATCATCGAGCCCGCCCCGGGCGAGTACGACTGGAGCGGCCTCGACGAGATCGTCGAGCTGCTGCACGGCAACGGGATCGGGGTCAACCTCGGCACCCCGACCTCCTCGCCGCCCGCGTGGCTGCGCCAGGCCCACCCCGAGATCCGCCTCGTCGACGCCGAGGGCCGGACCCTGGCCGGGGGCTCGCGCCACGGCGTGTGCCCCTCGCACCCGGCTTATCGGGACGCGTGCGCGTCCATCGTGGAGCAGCTGGCGCAGCGGTACGGGAAGCACCCGGCGGTCGAGCTGTGGCACGTGCACAACGAGTACGGCTGGGCCAATGTGGAGTGCTACTGCGAGGCGTCCACCGCGGCGTTCCAAGGGTGGCTCGCGGAGAAGTACGGCGACGTCGACCGCCTGAACGACGCGTGGGGCACCGCGTTCTGGGGCCTCGTGTACCGGTCCTTCGACCAGATCGAGGCGCCCGCGGTCGCGCCGCCGGGCGTCAACCCCGCACTCCAGCTGGACTGGAAGCGGTTCTCCAACGACGAGCACATCGCCAACTACCGGCTCCAGCGCGAGGTCATCGCCCGCCACTCCCCCGCGCCGGCGACCACGAACTTCATGATCCCCAACTGCGAGGGCATGGACTACTGGCGCTGGGCGGGCACTGTGGACGTGGTCTCGAACAACCACTACCTCATCGCCGAGCGCGAGGACCACCAGATCGAGCTGTCGATGAGCGCCGACCTGACCCGGGCGGTCGCGGGCGGCCCGTGGATGATCATGGAGCACTCCACGTCCGCGGTGAACTGGCAGCCGCGCAACATCGCCAAGACCCCCGGCGAACTGCGCCGCAACTCGCTCGCGCACGTCGCGCGCGGCGCCGACGGCCTCATGTTCTTCCAGTGGCGGGCCTCCCGGGCCGGGGCCGAGAAGTTCCACTCCGCGATGGTCCCCCACGGCGGCACCGACACCGGGGTGTGGCGCGACGTCGCCGCCCTCGGCAACGACCTCAAGCAGCTGTCGAGTGTGGTCGGTTCCGAGGTCGCCGCCGACGTGGCGGTCCTGTGGGACTGGGAGTCGTGGTGGGCGCTCGAACTCGAATGGCGCCCTTCGGCGGACCTGAAGTACCGCGAGCGCGTCGAGGCGTACTACGCGGCCCTGTGGCGCCAGCACGTCACCGTCGACTTCGCCCACCCCGAGGCGGACCTGTCGGGCTACCGGCTCGTCGTCGCGCCGTCGTCCTATGTGCTCACCGACGCGGCGTCGAAGAACCTGCGCGGGTACGTCGAGAACGGCGGGCACCTGGTGGTCTCGTACTTCTCGGGGATCGTCGACGAGCACGACACCGTCCACCCCGGCGCCCACCCCGGGGCGCTGCGGGAGACCCTCGGCCTGTGGATCGAGGAGTTCCACCCGCTCCACGAGAACGAGACCCTCGAACTGGACTCCGGTGCTGCGGGCCGGATCTGGTCCGAGCACGTGCGCCTCGACGGCGCCGAGGCCGTGGCGCGCTTCGCGGCCGGGCCCGACCAGGGGCGCCCGGCGCTGACCCGGCACGACCTCGGCCGCGGCACCGCCTGGTACGCCGCGACCGCGCTCGACGAGTCCAGCGGCCTGAACGAACTGCTCGCCACGGCCATGGACACCGCCGGTGTCGAACGGCCGCAAGGCATCCCCGAGAACGTCGAGGTGGTGCGCCGCGGCGCGCACCGGTTCCTCATCAATCACACCGGACAGGACGTCCAGGTGCCCGGCAGCGGCGTGAACGCCCTCGACGGCACCGCGTACGACGGCCGCGTCCCGGTCCCCGCCGGAGAGGTCGTGGTCCTCGCCGACGCCTAAGCCCCGGCGGCCCCGCGCCCCTGCGGGGCCGCCACCCCCCGAAATCACCTCAGGGAGTGAGTCTCAATGAAGAGAAGAACCGCCCTCACGGCCGCAGTGGCCGCCCCGGCACTCGCTGTCCTCGGCAGCGGCACCGCGGCCTCGGCGCAGACCGCGTTCGCGCGCGGCGCCGACATCTCCAGCCTCGCGAAGTCCGAAGCGCTCGGCGGGACCTACATGTGGCCCGACGGCTGGCGCGAGGACGCGATCTGGATCCTCCAGAAGAGCGGCGTCAACTGGATCCGGCTCAAGGTGTGGGTCAACCCCGCCGACGGCTACAACAACAAGGCCCGCGTCGTGGCCGTCGCCAAGCGCGCCAGGGCCGCCGGCCTCAACGTGCTCGTCGACTTCCACTACTCCGACTCCTGGGCCGACCCCGGCCAGCAGACCAAGCCCGCCGCTTGGGCGAACTACAGCGTCGCGCAGCTGAAGACCGCGGTCTACAACCACACCGCCGACGTCCTCGGCGCGATGGTCGCCGCGGGCGCGGCCCCGCAGATGGTGCAGGTCGGCAACGAGCTCAACGGCGGGATGCTGTGGCCCACCGGCCGCTACGACCAGCTCGACAACCTCGCGCAGTTCCTGATCTCCGGCGCCAACGCGGTCCGCGCGACCGTGCCGGCCGCCAAGGTCATGCTGCACCTCGCCGAGGGCGGCAACAACTCGCTGTTCCGCTGGTTCTTCGACGCGATGAAGGCGCGCGGCGTCACGTGGGACGCCATCGGCGCCTCGTACTACCCGTACTGGCACGGATCGCTCTCGGGCCTCCAGTCCAATCTGAACGATGTCGCGTCGCGGTACGCGAAGCCGGTGTACGTGGTCGAGACCGCGTACCCGTTCACCTCGGCCGACAGCGACGGGTTCGCGAACATCATCTCGTCCTCGACGCCGGTGTCCGGCTACCCGGCGAACACGACCGGGCAGTCGAACATGCTCAAGGCCATCAGCAACGTCGTCAAGGCCGTCCCGAACGGCCGCGGCGCGGGCGTGTTCTGGTGGGAGGCCACCTGGACCGCCGTGCGCGGCAACGGATGGGACCCGACGAACCCGAGCAGCGGCAACGGCTGGGAGAACCAGGCGCTGTTCGACTACGCGTGGAAGGCGACGCCCGCGCTGAAGACCCTCGGCACCCTGTAGACCCTTCCCTCCCCCGGTGGGGCCGGTCCCCTCGGCGCACTCCGAGCGGGCCGGCCCCCGATCCCCCCTTGTAGAAAGCGAAGACATGAAACGCAGAACCGCCATCGCCGCCGCCGGCATCGGCGCCCTCGGCGTCGCCGCGGCCGCGGCAACCCCGGCTCTCGCCGAGGCCGTGAGCGACGACCGAGGACGTCCGAAGCCCGGGAAGTTCGTGCGCGGCGCCGACATTTCCGGGTTGATCAAGAACGAGGACTTCGGCGCGGTGTACCGGAAGGCCAACGGCCGCACCGGGGACGCCGTCAAGATCCTCGCCGACTCGGGCGTCAACACGATCCGCGCGAAGGTGTGGGTCGACCCCGCCGACGGCTACAACACCAAGACGCAGGTCGTCGAACTCGGCAAGCGCGCCAAGCGGGCCGGGATGGACCTCATGGTCGACTTCCACTACTCCGACGCGTGGGCCGACCCCGGCAAGCAGTTCAAGCCCGCGGCCTGGGCCGAACTCCCGTTCGCGGACTTGAAGACCGCCGTGTACGACCACACCGCCGACGTCCTCGGAGCACTCAAGCGCGCCGGGGTCAAGCCGACGCTCGTGCAGGTCGGCAACGAGACCAACGGCGGCCTGCTGTGGCCCGACGGCCGCTGGGACCAGTTGGAGCAGATGGGCCAGCTCCTGGCCGCCGGGTGCGACGCGGTGCACGACACCGTCCCCGGCGCGAAGGCGATGCTGCACCTCGCCGAGGGCGGCAACAACGGCGCGTTCACGTGGTTCTTCGACAACGCGGTGGCCAACGGCGTCGAGTTCGACGCGATCGGCGCCTCGTACTACCCGTACTGGCACGGGCCGCTGTCGGGCCTGGAGGCGAACCTGAACGACCTCGCGACCCGGTACGGCAAGCCGCTGTACGTGGTCGAGACCGCCTACCCGTTCACCACCGAGGACTCCGACGGGCACGCCAACATCATCACCGACCCTGAGCCGGTCGCCGGGTACCCCGCGAGCCCGGAGAACCAGGTGCACTGGCTGGAGGCCGTCGCCGAGGTCGTGAAGAACGTCCCCGACGGGCTCGGCAAGGGCGTGATCTGGTGGGAGCCGACCTGGACCGGCGTCGAGGGCGCCGGCTGGGACCCGGCCGACCCCGCCAGCGGCAACGGCTGGGAGAACCAGGCGCTGTTCGACTTCGACAACAAGGCGCTGCCGGGGTTGCGGGCCCTGGGCAAACTGTAGGAACGACCCTCGAACACCCCTGAAGTCGGCCGCGCCGTCCGACCGAACGCCCCGGTGGGGTCAAGCACCGGACGCGCTCGATCGGGCGGCGCGGTTCTCTGCGTCCTAGAGCGGCCAGGGGCCGAAGCGGCCCCAGGCGATGACGGCGGCGATGAGGAACAGGACGCCGTTGATGCCCAAGGCCGAGTACTCGCCCTTGCGGACGTGGTAGGCGGCGGCCAGGACCATGGTGAGCGCGAGGGCGGCCGCGGCGATCGGGGTCAGGACGACGGCGATGCCGGTGAGGCCGGGCAGGATGAGGCCGAGGGCGCCGAGGAACTCGGCGACGCCGACGAACTTGACCGTGCCGGTCGAGAAGTCGTTGACCCACGGCATGTTCGGGGCGAGCTTCTCCTTGGGCTGGGTCGCCTTCATCACGCCTGCGGCGAGGAAGGCGAGTCCGAGCAGGCCTTGCAGGATCCAGAGCAGCACGTTCATGTGGGCGTTCTCCGTAACAGATCGACGGGGGCCGCTCCCAAGCGGAGCGGTCTATCCGGTTATTGGCAGTGAGTGTAACAACATAAGCGGATAGGGCATTCCACTTGGTTAGGATTGCGGCATGGAACCGACCCCCGACGAGAGCCCCCGCAAGCGCCCCCGGCGCCTCCGCTGCGACGCGGAGGCGAACCGCGACCGCATCATCGAGGCGGCGCGGAAGGTCTACCGGCGCGAGGGGCTGAGCGCGTCGATGGCCTCGATCGCCCGCGCCGCGGGGGTCGGGATCGCGACGCTGTTCCGGCGGTTCCCGACCCGGACCGAGCTCATCGCGGCGGTGTTCGAGGACGCGATGGAGGGCAGCCGGGCGGCCGCGGTCGCGGCGGCCGGGCGCGAGTCGGCGTGGGACGGGTTCCGCGAGTACGTCGAGACGGTGTGCGCGCTCCAGGCCGACAACCGCGGGTTCGCCGAGGTGCTGACGATGAACTTCGGGTCGGCGAAGGACCTGGAGCGCAAGCGGCAGGAAGGCTTCGCGGCCTTCACCGGGCTCATCGAGCGGGCCAAGGCCGAGGGGCGCCTGCACGAGGACTTCACGCCTGAGGACCTGCCGATCCTGCTGATGGCGAATGCGGGCGTGCTGACCGCGGCGGGCGAGGCCGCCGGTGAGGCGTCGCGGCGGCTGGTCGCGCAGATGCTGCGGGCCTTCGCGGTCGAAGCGGCCGAGCCGCTGCCTCCGGCGCCCGCGCCGAAGCGCCTGCTGCGCGGCATGGTCCGCCAGCGCCGGGCGGACGCGGCCTCAGGCTGAAGCGGTGCCATGTGACATGTGATGCGGCACAGCACGGTCCGGACTCCGGCTCGCATTCGGGTGCCGTGTCACATGTGACGTATTACTTCCCGTGGCGGGCGGCTTGCCGCGCCTACCCGGCCGCGAGCTTCGCGGCGAAGCCGATCATGATCGCGCCGACGAGGCCGTTGCCGGCCGCGGCGAGGCGGCGCCGCCGGCGGAAGGCCTGGGCGAGGCCGTCTCCGGCGAGGATGAGCGTGGTCAGGTAGGCCATGGAGAAGGCCTGGATGATCACGTAGAGGACGCCGTAGGACAGGACCGGGTAGGCGTAGGCCGGGTCGACGAACTGCACGAAGAACGAGACGAAGAACAGGATCGCCTTGGGGTTGAGCAGGCTCGCGATGAGGGCGCGCATGAAGGGCCGCTCGTTCGCGGGGCCGGTGGCGGGGGCCTCCTCGGCAGCGCTTTCAACGACGCTGTCGCCGCGGCGGGCGGCGCGCCAGGACTTGACGCCGCCGCGGATGAGGCCGAACGCGAGGTAGGCGAGGTAGACGACGCCGGCCCAGCGGACCAGGTTGTAGACCAGGGGCGAGGTGGCGAAGACCGAGGCGAGTCCGGCGGCGGTGGCGATCATGATGACCGAGTCGCCGCAGAAGACGGCGGCCGCGGCCTTGAAGCCGTCGCGGCGCCCGCGGCGGGAGGCCACGGAGAGGACGTACAGGGAGTTCGGTCCCGGGAGCAGGATGATGAGGACCGAGGCGACCACGTAGGTCCACAGGTCGACGGTGCCGAACACGGGCGGGGGTCCTCTCAGCGCGGGAGCGGGGAACGCGAGCGGCGCTCGCGGGGCGAAACGCTCCGAGTCTACGCTGGGGTTCGAAGCCGGGGCCGGCGGCGCGTGCGGGTATGCGCCGCTGGCCCCGCCCCGTGTCAGGAGTTGTCGAGGCGCGGGAGCACGAGCTCCTTGCCGATGAGCCGGACCGCGGCGTAGATCGGGACCGACAGGACGATGCCGACGACGCCGAAGAGGGTGCCGCCGACCAGGACCGCGACGATCGCGGCGAGGTTGGAGACCTTGACGGCGCTTCGCATGACAGTCGGGTAGATGACCCAGTTCTCCAGCTGCTGGTAGGCGATGAAGAAGATCGCCGAGGCGACCGCGGTCATCGGGGAGACCGCGAGGGCCACCAGGGTGACCACGACGGCGCCGATGGTGGCGCCGATCTGCGGGATGAGGTCGAGCAGGGCCACCAGGAGCGCGAGGAGCGCGGCGTAGGGGATGCCGACGATCGCCATGAAGATCCACGAGGAGACGCCGGCGACGAACCCGATGGCGAGCGCACCGATGAGGTAGGCGCCGACCTGCGCGAGGATGCCGTCGAGGATGCGGCCGGTCTGCTCGCGCTTGGAGGCGGCGACCAGGCGCAGGGCGCCTTGGCGCAGTTGGGTGTAGGCCGCGAGGATGAACACGGTCAGCAGGAGCGTCGTGATGGTCCAGACGAGGCCGTTGGCGGCCGATGCGGCGCCGCCGGCGACGCCGCCGAGGGTCGCCATGACGTTGTCGCCGGTGAGCGCGGTCTGGGCCCGTTCGAGCAGGCCCGACTCGCCGCCGAACTGCGCGGCGAGATCGCTGGACATGATGTCCTCGTAGTACCCGGGGACGTTCTCGACGAACTGCGTGGTCTCGCGGACGAGCGCGGGGATGATCGCGGCGATGCCGCCGCAGAAGACCAGGAACAGGCCGAGGAACAGGATCGTCATGGCGAGCCAGCGGCGCATGCCGCGGTTGGTCATGGTGGAGATGATGCGTTCGAGGCCGACCGCGAGGAACGCCGCCACGACCAGGGCGGTGATGACGGTGCTGAGCTCCTGGATCGACCAGACCAGGGCGTACGCGACGGCGAGGCCGAGGCCGAAGAGGATCCCGGCGGCGACCGGCGGGCTCTGGGAGAGACTTCTGCGCAGCGGCAGTCCTGGTTTGTCAGCCATGGGCAATGTCTAGCAGATTCGGCGGAGCGGCGTCACTCTCGGTGCACCCGTGTCCGGGTCGGGCTCCACTTTGACGGGTTGGCGGTAGACGCCGCCGAGGCGTTCGGCGGTGAAGACCTCGGCGGGTTTCCCGCAGGAGGCGATGCGGCCCTGCGAAAGCAGCGCGGTGCGGTCGGCGTAGGCGGCGGCGAGGTCGAGGTCGTGGACGACGATGACGACGGCGCGGCCTTCGGCGGCGAGGTCGCGGCACAGGCGGCCGACGAGTTCCTGGTGGCGCAGGTCGAGGGCGGCGGTGGGCTCGTCGAGGAGGACGAGGCCGGCGTCCTGGGCGATGACGCGGGCGAGCATGACGCGGGCCTGCTCGCCGCCGGACAGGGACGTGAAGGGTCGCGGGGCGAAGTCCTCGGTCTCGGTGCGGGCCAGGGCGTCGGCGATGCGCTCCTCGTCGCGGTCGGCGCGGGTGGTGCCGGCCCAGGGAGCGCGGCCCATCTCGACGACCTCGCGGACCGTGAACGGGAACGAGACGCGGTGGGCCTGCGGGAGGACGGCACGGCGGCGGGCGACGTCGAGGGCGCTCCAGTCGCCGATGGGTCGGTCCCACAGGAGGGCGCCGCCGGAGGCGGCCTCCAGGTCGCCGGAGAGCGCGGCGAGGAGGGTCGACTTGCCGGCGCCGTTGGGGCCGACGAGGCCGAGGACCTCGCCGGAGCGGACGTCGAGGTCGACGCCGCGGAGGATCTCCTTGCCGCCCAGGCGGACGTGGAGGCCGGCGGCGGCCGCGGGGCGGTCGGGGACGGCGCCGGCGTCGGTGGCGCGGCGTCTGCGAATTCGCATCAGGCCCAGCCTCCTTGGCGGCGTCGGGTGCGGCGGAGCAGCCAGAAGAAGAAGGGGCTGCCGATGAGGGCGGTGAGGATGCCGAGGGGGATCTCGGCGGGGGCGGCGATCGTGCGGGCGGCGAGGTCGGCCCAGACGACGACCGCAGCGCCGCCCACTGTGGACAGCGGGAGCAGGAGCCGGTGGCCCGGGCCCGCGGCCATGCGGACCAGGTGCGGGACGACCAGGCCGATGAAGCCGATGACGCCGGAGACGGCGACGGCCGCGCCGGTCAGGAGGGCGACGATCACGATGAGGTGCAGGCGGAGCCGTTCGACGTCGACGCCGAGATGGCGGGCGGGGCGCTCGCCGAGGGCGAGGAGGTCGAGGCGGCGCCCGTACGTGGGGGCGAGCGCGAGGCCGATCAGCGCGAGCGGGGCGACGGCGAGGATCTTCGGCCAGGTCGCCTGGGAGAGGGAGCCCATCTGCCAGAAGGTGATCGCGGTGATCTCGTCGTTGTCGGCGTAGAAGATGAAGATGCCGATGAGGGCCCCGGCGAGGCCGTTGACGGCGACGCCGGTGAGGACGAGGGTGACGACCTCGGTGCGCCCGCCCGAGCGCGACAGGACGTAGACGACGGTGACGGTGACGAGTCCGGCTGCGAAGGCGCACAGGGAGATCGTCCAGTTCCCGGCGAAGGTGAACCCGAAGGCGATGGCGCATACCGCGCCGACGGCGGCGCCGGAGCTGACGCCGATGATCCCGGGTTCGGCGAGGGGGTTGCCGAACATGCCCTGCATGAGGGCGCCCGCGCAGGCGAGGCTCGCGCCGACGATGACGCCGAGGACCACGCGCGGGAAGCGGATGTTCCACAGGACGCTCTCGCCGGTCCCGTCGATCGGGGAGCCGGGGAGGCCGAGCCTGTGGCCGACGGAGGCGAGGAGGTCGCCGATCGGGATGGCGAAGGCGCCGTTGGAGGCCGAGACGAGGACGCCGAGGGCGAGGAGGCCGGTGAGGACGACACCGAGGAGGGTCGCGGCGGCCCGGCGGCGCTTCGGCGGGGCTTCGACCGCCGAGGCGGGCCGCGCCTCGGGTTCGGTCTTGGCAGTCGCGGTCACGCGGCGACTCCTCGGGGTCGGCGGGCCGCCTGTGCCATGTGACATGGCACAGGTCGGGGCGAGGGTGCCATGTGACATGGCACCTGGCGGCGCAGGGCGGCGGGGGTCATTCGGCGTCCTCGTTCTGGTCGCCGTGGAGCTGCTCGGCGAGGTCGGCGACGACGTCGCCGGTGCGGGGGCCGTAGTTGAGCATGATGCCGTCGGGGAGGTGGGCGATGCGCTCGTTCTCGCCCGCGGGGGTCTGGGCGACGCCGGGGATCTCCAGGAGTCCTGCGATGCCGCCGACGGAGTCGAGTCCCTTGTCCATCACCAGGATCACGTCGGGCGCGGCGGCCGCGAGGGCCTCGGGGGTGAGTTCGAGGAAGTCCCCTTCGAGGGCCTCGGCACCCGCGTCGATGCCCCCGGCGGCCTGGATGAGCGAGGTGGCGCCGGAGTCGCGGGCGCCGATCATGTAGACCGACGCGGAGCCGCGCAGGTAGAGGAAGGCCACGCGCGGCGGGTTCGAGAGGTCCAAGCCCTCGGTCGCGGCCGCGATCCCAGCCTCGGTGCGCTCCACCAATTGCGCGCCGAGGTCGGTGACGCCCAGGACCGCGGCGACGGCGGTGATGCGCTCGCCCGCTGCGTCGATGCCGTCGGCGGGGTCGAAGACGACGATCGGGACCCCGGCGGCCGCGATCTGGTCGAGCGCGGTCTGCGGGCCCGAGCTGGTCTCGGCGAGGACGAGGTCCGGCTGGAGCGAGAGGACGCCTTCGGCGGAGATGTCGTGGCCGTGGCTGACGACGGGGAGTTCGGCGGCCTGCTCGAAGGTCGCGGTGATGTCGCGGGCGACGACGCGGTCGCCGAGGCCGAGGGTGAAGACGATCTCCGAAAGGGAACCGGAGAGCGGGACGATCGCGTCGGCGGACTCGACGGTGATCGCCGCGCCGGTGGCGTCGGTGACCGTCGTCGGCAGGACCGGATCGGCGCCTTCGGCGATCGGGTCGACGCGGTCGACGGCCGCCTCCACCGCGGTGTCGGTGTCGGAGTCGCTTGCGCCGCAACCCGTCAGGACGAGGAGTGCGGCCGCGCCGAGGGCGGTCGCCGTCGCGCGGACGGTCCGGCGGGAGCGGGTTCTGCGCACGGGCGTTCTCCAGTTCTGTGTTCAGGCGGCCGATCGAGCATAGGTTAGGCTTCGCTAACAATTATTAGCACCCCCTATGTTCAGCGCGTCGAACTTAGGTTAGCCTTGCCTCCATTGAACGTGAATACGGAGGTCCCCCGCGATGCCCCAAGCCCTAGCCCGCACGGCGGGAGCGCTGACCGCCTTGATGGTCGCCTCGCTCCTGTTGTGGGCCGCACCCGCGAGCGCCGACGAGCTCTCCGGAGGCCGGCTCGACTGGGGCGTCAAGGAGTCGTTCCGGTCCTACATCACCGGGCCCATCGCCCAGGGCGAGGTGCAGACCGGCGACGGCGCCTCCACCGTGGACGGCGAGTACCGGTTCCACTCCGCCTCGGGCACGTACGAGGACGGCACGGCCGTCGTCGACTACCAGGGCTGGGTCTACTTCTGGGGCCACGACGGCGAACTCGACCTGACCTTCGCCAACCCGTCCGTGGAGTACTCCGGCTCCTCGGGGACGCTGTACGTCTACGTCAACGGCTCCCGCACCGACATGGCGACGCTCAGCGGCGCCTCCCTCGACGCCTCCGGCGGCACGGTCTCGGTCTCGGGCGCCGCCGCGACCCTGACGACCAACGGCGCCGAGGCGTTCGCCGGGTACTACGAACCCGGCCAGGAGCTCGACCCCGTGTCCTTCAGCGCCGACGTGGCCGTCGAGCCCGAGGAGACCACCGAGGAGCCGACCGAGACCGCCTCCGCCGAGGCGGCGGGCGACGCCGTCACCGGCGCGGTCGTCGACTGGGGCGTGCGGACCTCCTGGCGCGACTACGTGTCCGGCGACATCGCCGACGGCTCCTGGACCGTGGCGGACGGCGCGGCCGACGGCGGCGCGATCTTCCGCTTCGCCGAAGGCGCGGGAACCGCGACCGCCGCCGATTACCAGCTGGCGTTCCAGGGGACCGTCGCGTTCACCGGGACGAATGTGGACCTGGCGATCACCGACCCGGTCGTCACCGCCGCCGACGGACAGGGCGTGCTCTCGGCCGAGGTCGCCGGGACCCGTGTCGACCTGGTGTCCTTCGAGGCCACATTGGTCGAGACCGACGGCGTGCTGCTCGCCGCGGACGTCCCCACCGTCCTCACCGAGGCAGCCGTGCCGGTCTTCGGCGGGTACTACCAGGCCGGGGACCCCATGGACCCGCTGCTCATCGCCGTGCCGCTCACCGCCGACGCGGCAGTGCCCGCGCTGCCGGACCTCGGTTCGGACCCGGTCGAGACGAGCGAGAGCGAACCGGCCGAGGTCGTGGACGCCGACCGCGCCTCCAGCGAGGGCGGGCTCAACCCGCTGGTGTGGATCGCCCCCGCCGCCGCCCTGCTCGTCCTCGGCGCCGCGGCCGCGGTCGTCGCGGTCGTCCAGCGCCGCAAGCACCGCCAGCGCGAAACCGAAGCCACCCCGGAGACCGCTCCCTCCGCGGGCACCCCTGAGGACACCCCCGCAGAAACCGGGGCCGCAGACGAGACCGTCGCGGACCCCGCCGAGCCCTCCCCCGAGGGCCCGGAGAACGACAAGGAGAGATAACCCATGAGAGCCCCCACCCGCAAGCGCATCGCGGCCGTCGCCGCGATCGCCCTGGGCGCCGGCGCGGTCGTCGGACTCGCCTCCCTCCCCGCCCAGGCCCAGGAGCTCGCCAAGTACCCCATCGTCGACGGCCAGGTCACCTGGGGCATCAAGGAGTCGTTCCGCAACTACGTCACCGGTCCCATCGCCGGCGGCGCGATCGAGGCGGTCGACGGCGCGGTCGTCAACGACGACGGCACCTTCACCTTCAAGCCCGTCACCGGCGTCTCCGACCTGCCGAACCAGGCCACCGAGACCACCGCCCCCGGCGGGGTCCACTTCACCGGCCACCACGGCGAACTCGACCTCACCATCGAGGACGTCGAGACCGTCAGCGACACCGTGTCCTACACCGGCGCGATCTACGCCGACGTCACCTCCGGCGACGAGGTCTTCGAGGACGTCCACTTCGCCGACTTCGAGGTCGGCTCGTGGACCTGGGTGAACGGCTACAGCACCCTCACCGACGCGCCCGTGACCCTCACGGCGGACGGCGCGGAGGCGTTCGCCGGGTTCTACAAGGAGGGCGACGCCCTCGACCCGATCACGATCGCCGTCAAGACCGACATGACCGACCCGATCGACGACCCCACCGAGGAGGAGCCGTCCTCTGAGGACCCGACGTCCGACGACCCGGCCACGGAGGAGCCCGGCGGCACGGTCTACGACGTGACCGGCGGCGACGCCGACTGGGGCGTCAAGGAGTCCTTCCGCGAGTACGTGGTCGGCCCGATCGCGGGCGGCGAGATCACGGTTGCGGCCCCGGCGACCGAGAACGCGGACGGGACCTACCACTTCCCGGACGCCTCGGGGACCTTCACCGCCGAGACCTGCGCGCTCGACGCCGCCTTCGCGGGCGGGGTCAACTTCTCGGGTCACGAGGGCGAACTCGACCTCGACGTGGCCGACGTGCGGATCGCGAGCGTCGACGGCGGCCTCGCGGTCTTCTCCGGCGACACGCGGATCGCCGACGTCGCGGTCGACGAGCTGGCGATCAGCGACGGCGTCGTCGCGGTCGAGGGCGCGGCGGCCAGCGTCTCGGCCGACGGCGTGGACTTCTTCGGCGGCTTCTACACCGAGGGCACCGAGCTCGACGCCGTGAGCTTCACCGTCGAGATCGACGGCGCCGCGGACACCACCTGCGAGCCGACCGGCAACCCCGGCGGCGGCGACGGCAGCGGCGGCGAGACCACCTCCAGCGCCTCCGGCGCGGGCTCGCCGAAGCTCCCGGTCACCGGCTCCCCGCTGACGCTCGTCCTGGCCGCGGCCGGCGCACTCCTCGCGGGCGGCGTCGCGGTCACGGTCCTGGCGCGCCGCCGGGCGATCCAGAGCTAAAGGCCTCACTCCGGGGGCCGCCCAGCCTGCAACCTCGGCGGCCCCCTTTTTCGTGCGGGAGAATGAGAACACGGCCGAAGGCCGGTGGCTTGCGGCCACCGGCCCTCGGGTCGTCCTGGGGCGAGGAGCGGGTCAGGCGGTCTGCTTCAGGCCGTGGGCGAAGAAGCGGCGGGTCTGGTAGCGGCGGCCCCACGCGATGAACGCGAAGAACGCGAGCAGGATCAGCGGGGTGTAGACGGGGAAGTCCAGGATCGTGGCGTTGAAGATCGTCGCGCCGATCATGAGCAGGCCCAGGCCGGTGGCGGCCAGGCCGGACAGGCGCGGGATCAGCAGGCCCACGCCGCCGGCGAGCTCCACGGCGCCCACGAAGTACATGAACCAGTCGCCCCAGCCGATGACGTCGAAGCCCTCGGCCGCGGACTCCAGGCCCAGGAGCTTCGCCGAGGCGGAGGCGCCGATCATGAACACGGCGAGCAGCACTTGCAGGACCCACAGGGTGACGTGCAGTCCGCGGCCGGGGCGCTCGGCGTCGACGGTCTTTTCGGTAGCGATCTCGTTGGTGCTCATAGTGTTTCGTTCCTTCCGGGAGTATCGGGCTCTCGGTTATGAAGACGAGGGGCCGCCCGCGGATTCATCGCGGCCGCGAAGAAAACTTTCGGCCCGGCCGTCGGACCCCGCGGCTACGGTGAAGGCATGATCGACAGCCGACAGGTCCTCCGCTACCGCACCAGCGTCCAGCAGCTCGACCGGGAGGAAGGTGCGCTCGCCGACACCGCGGTCCTCGACCTCGGCGCGCAGGAGACGGGCCCGGACGGGGCGATGTGGGCGCTCGCGGTCCGCGGGGTCGCGCCGGAGGAGGCGGACCTGGTGTGGCTGTGGACGCTGCGCGGCGCCCCGCACGCGTACCGGCGGTCCGACGTCGCCTCGGTCGCGGCCGCGGTGGCGCCGTGGTCGGAGGCCGACGCGGCCAAGCGGATCTTCGACGCCTCCAAGCCGCTCAAGGCCGCGGGCATCCCGGTCCTGGAGGCCCTGGACGCGGTCGCGGACCAGATGAAGGCGATCGTGACGGCCCCGATGGTCAAGGGCGAGATGTCGCAGCGGCTCCACGAGGTCATGCCGGAGGCGTACCAGCGGTACTGCCGGTCCTGCGAGGCGGTGCACATGTACGAGCAGCCGTTCCGGCTCGCGGCGGTCCGCGCGGGGCTGGAGCTGGAGCCGCACACCTCGCCGCCGGTCCTCAAGCCCATCAAGGGGTTCGAGGAGGCGAAGGAGTTCCCGCAGCGGCTCGATCCGGTCCGGGCCTACCTGCACCTGTGCGGTCCGGCCACGGTCAAGGAGGTCGCCGAGTACCTCGACTCGCCGGTGAAGGAGGTCAAGGCGCACTGGCCCGAGGACGCCGTGGAGGTCGAGGTCGCGGGCGAGTCCCGGTGGATCCTGGCCGGGGACGAGGCGGCGCTGCGTGAGGCGGATGCGGAGGCGGTGCGGCTCGTCGGACCCTACGACCTGCTGCTCCAGTCGCGGGACCGCAGGCTGCTGGTCGACGATCCCGCGAAGGCGAAGGCCCTGTGGCCGGTCCTGGGCCGCCCCGGCGCGGTCCTCGCCGGGGGCCGGATCGCCGGGCTGTGGCGGCCCCGCAAGTCCGGGAAGAAGTTCACCGTGAACGTGGAGCCGTGGGGGAGGCTGACGGCGGGCGAGCGGAAGGCGGTCGGGGCCGAGGCCGAGCGGCTCGCGGCGTTCCGGGGCGCGGCCCTGTCCGGGGTCGGG
Organism: Glycomyces dulcitolivorans; assembly: GCF_003265355.1. Taxonomy (GTDB): domain Bacteria; phylum Actinomycetota; class Actinomycetes; order Mycobacteriales; family Micromonosporaceae; genus Glycomyces; species Glycomyces dulcitolivorans. Next base: position 18,229 of record NZ_QFRW01000323.1, on the reverse strand, counting down.
TACGCGGGCTGACCGCTACTCGCCGGTCTCGCCGTCGATCGACTCGCGGATGAGGTCGGCGTGGCCGTTGTGGCGCGCGTACTCCTCGATCATGTGGAGGACGATCCAGCGCAGCGTGGGGGCGCGCCCGTCCTTCCAGCGGCGGGCGGCGACGCGGTCGAGGCCGCCGTCCTCCAGGGCCTCGGCGGTGAGGGCGCGGGCGCGCTCGACCTCGCGCTCCCACAGGGCGATGAGCGCTTCGGGGGTGTCCTGCTTGGAGGAGTGCCACTCCCAGTCGGGGTCGGACTTCCAGTCGACGGAGTCCCACGGCTCGCCGACGGGCCGGTGGAACAGGTCGTCGGAGAACCAGCTGACCTCGACAAGGGCGAGGTGCTTGAGCATGCCGCCCAAGGTCATGGTGGAGGCGCCGACCGTGGCCTGGAGTCCGGCGGCGTCGAGGCCGCGGACCTTCCAGGCGAAGGTGGCGCGGTGGAAGTCGAGGAAGCCGAGGAGCATGGCGGCCTCGTCGCCGGAGACGGGCGCTTCGGGGCGGCCCTGTGCGTCGATGACGGTCATGCCCGGACTGTATCGGTCCGGAAGGGACCGGCGCTCGCGCATTTCGAGCGGCAATCGGATGCCGAAACTTCCGGGCCGTGTCAATCCAGCTCAACCTATTTACATGCCTCGATGTTTATCGGTAACCTGGCGGGGCGGCGCGGACGATTCCGGAATTCCCTGAAACTTCCGGACCCGTGTTGCGAATGCGATGTACCGCAACGAGAGAGGCGAATCATGGCAATCCCGATCCGATCACGGCTGCGAGCGGTGCGCATCGCGCTGCTGGCCGCCGCCATGGCCGCGACGATGGCGGCCGCCGCCCTGACGGCGAACGCGCAGGAGGACTCGGCCGACCCGGTGCAGGCCGAGGCGCTCCCGACGAGCTTCACGTGGAGCTCCAGCGGCGTCCTGGCGGGCCCCAAGCCCGACGCGTCCCACCCCAGCATCGCCGGCCTGAAGGACCCCTCGGTGGTCTACTCGGGCGGCAAGTGGCACGTGTTCGCGAGCATCGCGAGCTCCGCCGGCTACAACATGGTCTACTTCAGCTTCACCGACTGGTCCCAGGCCTCCTCGGCCACCCACTACTACCTCGACCAGTCCGGCATCGGCGCCGGCTACCGGGCCGCCCCGGAGGTGTTCTACTACGAGCCGCAGGGCCTGTGGTACCTGGTGTACCAGACCGGGAACGCGTCCTACTCCACGAACGCGAACATCGCGAACCCGGCGGGCTGGACCGCGCCGAAGCACTTCTACTCCGGGATGCCGCAGATCATCCAGGACAACATCGGCAGCGGCTACTGGGTCGACATGTGGGTCACCTGCGACGACGTCAACTGCCACCTGTTCTCCTCCGACGACAACGGGCACCTCTACCGGTCCCAGACCACCGTCGCGAACTTCCCCAACGGCATGAGCCAGCCGGTCATCGCCATGCAGGAGTCGAACAAGTACGACCTGTGGGAGGCCGCGAACATCTACAAGGTGAAGGAGACCAACCAGTACCTGCTGCTGGTGGAGGCCTTCGGATCGGTGGGCCGCTACTTCAGATCCTGGACGTCCACGAGCATCGCCGGGCCATGGACGCAGCTGGCGGCCAGCAACGCCAACCCGTTCGCGGCCGCCTCCAACGTGTCCTTCCCCGGCGGGACCTGGACCGAGGACATCAGCCACGGCGAGATGCTCCGCACCGGCGTGAACCAGAAGATGGAGGTCAGCTCCTGCAACATGCGCTACCTCTACCAGGGGGTCGATCCCAGCGCGGGCGGCGACTACAACAGCCTGCCGTGGCGGCTCGGGCTGCTCACGCAGACCAACCAGAGCCCCGGCTGCGGAGGCGGCGAGGAGACCACCTCCCCGCCGACCACGACGTCGCCGCCGCCGACCACCGGCGCCTGCACCGCCGCGGTCTCGGTGGTGGGCAGCTGGACCGGCGGCTGGCAGGGGAAGGTCACGGTGACCGCCGGGTCGGCCGCGATCAACTCCTGGAAGGTGACGTGGACCTGGCCGGGCTCCCAGACCGTGACCTCGGCGTGGAACGCGACCTGGTCGCAGACCGGAACGGCGGTGACGGCCACGAATGTCAGCTGGAACGGGTCGGTCGCGGCCGGCCAGTCCCGTGAGGCGTTCGGCTTCATCGCCAACGGGTCCGGCGCGACCCCGCAGGTGACCTGCTCGACCGCGTAGCCCGAACGACCGCGCAACGAGCCGGTGCCCGCTCCCCCGGATCTGGGGAGCGGGCACCGGAGCACGGCGTGGAATGGGGATCTGCGTCGATCGTTATGCGGCCGTAGCCGTTTCAGGGCAGTAAAAAAGGCCCCACCGCAACGAACCGAAACGACGAAAGCCTTAAAAATGAAACGATGACCTTCTTTTGCTACCGCTTTTTCTTTCCACAGACTATTTGTCCACAACATACACTAACTTTAAGTATCACCGAGACACTCATATCATAAGGCCCGGACGCCTTTCCGGTCAAGGCGTCCGGGCCCTTCTTCGCTATTATCAGCTGTTCAGCTGATGTCGAATTGCACCAACAGGTAAGCGCGGCGGACGTCCTCGGGCAGCAGCGAGTCGTAATCGGCCGCTGCGGCGCGCTTCAGCCCCAGCCGCCACTCCCCCAGCATCGCCGGGGCCGGGACGGGCGCGACCGCCGAGTGCGGGGCGCCGCCGAACGACGGGTCGTTCGCGCCCGGCACCTCGCTCGCCGACATCTGCCCGGGCAGGCGCCACTTGACGGCGAACGCGTCGGTGTGGACGGTGTCGAGCACGAGGTCGGCCGCGGCCACCTTGACCGTGCCGGTGGCGGCGCGGACCCGCGCCCAGAACGGCAGGTGCTCCGGGGTGAGCGTGAAGACGAGCTCCTGCTCCTCCTCGCCCTCGGGGAACAGCATCCGGTGCCAGGCGGTGCCGAACTGCTCCTCCAGGGCGAACAGGGCTGCACCCGAGGTCGGCAGGACCGCGTCGAGGTTGCCGACCGCGAGGCCGGCCAGGCCCGGCCCGCCCGCGCGCGCCGTGTAGTCGAGGTGGAGGACCACGTCGGTGATCGAGGCGAGGTCGAACTGGTTGTGGGCCTTGGGGAGCGAGATCGTCCACTGGCTGACGGCGCCGGCGCCCTCGAAGGGCAGGAACCGCTCGTCCTCGAAGCGCAGCTCGAACATGCCGCGGTCGTTGACCGCGTGGCTGGTCGCGATCGCCTCGGTCGGCACCGGGCTCTTCCAGAACCGGGGGTCGCCGCCGACCAGCGGGTCGCCGTAGCCGCCCGCGACCGAGTCGGTCAGCCGCACGCCGTTGTTGGTGACCGCGAGCGTGCAGTTGACGGACGTGTAGGGGCCCACCACGCACGGGACCGACAGCGCCACGGACTTGAGGCGGCGGCGGTAGTGGCCGGGGTAGTCGAGGTCGAACAGCCACTCCGGCAGCTGCACCACCGCCTGCCCGGTGAGCTTGAGCGCCAGGAGCGCCAGCGGGTCGACCTGCGCGAGCGACACGTGCTTGGTCAGCTCCAGGTCCCGCTTGTGCTTCTCCATGTAGGACGATTCCATGCGCCGCAGGTCGTTCGTCAGCCGCTCGGGGGCCAGGAGGCCCTTGCGCAGGGAGTCCCAGTACCCGAACTGGATGAACGAGGCGTCCGGCTCGGCCAGCTCGAACTGGTAGGACTGCTGGGCGAGCATCGCGGTGTCGAAGGCGATCTGGTACGCCTGGAAGTACACGGTGGACACCCGCGCGAGCATCCAGTCGTACAGCTCCTTGTCGGTGTACTTGGTGCGCAGGTACTCCTCGACCGCCTCGGTGTCGGCGGTCGCCTGGAGGTGGTTGGCGAGCTCGGCGGTCGCGATCTGCTCGCGGATCGCCGCCGTGATGAGCTGGGCCTCCAGCTGGGCGAGGTCGTTGACGGCCACGTCCCGGTCGAAGCCGTGCTCGTCGGCCTGGCGCGAGTAGCGGCCCTGCGTCTCGGCCATCGCCGCGCCGGTCATGAGCATCCCCGCGAAGCCGCCGATCATGGCGCCGGTGTTCGACAGGAACCCCGAGACGTTCGACCCGCCGATCGACATGCTCACCGTCGGCGAGCCGCCGAACCCGGCGATGCCGATGCTGAAGTCGGGGATCAGGTTCGCGGCCCCGGCCATGCCGGACATGACGGCGCTGACGGCGTTCCCGACCAGGCCGATGCTCTGCATGACGACCGCGGCGATCTCCTCGCCGTTCATGCGCGGCACCGAGCCGTGGTAGGCGATCCGGGTGTCGATCGCGGCCCGCCCGGCCTCCAGGGCCTCGCGGCTCGCGACCGCCTCGTCCTCCTGGAGCTCGCGCACCGCCTGGATCGCCCGGTTCAGGGCGGCCTCCTGCGTGGCGCGCAGGAGCATCAGCTCCTCGGAGTCCCGGGTCTCCAGGATGCGCAGCAGCTTGTCCCCCAGGGCCCGCAGCTCGCCGAGCAGCTCGGCCGCGCGGGCGGCCAGCACCCGGAACCGGTAGCGGGTGTCGGTGGCCGCGAACAGGCTCAGGACGCTGGAGAGGTCGGCGCCCGCGGCGGCGGCCTTGACGAGCATGCCCGGGTCCAGCGGCGGCTCGAACAGCGGCAGCTGGCGGAAGACGCCCTCGATGTTGAGGCCGTGCCGGACCTTGAACAGGCGGTCGGCGACGGTGTCCCAGTAGCCGAGGAGCTTGTCGTTCACCGGGATGCCGAAGTACTTGACCTCCAGGTGCGGCAGCGGCTCGCCGCCGCCGAGGTCGGGCTCGTCCGTGAAGTCGAGCGGCGGCGCGAACCCTTCGAGGATCGCGGCCACGTCCTGGTTCCCGAAGGGGTCCAGGGCGCTCTCGGCGGTCAGCTGCGCGTAGCTCTTGTCCTCGCGCTCGGGCGGCGGGACCTTCTCGGGCCGCCGGCCCAGGATCTCGGCCGCGAGCGTGTACAGCAGCACCGCCTGGTTGATCGACTCCAGGGTGTCGCGGCGGAACTGCTGGTCGGCCCAGCCGATCAGGTTGTCGAGGTACTTCATGACGATCGCCTTCTGGTAGGCGACCGGCCGGTGGCGCGCGACGGTGTGCGGCGAGAACGGGTGGTTCTTCCAGGCGCGCAGCTCGTCCAGGTGGTCCCCGATGTCGCCGAGGATCGACTCGATGCGCTGCTGCCGGTAGTCCTCGCTGGTGTGGTCGAAGAACGGCTTGGTCACCCAGTAGCGCTGGGGCGCTTCGGGTCCGTCGGTGCTGGTGGGGTCGAAGATCCGGTGGTACCAGCGCATCGCCTCCTCGAACCGCTGCTCGGCGGTGAGCTTCGCGGCGATGAGCATGGGCGCGTGGAAGAACAGCTCCCAGTTGTACGCCGAGTACGCGCCGCCGCGGGTGAAGTCGACCCCGCCCTGGGCGGTCGGGTCGATCGCGTTCCCCGGCTGCGGGCCGTAGGAGAACGAGGTCTCCGAGTTCGGCGCGATGCTCTGCTGCGCGCGCGTCACCAGGCCCTCGACGCCCTTGGTGTCCAAGGAGGCCAGGAAGTCCGAGGCGTGCGGGTGCCAGAACGGGTACCAGCGGTGGCCCATGGTCGTGACCGGCGCGTGGATCCAGTGGATCCCGCCGCCCCCGGTGTAGCTGAACGAGGTCGTGACGGTGACCTGGGTGCGCTTGAGCCAGTAGGCCCGCTGGCGGTCCTGATAGATCAATGGGGACACCGGGTCGTCGTTGTACTGGCGGTGGTGCGGGGCGAGCACGAGCTCGGCGGGCGTGCGGGCGGCGCTGAGGAGCTTGCGCGTGTCGTCCCAGCCGACCATGACGTCCACGGCCGTGCCCATCGCGGCCAGGCGGCCGTTCGCGAAGCGCATCGTGGAGGGCTTGCGCAGCTTCGGGGACCGCTCGGTCGAGGACAGCGACTTGATGCCGCGTCCCTTCTCGCCGAAGTTGGTCTGCACGTGCCACAGCGAGTCGGCGGTGAACACGACCCCGTCGGAGCGCCGCGTGTAGTTGCCGTACATCGGCTTCATCTTCAGGTCCACGACCTCGCCGGTGAACACGTAGGACGAGGAGTGCCAGGGCCAGTGCAGGACCGAGTACTGGCGCTTGGTCAGCCGCTCGTGCGAGTCGGTGAACTCGTCGTAGAAGCGCCCGTTGTTGAACTCGATCGAGGAGGAGATGAACACGTCCAGCCACAGCTGCGAGCTGCGGTGGCGCGGCTTGAGCGTGTACGAGGAGCGCGGGCGCGGCCACGGGTGGATGAGCTTCTCGCCGCTGGTGCGCCGGGCCGTCCAGCCGTCCGGGGTGCGCTCGGACCAGCACAGCTCGATCTCCAGGGTCCGCGACGGGTCGGCGGTCTGGCCGGGCGACTCGCTGGCCTTGGCCGGGGGCTGGCGCTTGGGCTGCTGGGTCTTCTCCTCGAACTGGAGCCAGAACAGGTGGAGGCGGTCGCGGTAGACGACCGGGACGACCTGGTCGGAGGCGATGTCGGCGTCGATGCGCTCCCAGCCGGTCCACTCGTTGTAGGCCAGGTCGAGGGACCGGTAGTAGCAGTGGCTCGGCTGCGAGGCCGAGCGGGCGACCACGTGCAGGCGGTTCCCCGACGCGGTCTGCTGGTGGTAGATCCCGAGGGTCTGCATGTGGGCGACCTCGACGAGCTTGCGCAGGTAGTCGCGGTAGGCCGACTCGGCGTTCGCGTCGGTCAGCTCCCCTTGGGACAGCTGGTCTTCGAGCTCCTTGAAGAACGGCGTCTTGTCGTCCCGCAGCTCGGCCTCCAGCCAGTTCTCCGGGTACAGGAAGACCTTCCGGTTGGCCTCCCACAGGCGGTAGCCGCTCATCCACTCCCACTGGCTCCACGAGTCCAGCGAGGTCGTGTCGGCCGTCTGCGCGGCGGTGATGCGCACCAGCGGCAGCTCCAGGTTGAGCAGGCACCGCTGCGCGAACAGCTGCACGGCGCTGATGGCCTGCTTGAGGCGGGAGGTGAGCTGGACGGAGGTCATCTCGGTGTCGAGGAGGAACCAGCGCTGGAGGTCGGCGGTGTCCTTCCAGTGTCGCGGGTTGACCCATTCGCGGCCCTCGGCGGTGATCGTCGGCGCGGTGGTGCGCAGCGAGTGCTCCACGAGGTAGGAGGTGAGGGCGTCGCGGCGGGCCTCGCGCAGCGGGTCCTGGAGCTCGGGCATGAGCGCGAGCCACGCGCCGGTGTCGTACTTGGACTTCATGGTCTGGCGCAGGTGCTCGGCGGCGAGGCGCTGGGCGCCCCCGGCGTCGTCGTCGCGGTCGACCCACAGGAGCGCGTCGGCGGCCGGGACGCCCAGGCGCCGCAGGGCCTCGGCGGCGGCGCGGGCGCGGGCCAGCGCGTCGACGTCGGCGTAGAAGGCGCTGGCGTCGCCGTCGAGTTCGGCGAGGTCGGCGGCGTGCCAGCCGGTGAGGGCGGCGACCGCGTCGCGGAGGTCCTCGACGGGGTCTCCGGCTGCTGCGGCGTCGAAGACCTCGGGCCAGCCGGTCTCCTCGGGTTCGGGGTAGCGGTGGCGCAGGACGAGCCAGGAGGCGAGGGCGCGCCATTCGGCTAGGGCGGCAGGGGGGTCGGCGGGTCCGGCGGGGAGGGCGCCGAGGTGGAGCCAGCCGAAGGCGGCGGCCTTCTCCAGGAGCCAGGGGAGGTCGTCGGCGTCGATGCGCATGCGGCGCACGAGGTATGCGGCTTTGTGGAGGAGGCGCCAGGTGTGGAAGAGGTCGGCGAACTCGGTTTCGGTGAGGGGGTGGGTGTAGTCGCCGTCGGCGTTTTGAGCCATGAAGTCGGGGTTGTCGAAGACGTCCCAGAGGGCTTCGGCGGGGCGCAGGAGGTCGAGGAGGGTGACGGCCTGGCCGTCGGGGAGGGAGAAGGTGGCGGCGACGGTGGCGGCGATCTGGCCGTCGACTTCGTCGGCGGGGGTGGTGCGCAGGCCTTCGCGGAGGGCGTCGAGCTGTTCGGTGATGGCTTCTGCGCGTTGGCCGAAGGGGGCGTCGGGGCGGTGTTCGAGAAGCCAGTCGAGTTCGGCGACGGCGAGTCCGGCTGCTTTGGTCTCGGCGTGGCGGTCGGCGAGGGCGGCGGTGGCTTCGGGGTGGGCGAAGGGGTCGGGGGTGTCGGCGGCGGCGAGGTCGACGAGGGCGAGGAGTTCGGCGACGGGCAGGCGGAGGGCGTTCGCGAGGGCGGTGTAGCGCAGGGGCGCGGTGAGGTCGGCGAGAGTGAGGTTGGGGCCGGTGCGGGCGAGGAGGAGGTCGAGGTCGGCTTCGCCGACCTGCCAGGCGGCGGCGAGGGCGGGGCGGTGGTCGGCCATGGGTTCGGTGCCGGTGAGGGGCAGGGCGAACGCGGGGTCGACAGGGTCGAGGAGGTTGGGGTTGGCGAAGAGGTCGGCGTAGGGGGAGCGGGTGTCGTCGGGTCCGGGTTCGGTGCTGAGGGGGGCGTAGAGGGTGAGGGCGGGTTCGAAGGGGAGGCGCAGGCGTGCGGCGAGTTCGGCGAAGGAGGCGAGGCGGCGCAGGGCCTGGGCGTCGAGAACGCCGTTCGCGAGGCCGGGGGCGCGCAGGAGCCGGTCGAGCTGGGGGGCGGTCCACTTGGTGTGGCGCCAGAGGCGGATGAAGCGGTGGATGCGGTCGTAGACGGCGGGGGCGAGGCCGGTGAGGGTCTGCTCGTCGAGGATGCAGGTGCCTTCGGGGCGTTGGAGTTCGACGGTTCCGGCGCCGTGGATCCAGGTGGTGTCGAGGAGGGCGAGGAGTTCGGTGTAGGTGAGGCCGGCGTGGTGGAGGAAGGGGAGGACGCCGACCTCGCCGACAGTGGTGTCGAGGCCCCAGGTCTCGTCCTGGGAGACGGCGCTGGGGGCGGGGACGGTGACGAGGTGGACGTCGAGTGTGGAGAGTCCGAAGTACTCCCCTGCGGCGGAGGTGTGGGCGGCGGGGGTGGCGGGGGCGAGGAGGCGCATGAGTTCGTGGCGGGGGACGCCGAGGTGGGCGAGGAGGACGCGGGCCTCCTCCTGCCAGGCGTTGAAGGCGCCGCGGACGGGGAAGCGGGCGGCCTTGACGGTCTCGTAGGCGCTCGCGTGGAGGTGTTCGGGGACGGCGCGCAGTTCGGCGGCGGTGCGGGTGGTCTGGGGCTGGGGGGCGGCGGCGCCGGGGACGGCGCGTTCGAGGAGTTCGTTGACGAGGTCGATGTAGGGCAGGGGGGTGTCGGTGTTGGGGCAGTTGAGGAGGAGGTCGTCGATGTCGGGGCGGCGGGCCTGGAGGACGGAGAGGACGGTGGCAGGGCCGGTGGTCTTGGCGGGGCGGGTGGAGAGGAACCGGAGGAGGTCGGCGAGGTAGGCGGCGGGGCCATACACGGATTCGCAGTGGCCGCATTCGCAGTAGTCGAGGCCGCCGAAGAGGAGGGCGAGGTCGGGGACGTCGCCGAGGACGCCGGTGGCGTCGGCGAGGGTGATCTGCTGGGGGCCGAAGACCTGGAACTGGCCGGGGGCGTGGTCGGACTGGAAGGAGGCGACCTGGGAGAGGACGTGGGCGTAGGCGATCTGGGCGCTGGAGTGGATGTTCGCGACGGCGATGTCGTCGACGCCGGGGTGGGTCTTGAGTTTCGCGGCGAGTTCGGTGCGGTCGAGGGCGGCGATCTGGCCGGCGGAGTGGAGGTGCTCGGCGAGGAGGGCGGCCCCGGCCTTGTGGGTGGGGGCGAGGCGGACGACGCGCTGCTGGACGCGCATCTCGCCGCGCAGGTCGGCGTCGATGTCGAGGGAGGCGCTGCGGACGTAGGCGTCGAGGCCGGTGGCGCGCAGTTCGAGGTCGGGGTGGGCGTCGATGAAGGCGGCGGCCTGGTCGACGAGGGCGAGGCCGTGGCCGTCGGTGCGGCCGAGTTCGGCGATGAGGGCGGTGGTCGGGTAGTGGGCGGCGGCGGTGGCTTCGAGCTTGCGGGCGAAGGCGTCCGGGGTCTCGTCGGCGGGGTGTCCGGCGTCGGCGACGACGGCGTCCCATTCCTCGGTGGAGAGGCGGGCGAGGTGGCGGGTGGTGGTGATGCCGGCCAGGTCGGGGTCGTCGATGCGGGCCTTGAGGAGGGCGGCGGTGGGGCCGTGGCCGCCGGCGATGGCGGCGGTCTCGACGGCGGCGGCGACGTCGGCGACCACGTCCCCGCCGCCGAGGTCGGCCGCGGCGCCGGTGAGGTCGGTCCAGAACGCCTCGCTGGGCTCGCCGTGGCCCAGGAGCATGGCGGCGACGCTGTCGTAGTGGGCCGCTTGGAGTTTGGAGGAGTCGAGGAGCTGGCGCAGGGTGGCGTCGCCGCCGACGGGCGGGGCGTCGAGGGCGGCGGTGACCGAGCGGGCGGTGAGCGCGGTGAGGACGGCCTCCTCGTCGCGGACGATGCCGATGGGGACGAGGTTGTCGTCGGCGGCGCGCGCGAACGCCTCGGCCTGCTTCTCGGGGCCCAGCAGGAGGATTCCGGAGGCGGTGGTGGCGGTGAGCTCGTCGATGCGGGTCCACTCGTCGGTGGCGGTGAGGAGCTCCTCGGGGAGGGTCCCGGGCAGGCCCTGGGCGATGAATCCGAAGTAGAGGGCGGCGCCGAGGGCCGGGTGGCCGACGTGCTTGGCGGCGCGCACGGCCAGGACCAGGCGCATGACCTCGTACTGGGTGAGCCCGGATTCGAGGGCGGCGACGGTGACGTCGTTGCGGTCGCCGTCCTCGACGAGGTCGGTGACGCCGAGCGCGCCGAGCACGGCGTCGAGCGCGGCCCGCTGCGTCTCGTAGAGGGACGGACCGCGGTAGGGGCGGTCGCCGAGAGTCTGGTTGGTCCACTGGATGGGCGTGGGGTTGAACAGGATCCGCGAGCCGAGGGCCGCGCCGTCGGGGCCGGTGAAGGTGACGGCGAGGTGGAGGGGCTTGACGACCTCCTTCGTGTCGGGGTCGCGCGGCGGGTCGTACGGCAGGTCGTAGAACCCGGACTCGCTCGTGACGCGCTGCGCGAGGGTCTGGCCTTCGCCTGCGAGGGACCGGAACGCGAGGCGGACCTTGGCGCCCTTGACCGGCCGCCAGCGCTCGTCGCGCACGGACCCGCGCAGACGGTAGCGGGCGGCGGGCTGCTCGCTCGCGGGGAGGGCGGCGAGGATGTCGGCGTTGAGGGCTTTGACCGTGGGCCCGTCGAGCTGGCCGGTAGCGGGCAGGTGCTTGTCGGCCTGGAACTTGAGGACGGCCTGGCGGGTGGCCTTGCCGTAGCGGGCCTCGCCGTGCTCGGACATGGGGACCGGGTAGCCGAAGTGGGCGAGGGCCTGCTGGGCGGCGGCGACGTGGCCGCCGCGCATGTTGAGCTTGGCCTGGCGCTTGAGGGTGCCGAGTCCGAGGGCGGACTTGACCTTGAGGGTCTTGGCGGGGGCGGGGCGTGAGGCGGCGACGGCTTCGAGCTTGTCCATGGTGGCGAGGTCGAAGCGCCCGGACGCGGGGAGGCGGTACTTGGCCTGGAAGGCGCGCAGCGCGGCCTGGGTGCCGGGTCCGGCCTGGCGGGCGTTGAGCTCGTCGGCGCCGACCTGGACGTCGAGTTTGGCGATTCCCAAGGCGCGCACGAGGGTCCGCTGGGCCTTGCCGAACTGGGTGCGCGAGCCGAGGCGGGCCTGGAGGGCTTCGGCGCGGAGGCGTTCGACGAGGGCCTCGTCGAGCCACCAGGAGACGCCGCGCGATTTCGTGCGCTGGCGGAACTGCTGGATGGCGGCGGCGGTCGTGGTGCCGACGCGGCGGCCGGAGAGTTCGCCGGGGTCGATCTGGTGGCCGAGGGCGGTGAGGAGGCCCTGGATCTTGGCGGCGCGGTGGGGGGCGTCGGTGAAGTAGCGGTGTTCGAGCTCGCGTTTGATCTGCCCGGCGGTCTCGGGGGTGACGACGCCGGTGCGCATGAGGCCCGCGGAGGCCTGGAGGCGGCGCACGGCTTCCCTTGTGGACGGTCCGAGGCGGGACTCGGCGAGTTCGTCGGCCTCGATGCCGTGGCGCAGGCGCACCAGGGACGCCTGGAGGGCGGCGACGTCCTTGCCGGTGGGCTCCTCGGTGAAGCCGGGGAGCTGGATGGCCATGGTGCGGTCCGGGTCCGCTCCGGGCGGGGCCGCGGCGGTCTCGACCGGCAGCGCGAGCCTGCGGATCGCCTCGGGGCTGAAGTGCCGCTTCGGCTGGTTCATGTCCTGCGCCTTTCTGGGTGGGGTGGCGGGGTCACCACCAGTCGAAGAAGTCCCCGAGGTGGTAGATGCCGACGCCGATGGCCGCGACGATGCCGACGGCGAGGAGGACGGGCGCGCCCGCGATCCCCGCGGCGATGCCGATCGCCCCGGCCGCGATGGCGAGTCCGGCCCCGACGCCCACGGCGCCGGCGACGACGCCCGCGGTGTCGCCGCGCTGGTAGGCGCGGTAGCCGCTGATGCCGGAGGTGACGGCGATGCCGAGGCCGCCGACGACGAGCCCGGCGGTCATGGCGCTGACGCCGGCGACCGTGGCCCCCGGCGCGGCCAGTGCGTACAGTTCGAGCCCGCCGCCGACGGTCCCGAGGGCGTCGCCGACGGCCATGGCGTAGTCGCCCTGGTAGATGTCGTAGGCGAGGGCGGCCGCGGACAGGGCGGTGCCGACGCCGGTGAGGACCCGGGCGCCGGCGCCGGCGTTCCCGGGGAAACCGCGGATGTGCTCGGGGGGCAGCGCGCCGGCGGGGACGGAGCGGGGGCGGCCGCGGGTGTTGGGGACGAGGGCGTCGGTGATGGCGTCGCCGACGGCGACGGGGACGTCGGTCTCGGTGATGATCACGGCGCGGGGGTTGCGGCCGGAGAGGTTGGGGTCGCCCGCGATGGACCTGGCGGCGTCGCGGGTGGCGGCGCGGGTGATGTCGCCGACCTCGTCGAGCTGGGCGGTCGACTTGATCTGGCGCACTTCGGTGGCGGTGACGACGTCGTGCCCGGCGGTGTTGTCGCGCCAGGGGACGCCGGCGAGCCATTCGAGGATCTGGCCGCGGCGCGAGCCGGGGACGCCCTGGTTGGGGAAGGGGAAGTTCCAGATGAACCGCTCGACGGCGGAGGGCACGAGGCTGGTGGAGGTGCCGAGGGTCCCGGGGGTGCCCTCGTCGTCGCCGGGCGAGCCGCTGACGTCGGCGTCGGTGTCCCCCGTGCCGCCGTCGCCCGTGCCTGCGTCGCCTCCGGTGCCCCCGTCCCCGGCGTCGCCGCCGGTGTCGCCCTCCCCTTCGCCTTCGCCCGCACCGGTCCCGGCGCCCGCTCCGGCGTCGGTGGCGGGCGCGGGGTCCTCGCCGGGGGTGTCGCCGGAGCCGGTGCCGGGGACCTCCACGTCGCCGTTCTCGTCGACGCTGAGGTCGGGGAAGAACCACTGGCCGAACTCGAAGCGGGGCGTCTCGCGCAGGTGCGGGTAGTCCTTCTGGGCCTCGCGGAGGATGTCGGCGGGGGTGGAGTTCGGGTTGTTCCACACGGCGGGGTCGGCGGAGGGGAACCCGACGGTGACGCGGCTGTCGGGTCGGCCGGGCGGGTGGTCCTGGGTGCCGGTGGGGTCGACGCGGCCGGAGGGGTCGTTGCCGCAGTAGCGGTAGAGGTTGGGTCCGGCGGTGGTGCCGGCGGGGTCGGCGCTGGTCCAGCGGCCGAGCCAGGACGCGTAGTAGCGGGCGCCGAAGCTGTCGAGGCCGGTCTCGTCGTCGCGCTCCTTGCCGTGGAAGCGGTAGCGCTTGAGGCCGAGGTCGGTGCCGGGGCGGGAGGCGCGGTAGGCGGTGGAGCCGTAGGGGTGGTACTCCTCGTAGGAGATGACGGCCCCGCCGTCGTCGGTCTCCACTGTGGCCGATCCGAGGTGGTTGCCGCACCGGTACCTGATGACGACCTCGCCGACCGCGGCGCCGCCGATGCCGCCCGGGTCGTGGACGAGGACCTCGGCCGAGGCGAAGGAGCCGGTCTCGTCGGCGAGGTGGACGGTGCGCCGCTCCAGGCGCAGGACGCCGTTCATCCACTCCCGGTAGATCTCGACGGCGCCGAGGTAGCGGCGCTCGGTGCGCAGGCCGCCCTGGCGCTGGATCGTCTTGCGCAGGCGCGCGCCGCTGCCGTCGTAGGTGTACCAGGCGGTGCCGCCGCCGCCGAGGTCGGCGCGGCGCAGGCGCCCGCTCCGGTCCCAGTCGAGGGCGGCCAGGTGCGGGGCGGAGGTGAGGTTCCCGTAGGCGTCGTGGGTGTAGGCGTGCGTGTAGGGGCCGTCCGGGTCGTCGCCGGGCGCGCTGGTGGCGGCGAGGCGGTTCTGCCGGTTCGCGGGGTCGGCGTCGTGCTCGTACCGGTAGCGGCGGGTCCATCCGCCGCCGCCGTTCGCGATGTGGCGCATGGTCGTCAGGTTGCCGAGGTCGTCGTACTCGTACTCCTGGCGGTAGGTGCGCACGGCGAGGACGTCGTTGGGGTGCGGCAGGGGCGCGCCGACCGGGTCGCCGGGGCCGGTCTGGCCGTTGGCGGCGTGCTCGCGGCCGGTGGCCTCCACGAGCTGGCCGATGGCGTCGTGGCGGAACCGCATGCGCGGGGACACGAACGCGCCGTTGAAGAACAGGGACTGCTGGGCGCCGTCGTCGACCTCGACGAGGTGCCCGCCCGCGTCGTACACGTAGTGGAGGTCCTGGACGGCGTCCCCGCCGCCTTCGGGGGCGGTCCGGATGCCGGTGACCCTGCGGTGCAAGGCGTCGTAGGTGTAGGCGGTGGCGAGGCCGTTGCCGTACACGGCGAGCGAGCGGCGCCCGAGGGCGTCGTGCTCCTGCCCGGCGAGGTAGGTCCGGAAGGGGCCGGTGCCGCCGATCTGGGCGCGCAGCTCGGCGATGAGCCCGGACGGGTCGTACGTCGGCTGGAGGACCGTCCCGTCTGCCATGGTGATCGACTCGGGGCGCCCGAGCGCGTCGAAGGCGGCGCCGGTGCCGACCGCCTCCGACACGGGCTCCAGGAGGGGCTCGGCGGCGGCCATGACCAGCGCGGGGTCGTCGAGGCCGACCAGGTCCTGCCAGTCGGGCTCGGTCTCGGCGTCGGCGCACAGGCGCCGCACCACTTCGAGGGGCGCGCCCTTAGGGTCGAAGCGCTCGAAGACGACCGCGCCCGCCGCGTCGAAGACCATGTGGATCTTGCCGGTCAGGTTCCTCTGCGCCGCTTCGGGGTGCGCCTCGCCGTAGACGACGCGGCCCACGACGGTCTCGGCCTCGCCGGGCTCGGTCGCGTACGTGGCGACGGGCCGGTGCGCGGCGTCGTACTCGATGCGGCTGGAGCGCCCGTACTCGTCCCAGGCGCGCACGAGCCGCCCGGCGACGTCCGAGAGGTGCCAGCGCCGGCCCCGCTCGGCCGACTCGCCGCGCAGGGAGGCGCCGGTGAGGTCGGCGACCCCGGAGGTGAACTCGCGGCCGCGGGCGTCGAACTGGCGGCTGAAGCCGCCGGTGGCGTCGGCCTCGCCGCGCAGGGTCCGCAGGTCGCCGTTCCCGTTGTCGGAGACGGTGAGGACGGTGCGGCCCAAGGCGTCCGTGTGGGTGCGCCCGGGGGTGCCCGCGTGCTGGGCGGCGATCCACGCCGCCCGCTCCTCGGCGTCGGCCGGCTCGGGGCCGGCGGGGTCGGGGCTGCCGCGCTCGGCGTACCAGGCGCTGTCGAGGACGGTGTCGCCCGGACCGTGCGCGACCGTGCCCCAGGGGCCGGTCTCGGTGCGCGCGAACGTGCCGTCCGGGTGGTCGACGCGCAGGACCCTCCCGATGGGGTCGTAGCGGGTGACGGCGGTGACGCCGGTCTGGACGAGCGCGGTCGCGGACTCGAACTCGTGGGTGGCCGAGAAGTACGGCTCGTACTGCTTGACCGCCAGGCCCTTGTTGTTGAAGACGCCGCGGCCGCCGCCGATCCAGCGCGGGTCGGCGTGGGCCTCGGTCACGGTGCCCGACACGGGGTCCCAGGTGCGGGCGGGCCCGGCGGCGGCGCGGGCCTTTACGAGAACGGCCGTGCCGGAGCCGTCGAAGTAGGCGTAGGTCTCGCGCCATTCGGCGGCGGGGTCGCCGTGGCGCTCGCGGTGGCGGCGGCGCACGCTGACGGGCTCCTGCCGGTCGGCCCAGGCGAACAGGTCGTAGTCCATGGTGGCCGTGGGGGCGTCGAGGGTGTCCATGCCGGTGTCGCCGGCCTTGCCGAGGAGGGCGCTGGCGACGGGGGCGCCGAGGGCGTCGTAGACGGTTTCGGCGCGGTTCCCGGCGGGGTCGACGGCCAGGCGCGGGGCGAGGACCCGGTAGTCGTGCTCGGTGCGGACCTCGCGGCCGAGGACGTCGCGGGTGACGGTGACGGCGAGGTCGTGGACGTCGCGTTCGATCTCGGTGGCGACCCCGAGCGGGTCCTCGGCGCCGGAGGGCAGGTAGAAGTGGGCGGCGGCGTCGGGGGCGTACAGGGCGGTTCCCGAAGGGGCCCACCAGCCTCCGTCGAGGTGCTCGTATCCGGCGCCGGTGAGCTCGGCGGCGTCGACGGACCCGTCGTAGTGGGCGGCGACGAGGCCGTCGGTGAAGACGAGGCGGCGGGTGCGGTAGGACAGGCCGAGGGTGTCGTGGACGCCGAGCGGGAGCGGGCCGGTGAGGTCGTCGGCGCGGAACAGGACCTGGGCGCGGCCGGTCAGGCGCAGGACGGGGCCGTCGGGGGTCGGCACGGTGCCGTCCTCGTCGACCGCCTCGTAGGGGACGCGTTCGGCGGCGAGCGCGAAGGCGTCCACTTCGGATGCGGTGAGGTGCCCGGCGGGGAGCCCGGCGAGCTCGTAGGCGCGGGTCTCGCACACCTGGCGCAGCCGCCGCACGTCGGGCCCGTCGATGTCGGGCGTGTAGTCGGTCTCCAGGTAGCCGCCGCCGGTGCGGGCCTGGGCCTCGCGGACCGGCTGCGGCAGTTCGGGGTCGATGATCGATCGTCCATGGGAGACGGTGGCGGAGCGGATCGGCAGGCCGAGGTCGTCGGTCTCCAGGACGAGGGTGCGGGCGGTCCGGGGGTCCTCGGGGCGCCGGTCGTAGACGCGGGTCACCGCCTCGGTGGGCAGCAGCTGGAACACCGCGTGGCGCCGGGCGCCCTTGGGCTGGCGCAGCGCGACGGCGTAGGCGGCCTCGTTGACCGAGTAGGGGTGCACCGACTCGGGGGCGTCGTCGAGGCCGTACACCTCGGTGCGCAGCGCGACGCCCTTGAGCGCGCGGCAGGCCTGGCGGTACTCGTCGTCGTCCAGGCCCGGCGGCAGGTCCGGTTCGGGCAGGGCGGGCTCGGGCCCGACCGGGTTGTCCCAGTACTGGTCCCGGCGCGCGTGCAGCAGCCGCTCCCCCGCTCCGGCGGCGGCCCCGGCGTGGAACCAGGTGCGGGTGAGCACGGGCGCCTGGTCCAGCGACGCGGCGGGGTCGTCGAGCGCGAACGCCTCGGTGTCGAGGGTCTCGACGAGCCCGAAGCCCCGGAACTCGCGCTCGACGGGGTCGAAGTAGCCGTCGTGGTACGAGGTGACGGAGGTGAACACGGTCTCGCGGACATGGTCGGTGCGGGTCACCTTGTGCGCGCAGGCGACCGGGAACGGGAGCGTCGCGGGCCAGGGCCGCCCGGCGCGCTCGTCGGCCAGCGCGAAGTACGTGGAGGGCCGGTACTCGACGGCCGTTTCGGCGCCGACGCCGTTGTCGTAGCCGGTGAGCAGGTGCGGGCGCCCGGCCGAGAGCAGGTCGATGTAGCGCATGGGGGCGGCGGTGCCGCTGGGCAGGCCGGTGGACCAGACGAGGCAGGCGGTGCCGGTGCCGCGCAGGTCGACGACGGAGGCGAAGCGGCGGTTGTCGGCGGCGGGCAGGCCGGGGAGGTCGCGGGCGGGGCCCCAGCCGTTGCCGGCGCGGTTGGCGTAGAGGCGGACGGCGTCGGCGCCGAGGTAGACGAGGTCGGTGCGGCGGTTGCCGTCGAGGTCGGCGAGGAGGACGCGGCGGGGGTCGAACCGGTCCGGGGAGTCGAACCAGGGGGCGTCGTCCATGGCGATCTCGGGTCCGAAGCGGCCGTGGCCGAGGCTGGGCCGGTACGTGACGGCGCCGTTGGCGATCCGCACGAGGTCGGGCAGGCCGTCGCCGGTCATGTCGGCGAGCTGGACGGCCGCGGCCGCGGAGACGCCGACGAGGCCGGGCCGGTGCGGGCCGGGGCCTTCGAGGAGGCGCGGCGCGGCGAAGCCGTCGGGGCCGAGGCCCTCGCACCAGCGGGTCCCGGCGGGGTCGGCCAGGACGAGGTCGGGGAGGCCGTCGCCGGTGAGGTCGGCCAGGCGCACG
>NZ_QFRW01000322.1 GCF_003265355.1 Glycomyces dulcitolivorans | reverse complement strand
CCCAGCCCACCGGCGCCTTCCAGCCGCCCGGCGGCGCGTTCCAGCCCGGCCAGGCCGCGCCCCCGCCGCCGCGCTCGGGCGGCAACACGACGCTCATCGTCAGCCTCATCGCCGTCGTCCTCGTCGTCGCCATCGGCGGCACCGCCCTCGCCCTGAGCCTGGGCGGGGACGAGAAGGACGACCAGGTCGCCACCGAGGGCGAGACCTCCGAAGCGGCCGAGGAGGAGACGACCGAGGCCGCCGAGGAGACCACCGCCGCCGAGCCTTCTGAGGAGGCCACGACCTCAGGCGAGTCCGAGTACCGCGTCCCGATCGAGGGCGAGTGCATCGAGAACGTCACCACCGGCTTCTACGTCGTCGACTGCGCCTCCGCCGACGCGTTCTGGTACGTCGTGCACATCGCCCAGAGCCCGGCCGACTCCGACCCCAGCGACCAGTACCACGCCGTGGCCGCCGCCGACGCCTGCGACGGCTACGAGTGGACCCAGTACTACTACACCGACACCGCGATCGCCGCCAGCCGCGAATGGGACCCCGACATCGACTCCATCACCGCGATCTACTGCGTCCGGCCCGTCGAGTAGCCCACGGCCCCAAGGAAGACGCCGCAGCGCGGTTCGCGGGCTAGGATTCGGCCATGACCCTCACGGCCCTCGACGTCGACCGCTTCGAGGCCGCCAGGCCCCGCCTGGCGGCCATCGCCTACCGCATGCTCGGCTCCGCCGGCGAGGCCGAGGACGCGGTGCAGGAGGTGTTCCTGCGCTGGCAGGCGGCCGACATCGAACGCATCGAGATCCCCGAGGCGTGGCTGACGAAGGTCCTCACGAACCTGTGCCTGAACCAGCTGACGTCGGCGCGGGCGCGGCGCGAGACGTACGTCGGCGAGTGGCTGCCCGAGCCGCTCCTGGGCGGCGACCCGATGCTCGGCCCGGCCGACACCGCCGAGCAGCGCGAATCGGTGTCCTACGCGGTCCTGACGCTCATGGAGCGCCTGTCGCCCAACGAGCGGGCCGTCTACGTGCTGCGCGAGGCCTTCGACTACCCGCACCGCGAGATCGCCGAGATCCTCGACATCACCTCGGCGTCGAGCCAGCAGATCTTCCACCGCGCCAAGAAGCACATCGCCGAGGGCCGCGCCCGCACCGAGATCGACGAGGCCGCCGCCCGCCGCATCGTCGAGGAGTTCCTCGCCGCGGCCACCGGCGGCTCGGTCGCCCCGCTGCTGGAGCTGCTCACCGGCGACGCGGTCGCCCACGGCGACGGCGGCGGCAGGGTCCCTGCCAAGGCTACCCCGTACGCCGGGGCGAGGGCGGTTGCGAAGTTCCTGTGGGGCCTGTTCCGGCCCGCCGAGGCCAAGCGCAAGTTCGTCGGCGGCTCGCCCGAGGTGTACGCGTGGACGGCCAACGGCGAGCCGGCGGCGGTCGCGGTCCTGGACGGGCGTGTCATCGGCGTCATGTGCCTGGAGGTCGGACCCGACGGCATCGCCGCGTTCCGCAACCAGGTCAACCCCGACAAGCTCGAACGGGCGACGGCCCTGTGGGCGACGCTCGACCACGGCGAACCCCTCGTCCACCAGGCGTTCTAGCCAGGTGTGACATCATGTGACGTGCTTCATATCTAGTTCTTGTCAGCTTTCGCAGGCCTGCCCGGTTCAGGTCGCGAACACGAAGCAGACAGGAGCAAGACCATGCAGCACCGCATCATCGTCCTCGGCGCCGGCTACGCCGGGGCCAGCGCCGCCGGCCGCCTCGCGAAGCGGCTGCACCCCGAGGACGTCCGGATCACCCTCGTCAACGCCGAGCCCGACTTCGTCGAGCGCGTCCGCAACCACCAGGTCGCGACCGGTCAGGTCCTCAAGCACCGGCCCTTCGACGAGATGTTCGCCGGGACCGGCGTCGAGTTCAAGCTCGCGAAGGTCGACGCCGTCGACGCCGACGCCAAGACCGTCGCGGTCACCGGCGCGGACGGCGCCGAGCGGCTCGAATACGACACGCTCGTGTACGCCCTCGGCAGCCGCTTGAACGACCACGGTGTCCCCGGGGTCGCCGAGCACGCCTTCGAGGTCGCCGGCCGCACCGGCGCCCTGAAGCTGCGGGACCGCCTGGCCCGCATGGACGCCGGGCAGACCGTGACCGTCGTGGGCGGCGGCCTCACAGGCGTCGAGGCGGCCACCGAGTTCGCCGAGTCGCGCCCCGACCTGAAGGTCGCGCTCATCGCCCGCGGCGGCCTGGGCGACTGGGTCTCGCCGAAGGCGCAGGAGCACCTGCGGAAGGTATTCGGACGGCTCGGGATCACCGTCCACGAGCACACCGACGTCGCCGCGGTCGGCGCCGACGCGATCAGCACCGCCGCGGGCGAGGCGATCCCGTCCGCGGTCACGGTGTGGACCGCCGGTTTCGCCGTCCACCCGATCGCGGCCGCGACCACGATGGAGACGGCCGCCGACGGCCGGATCGTGGTCGACCGCGACATGGCCTCGGTCTCGCACCCGGACGTGTTCGCCGTCGGCGACTCCGGCTTCGCGTTCGGCGATGCCGGGAACCCGCTGCGCATGTCCTGCGCCACCGGCACCCCGATGGCCTGGCAGGCCGCCGACTCGATCGTCGCCCGCCTCACCGGCACCGAGGCCGGCCGCACGCCCCTGAAGTACTCGGGGCAGTGCATCAGCCTGGGCCGCAAGGACGGCCTGGTCCAGTGGGTCACCGCGGACGACCGGACCAAGGACTCCTCGCTCCGCGGCCCCCTGGCCGCGCGCATGAAGGAGCTGGTCTGCTCGTTCGCCGCCTGGGGCGCCGCCCACCCGACCCTCGGCATGCCGGTCCGCCGCCGCCGCATCGCTCCGGCGGCCCAGAACGCGGGCGGCACCGCGATCAAGGCCCTGGCCTAGAAACCTTCACTCCCCTTTCACGGCAACAGGATTGGAAACCATCATGAGCAAGGTCTGGTTCGTCACCGGTTCCTCCCGCGGACTCGGCCGCGAGTTCGTCACCGCGGCGCTGGAGCGCGGCGACAAGGTCGCCGCCACGGCCCGCAGCGCCGAGAGCCTCGCCGACCTGGTCGAGTCCTACGGCGACGCGGTCCTGCCGCTGGCGATGGACGTGACCGACAAGGTCGCGGTCGCCGCAGCGGTCGAACGCGCGGTCGCCCACTTCGGACGGCTCGACGTCGTGGTCAACAACGCGGGCTACGCGCAGGTCGGCGCCGTCGAGGAGCTGTCCGAGGCGGAGCTGCGCGCCCAGATGGAGACCAACCTGTTCGGCGCTGTGTGGGTCGTCCAGGCGGTCCTCCCCCACCTGCGGGCCCAGGGCTCGGGCCACATCTTCCAGCTCTCCTCGGCTGCGGGCCTCATCGCGATGCCGCTGGGCGGGGCCTACCACGCCTCCAAGTGGGCGCTGGAGGGCCTGAACGAGGCGCTCGCCGGGGAGGTGGCCCAGTTCGGGATCAAGGTGACCATCATCGAGCCCGGCGGCTACGCCACCCGCAAGGGCGTCAACCCCGACCCGCTCAACAACGGCTTCATGGCCGAGAAGAAGCCCGCCTACGACGCCCTCCGCGAACGCCTCGGCGCCATGGCCAGCAAGCAGCCCGCAGGCGACCCGGCCGCCGCGGCCCAAGTCCTCCTCGAACTGGCCGACGCCGACACCGCCCCGGTCCGCATCCTCTTCGGCACTGGCTTCTACCCCATGGTCCAACAGGCCTACGCCAAGCGCCTCCAGAACTGGGACGAGTGGCTCGACCTCTCCCAGAAGGCCCAAGGCTGAACGAAAAGAAGGCGGGCGCCCCTCGGGCGCCCGCCTCTGCGCTGCCCCAAATCCCATGTACCGCAGCCGAATGTGAACTCGATCGCTTACGTGAAATTCCAGCGGGTTACGTGTTTGGCGGCTGTCGCCTCCGGTTTCTAGCGTTGCGCATGTGACTACCAACATTCACGACACCCCGCTGAAGCTCGCAAGGTTCAAGCCGGGCTTCGCGGTCGAACTCGCCAGAGACCTCCTCGGCATCCCGATCCCCGAACACGACCAGATCCTCCCCTACTCCGAGTCGGCCACCGACCGCGAAGTACGGGACCTGAACGCCGACAACGTGGTCGTCTGCTCCAAAGACGACAAAACCCAGATCGGCATCATCCTCGAAGTCCAGCGCGGAAAAGACAACCGCAAGCGGTTCTCATGGCCCGCATACCAAGTCAACATCCGACATCGGATCACCGCGCCGGTCGCACTGATCGTGATCTGCCCGCAGCCTGCGGTCGCGGCCTGGGCGGCCGAAGCAATCGAACTCGGCCACCCCGGTTTCACATTCCAACCGCTGGTACTCGGCCAGCACAACTACCCGAAGCTCACCGAGCCGTCCGGTTCGGGCTATCTGGCCGAGCAGATGGTGCTCGGCACGCTCATCCACGAGACTTCGGATGAGATCGAGCAGCTGCTCACCGCCGCATCCGCGGAACTTGAGCAGCGCTCCTACGAAGAAGTCAAACGGTACACTGAATACATGTTGGGGCAGCTCAGCGAGCACGCCCGCACCATCCTGGAGGCCCTAGTGCAGCAAGAGACCTACCCATACCAGAGCAAGCTCGTCGCCGATCTCAAAGCCGAGGGTCGAGCCGAAGGCAAAGCTGAGGGAGAATCGAACGCACTGCTCATCATCATCGAGTCTCGCGGGTTGGCGATCACCGAGAACGAACGCCGGAAGATCGAAACCTGCCAGGACTTGAACCGGCTCAATTCCTGGTTGAAGCGTGCCGCAACCGCACCGTCGGTCGCCGACATCCTCGGATGACCAACCGATGGAGGAGGTGGTCTACCCGCACCCCAGCAAGCTCCTCAACGAGCGATACGGAAGGGGATACGCAGCGGGTTTCCTACTCGGGTACCGAGAAGTGCTCCTGGAATACATCGACGAATTCGGAATGACGCTCTCCGAGCATGAGCGCCGCGAGATCGACGCCAGCAACGACATCACCATTCTCCGGGCCTGGGTGAAGCGGGTAGTTAGGTTCGCAGTCGAGAATCACGCTCATTCAGATTGACGCTTGAAACGAAGCGGGCGCCCCTCGGGACGCCCGCTTCGTTTTAGTTCGTGGTGATCGTCGGGTGGAGGTCTTCGGCTGGGGGGTTCCAGGTGTCGACGTCGACCGTGAGCTGGTCGCCGGAGCGGATGTCCTTCATCTGGGTGCCTTCGTCATTGACGAAGAGGACGAAGGGGATGCCGCGCTTGTCGGCGAACTTGATCTGCTTGCCGAACTTGGCGGCCGAGGGCGAAACCTGGGTGGGGATGCCGCGCTTGCGGAGGCGCTGGGCGAGGGCGTTGGCGTCGGGGCGGTCGTCCTCGGCGGTGAGGGCGACCAGGACGCAGGTGGGGACCTCGCGGGTGGCGTCGAGCTTGCCGGCCTGGAGAAGCGGGACCAGGAGGCGGGAGACGCCGATGGACAGGCCCACGCCCGGGTAGGTGTTCTTGCCGTCGGAGGCGAGCTTGTCGTAGCGGCCGCCCGAGCAGACCGAGCCGAGGTGCTCCTCGCCTTCGATGAAGACCTCGTAGACCGTGCCGGTGTAGTAGTCGAGGCCGCGCGCGATCTTCATGTCGGCCACCACGAACCCCGGGGCCTCCTTCGCGACGGCGTCGACCACCGCGGCGAGTTCGGTCAGGCCCTCCTCCAGGAGGGGGTCGGTGACGCCGAGAGCGCGGATCTCGTCGACGAACGAGGTGTCCTCGGAGCGGATCGAGGCGAGCTTCAGGCACGCCTCGGCCTGCTTGGGGGTCGCGTCGACGCCGTCGATGAGGAGCTTCGCGGTCGCGTCGGGCCCGATCTTGTCGAGCTTGTCGATGATCCGCAGCGCCTCTTCGGTGTCGGCGATCCCGAGGCCCTGGTAGAAGCCCTGGGAGAGCTTGCGGTTGTTGACGTGCATGCGCACCTTGGGGATCGGGAGGTCCCGGAGGGCGTCGGCGACGACGAGGGCGACCTCGACCTCGTAGTGCGCGGGCAGCTCGCCGAGGTCGACGATGTCGATGTCGGCCTGCCAGAACTCGCGGTAGCGCCCGCCCTGGGGGCGCTCGCCGCGCCAGACCGGCTGGATCTGGTAGCGGCGGAACGGGAAGTTGAGCTTCCCGGCGTTCTCCAGGACGTACCGCGCGAACGGCACCGTCAGGTCGAAGTGCAGGCCCAGCTCGGCGTCGGAGGTGTCGCGCGCGTCGGCCTGGAGGCGGCGCAGCACGTACACCTCCTTGGAGGTCTCGCCCTTGCGCAGCAGCTGGTCCATGGGCTCGACGGCGCGGGTCTGGAGGTTCGCGAAGCCGTGGAGCTCGAAGGCGCGGCGGAGATGGTCGACGACCTGCTGCTCGACGATCCGCTGCCGGGGCAGCAGTTCGGGGAAGCCCGAGAGCGGCTGGGGTCGTGACATGGGTGTCTCCTCAAATGGATTTCGATCGAACGACAGAAAGCGGAAGGCGCGCCTAATGGGCGGTCAGGCGCCTCAGGTACGGGTTGCGGGCGCGCTCGGCCGCGATCGTGGTGGCCGGGCCGTGCCCGGGGAGGACGACGACGCCGTCGTCGAGCGGGAGGACCTTCGTGCGCAGCGTCTCCTGCATGGCCGCGTCGGAGCCGCCGGGCAGGTCGGTGCGGCCGATGGCGCCGCGGAAGAGCACGTCGCCGGTCAGCGTGTACGCGGCCTCGTCGCCCCTGGTGTGGAACATCGCCGAACCGGCGGTGTGCCCGGGCGAGTGGTCCACGGTGAAGCGCATCCCGGCGAGTTCGACGACGCCGCCGTCGTTGAGGACCTGCACGTCGTCGGGCTCGGTCCAGTCCAGGCCGGTGCCGACGAGCGACATCATGTTCGCGCTGAAGCCCTGCGCCGGGTCGGCCAGCAGATGGGCGTCGTCGGCGTGGATGTAGGCGGGGACGTCGTTCGCGCCGCACACCGGGGTCACCGAGAACGTGTGGTCGAGGTGCCCGTGGGTGAGGACCACGGCGACGGGCTTGAGGCCGCGCTCGCCGAGCAGGGCCTCCAGGCGCGGGGCGATGCCGATGCCCGGGTCGACGACGACGCACTCGGCGCCGGGACCGGACGACAGCACGTAGCAGTTCGTGCCGAACGCATCCGCCACCAGCGTCTCGATGAGCACCCGCCCTCCCCCTCCTTCGCGGGGTCAGGATACACCGGGCATCCTGCGGTGACGCGCCTGACTTGACCCGGTTAGACTGCGGAACTCGTAACCCCCAACACAAGCGAACGTCATGAGGAGTCCAGGTGCCCGCGAAGTCCAAGCACATGGAGCAGCGCAAGCAGCGCATCGCGAACGCGAAGAAGAACGCGCGCCTCGCGGGCAAGCTGCGCCGTCGCCGCCGGCTCCAGGCGCTGGGCGGGCTCCTCGCCGTCGCGGCCGTGCTGACCTTGGTATACCTGTGGCAGGACGGGTTCTTCAAGGACGAGGAGCCCACCGCCGAGGAGACCCCGACCTCGGAGATCACCGAGTCGGTGGACCCGCTGGCGACCGAGACGGCCACGGATGCGGCCACCGACGCCGCGACCGACGAGGCCACCGACACGGCGACCGAGACCCCCACCGAGACCGAGTCCGAGTAACTACCCCCGACCGCGCGAAGGAGATCCGACGGTGGCGTCGAAACAGGCACAGCGACTGGCGGCCCGCCAGCAGTTGCAGCAGCGCATGGCCGTCAAGGCCGAGGAGGAGCGCCACAAGCGCACCGTCGCCTGGAGCATCGGGGGCGTCGGCGCCCTCGTCGCGCTCGTGCTCGTGGCATGGGGCGCGTTCGCCTGGCTCGGCGGCGACGACGGCGCGGGCGGCTCGACCGACCCCGACGTCCAGCAGCTGGTGAACGACGCCGAGGCCGCCTCGACCCGCTGCGACGGCATCGAGCCCAGCGGCGAGGGCGCCACCGGCACCGCGGCCGAGGGCCTCACCGACGGCCGCCCCGTCCAGGACATCTACCTGGAATGCCTCCAGATGAGCACGCCGGACGCCTCCGAGACCGCGCCGTGCATGTACACCTCGATGGACGGCACCAGCCCGGTCCCGCTCGCGACCGAGCCCGCTGCCGGGAAGCAGGTCATGACCATCGTGACCAACCTCGGCGTCATCACCGCCGACATCGACACCGCCGGCGCCCCGTGCACCGCCGGGTCCTACACGTTCCTCGCCCAGGACGGCTACTTCGACGGCCAGCAGTGCCACCGCCTGACCACCGACGGCATCTGGGTCCTCCAGTGCGGCGACCCCGACGCGCGCGCCGCGATCGAGGCCGGCACGCCCGAGATGGCCGGCGCGGGCTCCCCGGGCTACCAGTACGGCGAGGAGAACACCCCGGTCGAGGCCGAGGCGAACTACCCGGCCGGGACCATCGCGATGGCCAACGCCGGCGCCGGCACCACCGGCAGCCAGTTCTTCATCGTCTACGAGGACACCACGCTCCCCGCCGACTACACGATCCTCGGCCAGATCACCTCCGGCCTGGACATCGTCGAGCAGGTCGCCGCCGCGGGCGTCATGTGATCCAGTCGCGCGCACAGTCCGGGCAGCGTCGGCGGCCCGGGCTGTCGCGCGCGGCTAGGATTAATGCGTATCGGAGCCTTGTTGAGGCTTTGAGAGGCCACAGTGCCGTGGATGATCAGTGCCGTGGGAGACCGAGGAGGCGTGCGTGGTGACCGAGCGAGCCGCGTCCGGCAGACCTGCTGACGCCGCGCCCACGTCGGGCGGCCCGACAGGGCCCCCCACCGGGCGCCGCATGCGGGCCCGGCTGGCGCGCTTCAACGCGCCCTGGCAGTCCTCCACCCTCCCCGAGGTCCTGGAGCCCCTGGTCGCCGCCCACCGGGCCGCGCACCCCCGCGCGGACGTGCGGCTCCTCCAGCAGGCGTACACGCGCGCCGAGCAGCTGCACAACGGCCAGTTCCGCAAGTCCGGGGACCCGTACATCACGCACCCGCTCGCGGTCGCCTCGATCCTCGCCGAGCTCGGCATGGACACGAACACGCTCGTGGCCGCGCTCCTGCACGACACCGTCGAGGACACCGACTACCAGCTCGACGAGCTCGGCGACGAGTTCGGCGGCGAGGTCGCGCTCCTGGTCGACGGCGTCACCAAGCTCGACAAGGTCAAGCTCGGCGACGCGGCCAAGGCCGAGACGATCCGCAAGATGGTCGTCGCCATGGCCAAGGACCCCCGCGTCCTGGTCATCAAGCTCGCCGACCGCCTCCACAACATGCGCACGCTGACGTTCCTGCCGCCCGAGAAACAGGAGCAGAAGGCCCGCGAGACGCTGGAGATCCTCGCGCCGCTGGCCCACCGGCTCGGCATGAACACCATCAAGTGGGAGCTGGAGGACCTGTCCTTCGCCACCCTCTACAAGAAGCGCTACGCCGAGATCGCACGCCTGGTCTCCGAGCACTCCCCGCAGCGCGAGATGCTCCTCCAGCAGGTCGTCGCCCAGGTCAAGGACCACCTCAAGGGCTCGCGCATCAAGGCCGAGGTCTCCGGGCGGCCGAAGCACCTGTACTCGATCTACCAGAAGATGATCGTCCGCGGCCGCGACTTCAACGACATCTACGACCTCGTGGGCCTGCGCATCCTCGTCGAGGACGAGCGCGACTGCTACGCGGCCCTCGGTGTGATCCACGCGAACTGGCAGCCGGTGCCGGGGCGCTTCAAGGACTACATCGCGATGCCCAAGTTCAACATGTACCAGTCGCTGCACACCACCGTGATCGGCCCGAACGGCAAACCCGTCGAGATGCAGATCCGCACCTGGGCCATGCACCGCACCGCCGAGTACGGCATCGCCGCGCACTGGAAGTACAAGGAGACCAAGAACTCCACCGTCGCCGGCCCGCCCGCGCACATCGACGACATGGCGTGGCTGCGCCAGCTCCTCGACTGGCAGCGCGAGGCCGCCGACCCGTCCGAGTTCCTCGACGCGCTCCGCTTCGACCTCGCCTCCTCCGAGGCGTACGTGTTCACGCCCAAGGGCGACGTCATCGCCCTGCCCGCGGGCTCCACGCCCGTGGACTTCGCGTACGCCGTCCACACCGAGGTCGGCAACCGCTGCATCGGCGCCCAGGTCAACGGCAAGATCGTGCCGCTGGAGTCGACGCTGTCCAACGGCGACGTCGTCGAGGTCTTCACCTCGAACTCCGAGAACGCGACGCCCAGCGAGGACTGGCTGGCGTTCGTCAAGAGCCCCCGCGCCCGCACGAAGATCAAGCAGCACTTCAAGCGCGAGCGGCGCGAAGAGGCCATCGAACTGGGCAAGGACGAGCTGACGCGCGCGATGCGCAAGCGCCGCCTGCCGCTCCAGCGGATGCTCACCCACGACAACCTGACGTCCCTCGCCAAGGACCTCAACATCAAGGACGTCGAGGCGCTGTACGCCGCGCTCGGCGAGCACCACATCTCCGCGTCCTCGGTCGTCCAGAAGCTCCTGGAAGTCCAGGGCGGGGCCGAAGGCGCCGCCGAGGACATGGCCGAGGCCACCGCCCCGACCCAGCCGGCCCGCATCGTCCCCGAGGCCCACGGCGACATCCACGCCGCCGTCACGGTCGCGGGGATGGAGGAGGGCGAGATGCCGGTGCGCCTCGCCCACTGCTGCAACCCGATCCCTGGCGACTCGATCATCGGCTTCGCCACGCGGTACCACGTGATCTCGGTGCACCGCAGGGACTGCGAGAACGCCGAGGAGCGCATCGAACTCCAGCCCGACCGGGTCCTGGAGGTCCACTGGTCCCATGAGGACGACCAGGCGACGTTCGTCGCGACGGTCCAGGTCGAGGCCCTCGACCGGCACCGGCTGCTCGCGGACGTCACGCAGGTCCTGTCGGGCGAGCGGGTCTCGATCCTGTCCGCGACCGTGACGACGACTCGTGACCGGGTCGCCCTGTCGCGCTTCACGTTCGAGATGGCGAACCCGGAGCACCTCGACCACATCATCAAGGTCATCCGCAAGGTCGACGGCGTCTACGACGCCTACCGCCTCACGGGCGCAGAACGCACCTGACCCGGCCTCGCATACCCGGGTTATGGTGTGCCCGACCGACACCAGCGCACCAGAAAGCCAGACGATGCCCGAGCTGTCCCATTTCGACGACGACGAGCGCGCCCTGATCGTGAACACCCCCGGCGTGGTGCTGAAGGGGGCCGTCGTCTCCGACGGCTCGAAGAACGCCCTGGTGTTCCTCAAGGAGGTCACCGCGGGGGCGAAGGTCTTCAAGCAGGCCCATAAGCACGACAATCCCTTCGTCAAGTCGGTCGCCCTCGCGCTCAAGGAGCGCGGCGCCGACGGCGAGGACGCGGACCTCCCCGTCGACGACGTCGCCATGTCCGAGGCCCTGAAGCTCGCCGCCGAGGTCGCCGACCTCCTGCACCGCAAGGCCGCCCCTGAGGACGCCGCCGCGTACACCGCCTGGCTCCTCCACCTCGCCACCGAGGTCGCGAGCGCCGTCAAGACCCGCGAAGGCGGCCTCTTCAGCAAGAAGGTCGCCATTACCGAGAACGAGCAGATGTTCCTCGACGACCTCGAACGCGCCCTCCAGCCGTAGAAGACCGAAAAGGCCCGCGCCGCGGCGCGGGCCTTCGGCGTGTCACCAGTCGATCGTGTAGGCGTACTGCCAGGCGGTGCGTTCGGGGGTGGCGAAGCGGGACATGAAGAAGGGCATGAGGGCGTCGCGGAAGCGGGCGGCGACGGGGCCGGCGGCCTTGGACTGGTTGGTGCGGGCGGCTTCGGCGATGACGCGTTCGACGCGCGCACGGCGGCGGGACTCGTAGGCCTTGAAGGCGTCGGTGATCGGGAGGTCGCGCAGGCACCGGGCGAGTTCGATCGCGGATTCGGCGGCGAGGCTGGCGCCCTGGCCCGAGCTGGGCGAGGTCGCGTGGGCGGCGTCGCCGACGAGGACGGTGCGGCCCTTGGACCAGACGGGGACGTGCGGGAGGTCTTCGAGCGGCGAGGCGGGGATGAACCCGTCCGGCGTCACGTGGTCGAGGATCTGGAGGGCGGGTCCGGCGTCGTCCTTGAACGCGGCCCGCAGGCGGTCCATCCAGGTGTCGAAGGTCGTGCCGGGGAGGCCGGCGGCGGCGAGGTCGCGGTAGGGCAGGTTGGCGAACCAGCCGGTGCGCGCGCCGTCGGAGAGGTAGCCGAAGAAGGCGCGGCGGCCGAAGACCATGCGGAAGTCGCCGCCGGTGTCGCCGACGCCCGCGGGGCCGTCGATGTAGCCGCCGAGGCCGACCAGGCCGGTGTAGCGGGGCTTGACAGTCGGGTCGACGAGGCCGCGGACGGCCGAGCGGATGCCGTCGCAGCCGATGAGGACGTCGGCTTCGGCGGTGGTGTGGTCGTCGAACTGGGCGATGACGCTGGAGCCGGTGTCGACGGCGCCTTCGAAGCGCTTGCCGTAGGTGAACGGGACGCCTTCGGCCTCGGCGCGGGCCTGGAGGAGCTCGGCGAGGCGGCCGCGCGGGATCGTGAGGCGCTCGGGGAGGGCCGGGTCGGTGCCGATGGTGCCGAGGACCTTGCCGGTGCCGGAGCTGATGGTCATGCGCGGCGTGGGGATGCCCGCATCGGCCAGGCCGGCGTCGGCGTCGACCACGCGGAGGGCGTTGAGGCCGTTCGAGGCGAGGCCGAGCGGGCCGCCCTTGGAGCCGGTGCCGGGCCGGTAGGCCTCGAAGACCTGCGCGTCGATGCCGGCCTTGCGCAGGGCGAGGGCGACGACGGGGCCGGCGACGCCGCCGCCGATGACCAGGGCGGTCCGGGCCTTGCGGAGCTGTTGGTTCGTCATAGGGGCGACCGTATGGCGCAAGTCGCCCGTCCCGCGTCACCCTGCGGTAGCGTTCGGGATTCGACCGGGGTTGTACGGGAAACCTCTTCGGGACCCCCGATCCGCTCTTATAGTGAAACCGACTCACGTAGGGAGGGGTTCACGTGGACAAGTTCAACGAGTTCAAGGACAAGGCCGGCGACATGGCCGACGACGCCAAGGACAAAGCCGAGGACCTGTACAACAAGGCCAAGGACTCGCCGATGGGCGACAAGCTCGACGACGTCTCGGACCAGGTCAAGGAGAAGGCCCAGGGCCTGCTCTCCAAGTTCAAGGGCGACAAGGGCGCCGAGTAATAGTCCGGCTCCCGTTGAGCCAGCCAGCTGAAGACGGCGGGCGGACCAGTTGGTCCGCCCGCCGTTCTTGTATGTGGAGTTTTAGCGCCGTTTGCGCTTCTTTGCGTTGTTCGGTCGCGACTGGCCGGAGCGGGACGGGCCCGAGCGGGGGGCGCTGCCGGTCTTGACCGGCTCCTCCAGCAGCTCCAGCGGGAGGTCGTCGGTCTTGGCGAGCTCCAGGCGGTCGTCGTCCTCGTCCTCGTCGTCCGCGGCCTTGGCGGCGGGCTTCTCGGACTTCTCCCCCGCGGCGCGGGCGGTGGCGACCTTCTTGTTGTGGCGCTGGAAGGCGGCGCTGCGCTCGGCCAGGTCGACCACCCACGGGGCGGCCAGGAAGATCGAGGAGTACGCGCCGACGATCATGCCGACGAACAGCACGAGCGCCAGGTCCTTGAGGGTGCCGACGCCGAGCATGCCCACGCCCACGAACAGCAGCGCCGCCACCGGCAGGACGCCGATGATGGAGGTGTTGATCGAGCGCATGAGCGTCTGGTTGACCGCGTCGTTGACGGCCTCGGCGAAGGTCTGGTTGCGCGACTTGAGCAGCTGCGCGGTGTTCTCCTGGACCTTGTCGAAGACCACGACGGTGTCGTAGATCGAGTACCCGAGGATCGTCAGCAGGCCGACGATCGTGGAGGGCGTGATCTCAAAGCCGACGAGCGAGTAGATGCCGACGGTGATGACGATGTCGTGCGCGAGCGCGCCCAGGGAGGCGATCGCCATGCGCCGCTCGTACCTGATCCAGATGAAGGCCGAGACCAGCACCAGGAACACGATGAGGGCGATGAGCGCCTGCTTGGACACGGCCGCGCCCCAGGTCGCGGAGACCTCGGAGACGGAGATCGAGTCGGCCCCGACGCCGGCCTCGGCGGCCATGGCGTCGCGGACGGCCGTGGACTGGTCGCTCTCCAGCTCGCCGACGCGGATGATGTAGGACCTGCCGTCGCCGGAGCCGGCGACCTGGCCGGTGCCGACCTCGGCGCCCGCGGCCTCGGCGGCGTTCTCGACGTCTTCGAGGCTCGCCGAGGTGGAGGCGGCCGGGACGGCGTACTGGACGCCGCCGGCGAAGTCGATGCCGAGGACGAAGCCCTTGAAGACCATGACCACCGCGAGGGCGGCGATGACGATCCCGGAGGCGAGGTAGAACTTGCGGCGGTTGGCGATGAACTGGAAGTTCGTCTCGCCGCGGTAGAGCTGGCTGAGGACGCTCGGCCGCTTCTCGGTCTGCTTGGTGCTCATCGGTCCTTAGCCTTTCGCGGCCGCGTCGCCGGTGGCCGGGGCGGTCTTGGTGTGCAGGCCGGAGAGGGCCTGGCTGTTGAGGACCCTCCCGCGCGAGAGCCATTCGGCGATCGGGTGGGTGAACAGGAAGACGATCATGACGTCGACGATCGTGGAGATGCCGAGCGAGAACGCGAACGCGCGAACCGGGCCGATGGCCAGGATGTACAGGACGACCGCGGAGATCATCGAGATGGCGTTCGCGGACAGGATCGTCCGCCGGGCGCGGACCCAGGCGCGCGGGATGGCGGAGCGGGCCGAGCGGCCCCCGGCCATCTCCTCCTTGATGCGTTCGAAGTACACGATGAACGAGTCGGCGGTGATGCCGATCGAGACCACGAAGCCCGCGACGCCGGCGAGGGTCAGCGTCAGGCCGACCTGCGAGCCCAGCAGCGCGATCGCCGGGTAGAGCACGGCGGTGGCGACGATGAGCGAGCCGAGGACGACGAAGCCCATGAGGCGGTAGTAGATCATCGAGTACAGGAACACCAGGATCAGGCCGAGCATCATGGCGATCATGCCGGCCTTGAGCTGGTCCACACCGAGGGTCGCGGTGACCTCGTTGATGGTCTCGACCACGAACGTGGTCGGCAGCGAGCCGAAGTTGAGCTGGTCGGCGAGCTGGTTGGCCTCGTCGGCGGTGAAGTCGCCGGAGATCTGCGTCGAGTTGGTCGACGCCTCGTTGATCGTCGGCGCGGAGACGACCTCGTTGTCGAGGACGATCGCGACCTGGGAGCCGACGTTCTCGGCCGTCAGGGCGCCCCAGTTCTCGGCACCGGAGGTGGAGAACTGGACGTTGACGACGAACATGTTCGGGTTGGCCTGGTCGGTGCCGACGTCGGCCTGGGTGACGTCCGAGCCGAGCACGGTGGCCGGCTGGAGCAGGTACTTGTAGGAGACCGTCAGGTCCGGGTCGTCCGCGGAGTACGGCTCGGGCGCGGAGCACGCCACGACCTCAATGTCGGCCTGCTGGACGGCGCCGGGCGGGCGGTTGTCGAGCTGCTCGCAGGTGATCTGCGGGACGAAGAACTGGACGTTGGCCGGCAGGAGCGAGACCTCTTCGGGAGTGAGCTCGCCGAAGGGCTCCAGCAGCGCCATGGTCGCCTCGTCGGCGGGGGCCGCGGTGAGCGCCTGGGCGGTCGCGGCGGCGTCGGCGCCGACCTTCGCCCACACGTCGTCGATCGTGACGTCCTCGTCGGTGGTCGGGGCCTGGCCCGAGCCGGAGGCGTCCTCGGTCGTGGTCTCCTCGGTGGGATCGGCCGAGGCGTCGTCGGTGGCGGTCTCGCTGGACTCCTCGGTGGGGGTCTCGGAGGCCGTGTCGGTCGGCTCGTCGGTCGGGGTCTCCTCGGCGAGGGCCTCTTCCAGTGCGGAGGTGTCCATCGTCGAGTTGGTGACGATGCGGAACCGCAGCTCGGCCGGGGCGCCGACGTCGCGGAGCGCCTCCTCGTCGATGTCGTCGCCGGCGACGTTCACGACGATGTTCTCGCTGCCCTCGACGAAGACCTCGGGCTCGGAGACGCCGGTCGAGTTGACGCGGTTCTCGATGATCTGGCGGGCCTGCTCCATGGTCTCGGCCGAGGGCGGCTCGTCGGTGCCCTGCTGGTACGCCGTGAGCGTCATGGACAGGCCGCCCTGGAGGTCGAGCCCGAGCTTCGCGGTGGGGAACTTCCACCCGGAACCCGCCAGCGCGGACAGCCACAGGACCGCGAGCACCGCGAGCAGCGCCGTGAAGTACGGGGCGACTGCGAGGCGCTTGCGCTGGATCTTCTTCCGTGGGCGGTCAGCGCCCGTTACTGAAGCCAATGGTTCGGTCTCTTCCTCAGAACTCGGACAGGGGCGGGCGCAGTGCGGCCCGCGCAGACGGTAGCGGGCGCCGGCCCGCCGTGAGGGCGGGCCGGAGGGAGTGGGCTCGCACACGTACCCTCGGCGGGGCTCATTCTAGGACGGGTGCCGCAAAGGGCGAGCAGGGCCTAGTACTCCTTGCGGTCGGGGTTCCCGGAGTGCTTGTCGCCGTCGGTCTTCTCGTCGCCGTTCGCGAGCTTCTCGAGGTCGGCGTCGGTGAGGACGGCCTCTTCCTCGGCGACGGTCTCTTCGGCGGTCTCGGCCTCGGTCTCGGCGGGGGTGACGACCTTGGCGACGGCCTGGCGGGCGAAGACGAGGAAGGTGTCGTCGCTGGCCTCGATGGTGATGGTCTCGTCGTCGGAGTCGACGACGGTGCCGTAGAGGCCGCCGATGGTCATGACGCGGGCACCGGGCTGGACGTTGCTCTGCATGTCCTGCTGCTCGCGCTGCCGCTTGCGTTGCGGGCGGATCATCACGAAGTACATGAGCGCGATGAAGCCGACGATCATGATCAGGAACATGAGGTTGGAGCCGCCGGCGCTGTCCTGTGCGAGGACGTCTGCGGTTGCGAGCACGGTGGTGCCTTTCGTCGTGGTGGTCACGGTCTGGGAGGGTGACGTGCGCGGAGTCTATCCGGTGCGTGGTGACGCCCCGTCCCCACGCCCACCCTACGCGTCGCCGGTGCGGAAGAGTCCTTCGGCGCTCGGCGGGCGCAGGCCCAGGTGGTGCCAGGCGGCGTCGGTGGCGACGCGGCCGCGGGGGGTGCGGGCGAGGAGGCCGGCGCGCACGAGGAACGGCTCGCAGACCTCTTCGACGGTGTCGGGCTGCTCCCCTACGGCGACGGCGAGGGTCTTGGGTCCGACGGGGCCGCCGTTGAAGGTCTTGACGAGGGCGGAGAGGACGGCGCGGTCGAGGCGGTCGAGGCCGAGGTCGTCGACGTCGTAGAGGTGGAGTGCGTCGACGGCGACGGTCTCGGTGATGGTGCCGGCGGCGCGGACCTGCGCGAAGTCGCGGACGCGGCGCAGGAGGCGGTTGGCGATGCGGGGCGTGCCGCGGGAGCGGCCGGCGATCTGGACGGCGCCTTCGGCGGTGATGCCGACCTTGAGGATGGCGGCGGAGCGGTGGACGATCGCTTCGAGTTCGTCCTCGGAGTAGAACTCCAGCTGGCCGAGGAAGCCGAAGCGGTCGCGGAGGGGGCCGGTGAGGAGTCCGGCGCGGGTGGTGGCGCCGACGAGGGTGAACGGTTCGAGTTCGAGGGGGATGGCGGTGGCGCCGGGTCCCTTGCCGACGACGACGTCGACGCGGAAGTCCTCCATGGCGGTGTAGAGGAGTTCCTCGGCGGGGCGGGCCATGCGGTGGATCTCGTCGATGAAGAGGACCTCGTTGGGTTCGAGGCTGGTGAGGATGGCGGCGAGGTCGCCGGAGCGTTCGAGGGCGGGGCCGGAGGTCTGGCGGAGGCTGACGCCGAGTTCGGCGGCGATGATCATGGAGAGGGTGGTCTTGCCGAGGCCGGGCGGGCCGGACAGGAGGATGTGGTCGGGCGGGGTGCCGCGGTGGCGGGCGCCTTCGAGGATGAGGCCGATCTGCTCGCGGACGCGGCCCTGGCCGATGATCTCGTCGAGCTTGCCGGGGCGGATGCCGGCTTCGGCCTTGCGTTCGAGTTCGGTGGCCTCGGCGGCGGTGAGGGCCCGGTCCCACTCCTCAGGGCTCACTTCAAGATCGGCGGTGACGTCGATGTCGTCGTACTCGTCTTCCATGCGCTACCGCTTCCCGAGGAGTCGGATGGCCTGCTTGAGGAGGGTGGGGACGTCCTGGCCGTCGGCGCCTTCGGCGTCGAGCTTCTCGATGGCGGTCTCCGCTTCCTTGGCGGTCCAGCCGAGGGCCTGGAGGCCCTGGCCGACCTGGGTGCGCCAGCCGCCGGGGCGGCCGCCGGGCTGCTTGGGGAGGCCGTGGAGGTCGACGGGGCCGATCTTGTCGGCGAGGTCGAGGACGATGCGCTCGGCGCCCTTCTTGCCGACGCCGGGGATGCGCGAGAGCGTGGTGGTGTCGCCGGTGGCGATGGCGTGGCGGAGGGCGTCGGGGCTGAGGACCTCGATGGCGTCGCGGGCGATGCGCGGGCCGATGCGCTGGGCGGACTGGAGCAGTTCGAACAGGTCGCGCTCTTCGGCGGTGTTGAAGCCGTGCAGGGTGATCGAGTCCTCGCGGACGATCGTGGAGATCGCCAGGACGGCGGTGGAGCCGACCTTGAGGTTGGCGAGGGTGCGCCCGCCCGCGTGGACGGCGTAGCCGACGCCGTTGACGTCGACGACGGCGTAGGCCTCGCCGACGGCGGCCACGGTTCCGGTGAGCTGGGCGATCATCGGGTGCGCTCCTTCGCTGCGGCAGCCGCCGACGCTTGCGAGGCGGCCGTGTGCGCGGCCGCGATGCGGGCTTTGACGCCGCCTCTCCACAAGTGGCAGATGGCGATGGCCAGCGCGTCGGCCGCGTCGGCGGGTTTGGGGGCCTCCTTGAGGCGGAGGATGCGGGTGACCATGGTGGTGACCTGGCGCTTGTCGGCGGTGCCGTTGCCGCACACGGCGTTCTTGACTTCGGAGGGCGTGTACGTGGCGGTGGGGAGGCCGAGGCGGGCGCCGGCGAGGAGTGCGATGCCGGAGGCCTGGGCGGTGCCGATGACGCTGGCGACGTTGTGCTGGGAGAAGACGCGTTCGACGGCGACGGCCTCGGGCTGGTGGGCGTCGAGGAGGGCTCGCAGGCCCTCGTCGAGGGCGAGGAGTCGGTCGCCAAGGGGCGCTTCGGGGTCGGTGCGGACGACGTCGACGGCGATCATGGTGCCGGGGGCTCCGGGGCGTCCTTCGACGACCCCGACGCCGCAGCGGGTCAGGCCCGGGTCGATCCCCATGACGCGCACGCGCTCCTCCTGTCGCTCGATTCGCGTCAGCTTATCCGGCCGGTACGACGTTCGGCCCGCAAGCGGCGCGGCGGCGGGTTCGCCGACCGGATCCGGTCGGGAATCGGACTGGTGGTGTTGCCCATAAAGCACTTGCCGGTCGGCAGGTCACATGGTTTGGTTGTAGTCGGCCGGTCGCACCGCACTCGCCCCCCATCGGCGCAACGAGGCGAACCCGCGGGCCCGCCCTGCCTTCCTCCGCTCCGTGAACCACTGGTTGGGAACAACTGTGTCTGCTGCCGCCTTCATGCCGCCCGTCGTGGCCACCGGCCACTCCCGACGCTTCATCGCCACCATGGTGTTCGTCCTCGGCGCCCTCTCCGCGACCGCGCCGATCGCGATCGACCTCTACCTCCCCGCCTTCCCCGCGATGGCCGACGCGCTCGGCACCCCCGAGAGCCGCATCCAGCTGACCCTGACGGCGATGATGATCGGCATGGGGCTGGGCCAGGCGGTGGTCGGCCCGCTCTCGGACCGCTTCGGGCGCCGCAAGCCGCTGCTCATCGGCATGTCCGTGTTCACGCTCGTGTCGCTGCTGTGCGCGGTGGCGACCAGCGCAGACCTGCTCATCGCGCTGCGCTTCGTGCAGGGCCTGTCGGGCGCGGCCGGGGTCGTGGTGGCCCGCGCGGTCATCCGCGACCACTTCGCCGGGGACGACATGACCCGTTTCACGGCGAAGATGATGTTCGTCACGATGCTCGCGCCGATGCTCGGCCCGATCGTGGGCGCGCAGCTGATCCGGTTCGGCCCGTGGCCGCTCATCTTCTACTTCATGGCGGTGCTGTCGGCGCTGTCGACGTTCCTGGTGTGGAAGTTCCTGCCCGAGAGCCTCCCCGCGGAGGACCGCCGGGCGATGACGGTGCGCGAGTTCGGGTCGGCGGTGTCGACGCTGGTGCGCGACGCGCACTTCATCGCGCCGACGATCGCGGTGCTCATGAACTTCTCGATGCTGTTCACGTACGTGTCGACGTTCAGCTTCATCTCGCAGAACGAGCTGGGGGCCTCCCCCGGGTTCTACTCGCTGCTGTTCGCCGTCGGCACACTCGCGCTGCTGGCGGGCAACCAGGCGAACATGCTCATGATCGACCGCACGAAGTCCTCCAGCCGCATGATCACCGGGATGGCGATCTCGCTGGCGGGCGTGGCGTTCCTGGGCGGGGTGCAGCTCGCGGGCGCGGCGAACCTGTGGACGGTCCCGATCGGGATCGTGCTCATGATGCTCGGCTGCGGCGTCGTGTTCCCCAACGCCGGCGCCGCGGCGATGTCCTCGCAGCCGCCGCAGATCGCCGGAACGGCCTCGGCGTTCATGGGCTCGCTCCAGATGGCCGCGGGCGGCGTCATGCCGGCCCTGGCGACCATCGGCGGCGTGACGCTGGCGGCGATGTCCTTCGGCCTGGGCGTGTACGCGCTGGCGACGGCGGCCGCGGTCGTGTGGACGATCGTGGTGTACCGCCGCGACCCGGTGCCGGGGATCGCTTAGGAGACAAGGGAAGGGGCCCGCAGCATTGGCTGCGGGCCCCTTTCGCGTTCGTCCTAGTCCTCGTCGAGCTTGGCGAGGACCTCGTCCGAGAAGTCGGCGTTGGTCCACACGTTCTGGACCTCGTCGGAGTCTTCGAGGGCGTCGACCACGCGGATGACTTTGCGGGCGCCTTCGACGTCGACCTCGATGTGCACCGAGGCCTGGAACCCGGCCTCGGCCGAGTCGTAGTCGATGCCGGCCTCCTGGAGGGCGGTGCGGACCGCGACCAGGTCGGTGGGCTCGCACAGGATCTCGAAGCCGTCCTCGCCGAGGCCGTTGACCTCGTCGGCGCCGGCGTCGAGGACGGCCATGAGGAGGTCGTCCTCGGTGAGGCCGTCGGCGGCGGGGACCATGATGACGCCGCGGCGGGAGAACATGTAGCCGACCGAGCCGGCCTCGCCCAGGGAGCCGCCGTTGCGGGTCAGCGCGACGCGGACCTCGGCCGCGGCGCGGTTGCGGTTGTCGGTCAGGCACTCGATGAGGACCGCGACGCCGCCGGGGGCGTAGCCCTCGTACATGAGCGTCTCGTAGTCGACCCCGGCGCCGTCGAGGCCGCCGCCGCGCTTGACGGCGCGGTCGATGTTGTCGTTGGGGACCGAGCTCTTCTTGGCCTTCTGGATCGCGTCGTAGAGCGTCGGGTTGCCCGTGGGGTCAGCGCCGCCGGTCCGCGCCGCGACCTCGATGTTCTTGATCAGCTTCGCGAAGATCTTGCCCCGCTTGGCGTCGATCGCGGCCTTCTTGTGCTTGGTCGTCGCCCACTTGGAGTGACCACTCATCCCGGCGTTCCTCGTTCCTCTTGCTCGTCCGGTCCGGCTCTCAGCCTCGGACCATGTCCACGAAGTACTGGTGCACCCGCGCGTCGGGGACCACCTCCGGGTGGAAGGAGGTGGCCAGGCAGGCGCCCGCACGTACCGCGACGATCCTACCGCCCGGCGCATCGGGGCCCTCCCCACCGCTGTCGACCCGTGCCAGCACCTCGACCCCGTCGCCGACCCGCTCGACCCACGGCGCGCGGATGAACACGGCCTTGAACGGGCCGCCCGCGACGCCGGCGATGCCGATCTCGGTCTCGAACGAGTCGACCTGGCGTCCGAACGCGTTGCGGCGCACCGTCATCGGGATGACCCCGAAGGAGCGCTGGTCGGGGCGGCCGTCGAGGACCTCCTCGGCGAGCATGATCATGCCCGCGCAGGACCCGAACGCCGGCATCCCCTCGTCGAGGCGCTTCCTGACCGGGTCGAACATGTCGAAGATGTCGAGGAGCTTGCTCATGGTGGTGGACTCCCCGCCGGGGATCACCAGGCCCTCGACCGCGTCGAGCTCGGCGGGGCGCCGCACCGGTACGGCCTCGGCGCCGGCGGCCTCCAGGGCGCGCATGTGGTCCACCACGTCGCCCTGCAGGGCGAGCACGCCGATCCGGGGCACGGTCATCAGAGAACTCCAAAAGTAGGCGGCTGCGGGCGCCTCAAGGGTAATCGCGTGCCGCCGGGGCGACTACCTGGTCGATCGGCGCTGTGACCGAAACCGGCCTGATCACGGGCGATGGGTGACGATCCGTTAAAGTCACCGATCGAACATGACGCACCCCTTGATGCCCGGGAGTTAGCAATGGCGACCAAGACCTCGAAGCGCAACCCGATGCCCACCTCGGTGCGGGCCGCCCGGAACACCATGTGGCTGGAGGCGGTCCTCGCCCTGCTCATCGGCGGGGTGATCGTGCTGCTCCACCACTACGCCGACGACTTCGTCCCGTCCGCGGCCGAGCACGACGTCTACCGCGGCGCGGTCGGCCTCGGCGGCCTCGCGGTGTTCCTGCTGCTCTCGACGCTGCTCATGCGGTTCCAGTGGCGGATCCTGTGGATCCTGAACCTGCTGGTCCAGCTCGGCGCGCTCGCGGGGCTCGGCTGGCTGCTGTTCACCGGCGGGCTCTACTGGGCGCTGTGCATCGGCCTGGCCATCGTCCCGATTACGATTCTGGGAACGCTTACCGAGCGCTTCGCCCGCCGCTGGTTCAACCACTAGGCGCCGACCCGATCCCCGTCCGAGAGGCACGCAGATGCTCCCCCAACCGAACTTCGGCCGCGACCGCGATCCAGGCAAGGGCGCGCCCGAGCCAGAGGGGGACGACCCGAACGCCAAGCCCAAGAAGGTCCTGCGCCTCCAGATCGCCCTGTGGGTCCAGGTCGTCAGCGCCGTCATCGCGGGGAACATCCTCGCGTTCTACGCGTTCTCGCTGCGCTCGGCCACCGTATCCGAGCTGACCGACATCTACACGAACGCCGAGATCGACGACCCGGCCAAGACCGCGCAGGACGCGTACGAGCTGTACCAGTCCACGAACTTCCTGGCCTCGAACCTCGCCATCGCCGGCTTCGCGGTCGTGGCCGCGATCGTCGCCGCCATGTGCGCGATCCGCTTCAAGACCCGCCAGAAGGCCGTCCGCTGGTGGGCCGTGGGCGCCACCGCGGTCCTGTTCATCGTCGGCATGTTCAACTCGACGGTCTTCGGCCTGTACGTCGCCCCGTGGGTGTTCGCCGCGGTGCTGTCGCTGTGGTGGCTGTTCTCCTCCGACATCCGGTACTGGATGGACGGCGGCGCGGCCCCGGCCGAGGAGCCGGAGCCGCGGAACGCCAAGGGCGCGAAGGACGACGAGGACTAGTCGCTGCCGTCGTCGGCGCCGTCCCCGTGTTTGGAGATGTAGTCGATGAAGGCCGCCCGCGCCAGCGGCTCGGCCGAGCCCCACTCGCCCCTGGTCCCCTCGTGCCAGATGCTGAGCAGGTCGTCGATGGCGACGCCGATCTCGGACACGTCGGGGTCGATGTCCTCGGCTTCGAGCGCGGTCGGGGTGTGCCGGAACAGGTCGATGAAGAACCGCCAGTCACGGCGGTCGCGCGCGAGCGCGAAGGCGCGCTTCTGGAGCTCGGGAGTCGGGTACTGGTCCAGTTCGGTTGCGTTCATGGCCCAAGACTAGGCGTGTCGGAGCCGCGCCGGAGCCCGTCGGCTTCCTAGGATCGGCCCATGCGCACATTCGCCGTCGCCGCCTTGAGCGCGGTCGCCTTCGCGGGACTCGGTTCCGCTCCCGCCCAAGCCGATCCGATTCCGGTCGACCCCGGGATCGGCAGCGGAATCGGGACCGGGTTCCTGTACCTGGAGGTCGACCGCGAGAGCGGCCCGACCGAGCGCGCGGTGCTGTCGTGCCCGGGCGGGCAGGGGCACTCGCGCGGCGAGGAGGCGTGCATCCAGCTGACCGGCGTGGACGGCGAGATCGGCGCCCTCGAAACGGCCGACGGGATCTGCACCAAGGAGTACGCCCCGGTGACCCTCAAGGGCTTCGGGATCTGGGAGGGCCGGTTCGTCTACTACGAGAGCGGGTTCGGCAACCACTGCGAAGGCGCGCTCGCCACCGGCGGGACCGTCTTCGACATCCTCGAACGCTAGCGACGAGAAAAGGGCCCGGGCTTGATGCCCGGGCCCTTTCGCTTGCGCTGCTACCAGCCGCGCTTGGCGAGCTTCTGCTCCTCGGAGAGGGTGTCGACGTTGATGCCGACCATGGCCTCGCCCAGGCCGCGGGAGACCTCGGCGATGATCTTCGGGTCGTCGTGGAAGGCGGTGGCCTTGACGATCGCGGCGGCGCGCTTGGCCGGGTCGCCGGACTTGAAGATGCCCGAGCCGACGAAGACGCCCTCAGCGCCCAGCTGCATCATCATGGCCGCGTCCGCGGGGGTGGCGATGCCGCCGGCGGTGAAGAGCACGACCGGGAGCTTCCCGAGCTTGGCGACCTCGGCGACGAGCTCGTACGGCGCACGGAGTTCCTTGGCGGCGGCGTACAGCTCGGTCTCGTCGAGGATCCGCAGGCGGCCGATGTCCTGGCGGATCTGGCGCATGTGGCGGGTGGCCTCGACGACGTTGCCGGTCCCGGCCTCGCCCTTGGAGCGGATCATGGCCGCGCCCTCGGCGATGCGGCGCAGGGCCTCGCCGAGGTTGGTCGCGCCGCACACGAACGGCACGTTGTACTTCCACTTGTCGATGTGGTTGGCCTCGTCGGCGGGGGTGAGGACCTCGGACTCGTCGACGTAGTCGACCCCGAGGGACTCCAGGACCGCGGCCTCGGTGAAGTGGCCGATGCGGGCCTTGGCCATGACCGGGATCGACACGGCCTCGATGATGCCGTCGATCATGTCGGGGTCGGACATGCGGGAGACGCCGCCCTCCGCGCGGATGTCCGCGGGGACGCGTTCGAGCGCCATGACCGCGACGGCCCCGGCGTCCTCGGCGATCCTGGCCTGCTCGGGGGTGACGACGTCCATGATGACGCCGCCTTTCAGCATGTCGGCCATGCCGCGCTTGACGCGGGCGGTCCCGACCTCGGCCTCGGTCTTCTGGGTCTCTGACACGGTCACCGGCTCCATCTGGGTACGTCGGGCTTCAGGGGTGCTGACCTGGCCGATTCTACGCCGCGACGGACCTCACAAGCCCGTTGATACAAAGCGGAGGGCGGGTGAGCGGTCAATGCACGGGGTCGTCGATGTCCCAGTATTCCGGGCGGGGAAGACGGTGTTGCAGGCGCAGCAGGACGGCCACGCGCAGGGACCGGGAGGCGACGGCGTCGCGCACGAAGTCGGTGTGGATCTGGCGGGCCAGGGCGACGCGGCGGTTGGCCGATTCGAGGTCGTCGGTCCAGACCGGGTTGCGCGAGAGCTCGCGCAGGGCGTGGGTGAGGTCGTTCTCGGCGTACTCGCGCAGTTCGCGCTGGCGCTGGGTGGCGGCGGGGACGGCCACGACGGAGAGCGCGAGGGCCACGACCGCTTCGAAGCCGGGGTTGCCGACGAACTTGAGGACGGTCTCGGCGCGGTCGTCGAGCTTGGCGATGAGCGCGGTCTCGGCGGCGCGGGCGCGGCGGTGCAGGCGTTCGACCCGCGCGACCGTCCAGGTCGCGTAGGCGCCCGCAACGGCCACGACCGTCACGAGCACCGCCAGCCACCACATCGGTGTCATCGTACGGGCATACGGCAGCGGCCGGAGTTCCGGCCGCTGCCGCGTTCGGCTGCAAGGA
This sequence comes from Glycomyces dulcitolivorans, assembly GCF_003265355.1. Classification (GTDB taxonomy): domain Bacteria; phylum Actinomycetota; class Actinomycetes; order Mycobacteriales; family Micromonosporaceae; genus Glycomyces; species Glycomyces dulcitolivorans. The sequence goes on along the minus strand of NZ_QFRW01000322.1, from coordinate 22,272 downwards.
CAGCGGTGTTACGCCTCGCCTCCTTCGCGCGCGCCGCGGACCTGCCAGGCGGCCATGAGTCCGAGCAGGAACGTCAAAGCGCCGACGATGACGTTGCTCCAGGCCAGACCCATGTCCGGATTGGTGATGAGCACCCAGGGCGAGACCGCCAGCCAGATGCCGACCGCGCACATGGCCCAGCTCATGCCGTACATGCGCTCGGGCGCGATGGTGAATCCGAGTGCGAGCATGCCGATCGCGATGCCCATGATGAGGTTGTGCGTCGCGAACTCCGGCTGTGCGGCCGAGAATCCGACCACCCACGGGGAGATCACGCAGTAGAGGCCGACGAGGAAGACCGGCGCGTCGATGAGCGCCACATCCCTTCGGCCGAGCATCTTGTCGTAGCGGGCTCGCATTTCGTGGACGTCCGGGTGAGTGGTGAGATCACCGCGGTGCGAGACATCGGCCATACCGACTGCCCTCCGTCCGGTCCGCGCGCGTGCGGCTGCACGGGAATACGCGGACCGCTACTCACATTATGGACCCGTTGTGACGTTGAGTAAAGAGTCGGGCACTCAGCGTCTTTCCGCGCCGGCCTCGATCGCGGCCCGGTAGACCTCCAGCAGACGCGCGGCGACCTCGGGCCAGTCGTAGCGCTTGACCCACTCGTTCGCGCGCTCGACGTACGCCGTACGAAGTGCGGGCCCGTCCAGGAGCCGCCCGGCCTTCGCGGCGAGGTCGGCGGCGTCGCCGACGGCGAACAGCTCCCCCGACCGGCCGTCGTCCAGGACCGAGCGGAACGCCTCGATGTCGCTGGCGAGCACGCAGGTGCCCGCGGCCATGGCCTCGGTCAGGACCATCCCGAAGGACTCGCCGCCGGTGTTGGGGGCGACGTACAGGTCGACGCCGGCGAGCATGGAGGCCTTCTCCTCGTCGGAGACGGCGCCGAGGAAGCGGATGCGGGAGGCGATCTCGGGGTCGAGGCCCGCGACGGCCGCTTCGGGGTCGCCGCGGCCGACGACGAGCAGGTGCAGGTCGGGGCGGTCGGCGGCGAGGCGCGCGAAGGCCTCGCGCAGGATCGGGAAGCCCTTGCGGGGCTCGGTGAAGCGGCCCATGAACCCGATCGTGGGGCCCTCGGGCTTGTCCGCGAGCGGGGCGGCCTTGCGGTAGAAGGCGACCGGGACGCCGTTGGGGATCTCCACGGCGCCGCCGCCGAGGTGCTCGACCTGCACTTTGCGCGCGTAGGCGCTGACGGCGATCCGCGCCGAGAGGCTCTCCAGGACCAGCTGGGCCATGTGCTTGCCAGCCGCGAGCATCCGCGAGCGGGTCATCGCGGTGTGGAAGGTCGCCACCACCGGGCAGCGGGCGTTGAGCACGGCCAGGCACGACAGGCTCGGCGTGAGCGGCTCGTGGACGTGGATGACGTCGAAGCCGCCCTCGTTGCACCACTTGCGGACCCGCGCGGCCGACATGGGCCCGAACGCCAGTCGCGCGATCGACCCGTTGTAGGGCACCGCGACGGCCTTGCCGCCGGAGACGACGAAGTCCGGCAGGCCCTCGGTCTCGGTGGCCGGGGCCAGGACCGAGACGTCGTGCCCGGCGTCGATGAGGGTCTCGGCCAGGTCGCGGATGTGGAACTGGACGCCGCCGGGGACGTCGAAGGAGTACGGGGAGACGATCCCGATCCGCAGGTCCCCCATCAGGTCGCCGGCGGGGGCTGGAAATCGGCGGTCCAGAACCGCTGGAGCATGTGCCAGTCCGCCGGGTGGGCGCGGATGCCCTCCTCGAACGCGTCGGCGACGCGCTGCGTGGTGGACGCCAGGCGCTCGCGCAGCGACCCGGTTCCGGTGTCCACGGGCCCGGAGATGCGGCAGACCGCCCGGTCGTCCTCGTAGTGGATCGCGGCGGTGAACAGGTCGACCCGGTTGCGGATCGCCAGCAGCGCCGGGCCCGACGGGAACGTCGTGGCCTCCCCGAAGAACTTCACCTCGGTGCCCGAGCGGCCCAGGTCGCGGTCGGCGACCAGCGCCGCCACGTGCCCGGCGTTCAGTGCTTCGCCAAGGGCCGCTTGGGGGTTGCGGTCGCCGCCGGAGGTCGGGATGATGTGCATCCCCAGGGACTCGCGGTATTCGAGGAACCGCCGGTAGACCCCTTCGGGTTTCAACCGCTCGGCGACCGTGGTGACCGGGTCGCCCGCGATGCGGGTGGCCCAGGCGCCGGCGAGGTCCCAGTTCCCGCAGTGCGGCAGCGCGATGACCGAGCCCAGGCCCTGCTCGGAGCGGGCGTGCACCGGGTCCCAGCCGATCATCTCGAAGCGGCGCTGGAGGTGCGCGTCGTCCATCGACGGCAGCCGGAACGCCTCGATCCAGTACCGGGCGTACGAGCGCATCGCCCGGCGGACGAGGTCCTCGTCGGGTTCGCCGCCGACGACCCGGGCGAGGTTCCTGCGCAGCTGCTGCACGCCGCGGCCGTTCTTTCGCGCCGCCCGGTCGGCGAAGCGCCTGCTCAGGCCGTACGCCGCGGACTCGGGCAGGAGCCGCACGCCCCGCCAGGCCGCCAGGTAGGCGAACTCGGTCAGGCGCTCAGGCATCGACGCGCTCCTCGCCGGCCGCGAAGGCCGCGCGGGAGTGGACGAGCCGCTGCACCACGGTGATCGAGGAGAGCACCGCGAGCAGGCCCATGCCGGCCTCCAGCGCGAACGGGACCCCGAAGACCTCGGCGAGGACCGCGACCCCGGCGAGGATCAGGCGCTCGGGGCGCTCGGCGATCCCGACGTTGCACTCGATGCCCAGGGACTCGGCGCGGGCCTTCACGTACGAGACGACCTGGCCCACGACCAGCGCCGTCAGCGCCAGCGCGGCGCCGAGGAAGCGGTCCTGGGCGAGCAGGAGGTAGGCGAGGCTCGCGAAGATCGCGCCGTCGGCGAGCCGGTCGCAGACCGAGTCGAGGAGGGCGCCGAAGCGGCTGGTGGTGCCGTTGACGCGGGCGATGGCGCCGTCGAACATGTCGGTGAACACCGACAGGCCGATGACGATGAGCCCGGAGAGCAGGTGGCCCTGCGAGAGCAGGGTGAGGGAGGCGGCGACCACGATCGCGGTGCCGGTGATGGTGACGGCGTTGGCGGACACGCCGACGCGGATGAGGAGCCTCGCGGCGGCGTCGACGTAGCGGCGTACGCCCGCTCGGCCGGAGGTCCGAAGGAACTTCGCCATGGTCTCCTGGTTTCTCGGCAGCGCCCAAGTGGGTGTTCGGGCAAGTGGGTGCGGCGCCCGTCCCGGCCGGCCGGTGCGGGGGCTGTGCCTTCGACTCTAATCGTGCCGGAGCGGTCACACCCGCTCCCATGCGGCCGCGAGTTGGTCGCGGGTGTCGGCGAGGTACTGCGGGAGGGTCTTGGTGCGGCCGATGATGGGCATGAAGTTCGCGTCCCCGCCCCAGCGGGGGACGATGTGCTGGTGGAGGTGCCCGGCGATGCCGGCGCCGGCGACCTGGCCCTGGTTCATGCCGATGTTGAACCCGTGGGCGCCGAGCGCGGAGCGCAGGACGGCCATGGCGCGCTGGGTGAGCAGGCCCATCTCCAGGATCTCGTCGGTGTCGAGGTCGGTGTAGTCGGGGACGTGCCGGAAGGGGACGACCATGAGGTGGCCGGAGTTGTAGGGGTACTTGTTGAGCACCACGAACATCGTCTGGCCGCGGGCGACGATGTTGCCGTCGCGGTCGTCGAGCTTGGGGATCTCGCAGAAGGGGCAGCCCTCGATGTCGGCGTCGTCGCCGGTGGGCTTGCCCTCCCCTTGGATGTAGGCCATGCGGTGCGGCGTCCACAGCCGCTGGTACCCGTCGGGGACGCCGACGCCTTCGCCTTCGCGCTCTTCCACGGGACGATCCTAGTCGGAAAGCGGTAATGCGACGAAATCCCCGGGACACTCCACCTCGGATAAGCTCCGGACGTGACGTTGCCCCAGCTGTACCTCGTTGTGCTCATCGGCTGCGTCACCGTGCTCGTCTCCATCGCGGCCATCCGCGCGACCCACCGGCTGGGGCTGCCGGCGCTGCTGGTGTTCCTGGCGGTGGGGATGGTGCTGGGCGAGGACGGGGTGGGGATCCCGTTCGAGGACTTCGAGTTGGCGCAGGTGCTGGGGACGTTCGCGCTGGCGCTGATCCTGATCGAGGGCGGCCTGTCGACGCGGTGGCGGGCGATCTCGGGGCAGCTGGCGCCGGCGTCGATGCTGGCGACGTTCGGCGTGGGCGTGTCGGTGACGGTGACGGCGCTGGGGGCGCACTACCTGCTCGGGTTCGAGTGGCAGACGGCCCTGGTCATGGGCGCGGTGCTGGCGTCGACCGATGCGGCGGCGGTGTTCTCGGAGCTGCGCGGGGTGGGGCTTCCCAAGCGGCTCAGCGGGACCCTGGAGGCGGAGTCGGGGTTCAACGACGCGCCCGCGGTGATCCTCGTGCTGGCGTTCTCGGCCGCGGAGGGGCTGCCGAACACGTTCGAGCTGGTGGGGCTGCTGGTGTGGGAGCTGGCGGCCGGATCGGTGATCGGCCTGGTCGTGGGCTTCGGCGGGGCGTGGCTGCTGCGGCGGCTCGCGCTGCCGGTGTCTGGGTTGTACCCCCTCGCCGTGTTCAGCCTGGGGATGGCGGCGTTCGCGGCGGCGGGGACGCTGCACGCGTCGGGGTTCATCGCGGCGTACCTGGCGGCGCTGGTGCTGGGGAACTCGCACCTGCCGCACCGGGCGGCGACGCAGTCGTTCGCCAGCGGGCTGGGCTGGGTGGCGCAGCTGGGCATGTTCGTGATGCTGGGGCTGCTGGCGTCCCCGGACAACCTCATCCACATGCTGCTGCCGGCGCTGCTGCTGGGCGCGGTGCTGACGTTCGTGGCGCGGCCGGTCTCGGTGTGGCTGTGCCTCATCCCGTTCCGGTTCTCCGGCAAGGAGAAGGCGCTGCTGTCGTGGGCGGGCCTGCGCGGGGCGGTGCCGATCGTCCTGGCGACGATCCCGCGCTCCGAGCATTTGCCTGGCGCGCAGTCGCTGTGGGACCTGGTGTTCATCCTCGTGGTGGTGTTCACGCTGTTCCAGAGCCCGACGCTGCCGTGGGTGGCCAAGCGCCTCGGACTGGCGCGGGCCGGAGTGGTCCAGGAGGTCGACATCGAGACGGCGCCTTTGGACGCGGTCGACGGCGAGGTCCTGACGATCACCGTCCCGAAAGGGTCGGGGCTGGCGGGCATCCGGATATTCGAGCTGCGGCTGCCGGAAGGGAGCGCGATCGCCGGGGTGGTGCGCGTCGACCGGCTGTTCGTGCCCGCCAAAGCCGACCGGCTGCGGTCGGGCGACCAGCTCATCGTGGTGACGACGCCGAAGCTGCGCGAGGCGACCGAGCAGCGCCTGACGGCCCTCGCGCGGGCCGGGCGGCTGGCGCGCTGGCTGGGCGAGACCGGCAGGGACTGACGGAACCGGTCGGCGTGCAAGCGCGTCCCATACTCATGCCCATGAAGCTCCTCGCCGCCGGCCTGCTGCTCCTGTTCGCCACCGCCGCTTGCACTTTCACGCCCACCCTGACCCCGGTCGACCCCGCGACCGACGCGGCCCGGGTCGAACCGGTCCCCGACGACCGGCCCGAATGGGGCGCGCTCCTCGTCTCGGTGACCGACGAGGACGGGACGCCGCAGGCGAACGTCCCGCTCGAACTCACCGGCCTCGACGAGGGGAACGAGGCCCCCGACTGGGAGTCCGCCCCCATGACCGGCCCCGACGGCACGATCGAGCTGACGAACCTGCTGGGCGCCTTCGAAGTCGCCACCATCCTCGACGACGGCACCGTCAACGACCTCGACGCGGTCGTCGTCGAGCCGGGCGAGACCGCCCGCGTCGACCTGGTCGTGTCCTAGACGCCGGACCCCGCAGGGGTGAACGCGACCAGCGCGACGTGCACCGTTGCGCCATACTGGGGTCGACGGCCGTTCCCTTCCCGCGTGGAGGCACGTGTGTCCGGACACCCCCCGAGCCCGCCCGAATCCGACCGCCCCACCCGCGCCCAGACCGCCTTCGCGGAGTGCCTGAAGCTGACGCGCGGCCAGCCGCGCCTCGCCGAGCTGCACGCCGCGCTCGCCGCCGCCCTCGAACGCCTCGGCCAGCCGCTGCGCGTGGCCATCGCGGGCCGGGCCAGCCGCGGCAAGTCGACGCTGGTCAACGCCATGATCGACCGCGACGAGGTCGCGGTCGGGCGCTCGGAGACGACCTCGGTGGTCACCGAGCTGTCCTATGCGGCCGCTCCCGCGGTCACCGTCCGGTACGAGGACGGCGGCGCCGTCCACGGCCACCCGCAGGACCTGCACCGGCTGACGGTCCGGGACCGCGACGGCGCGCACCCCGCGCCCGGAGTCGCCCGCGTCAAGTACGGCGTCCCCAGCGAGTTCCTGAAGTCCTTCCGGCTCCTGGACACCCCGGGCCTGGCGAGCGTGTACGAAGAGGACGGCACGGCGACCGAGGACGCCCTCGGGCTGCGGTCCCACCGCGACAGCGAGACGGCCCTGCTCGCGGCCGACGCGCTCGTGTTCCTCATCGACTCCGAGGTCCACGAGGAGGACTTCGCGCTGGTCGAGCGGTTCGCCGAGAAGACCCCCGGGAAGGTCACGCCGGTCTTCGCGATCGGGGTGTACGCCAAGTGCGACATGCACTGGCGCCCCGGCCTGCCCGAGGCCGACCCGCTGGAGCAGATGCGGGCGGTGTCGGGCAGCCGCCACGCGTCCCCGCAGCTGTCGCGGTACTTCTTCGACATGGTCGCCGTCGCGGCCGTCGCCGCGCACGGTGCGGCCCGGCTCACCCCCGGCATGGTCGACGCGCTGCGGGCCCTGGCGAAGGCGGACCCGGCGGAGCTGGCGAACCGGCTGCTGTCGGGGCGCCGGTTCGTCGACGGCGCCGACTTCGCGCCCGACGTGCCCGCCAGCATGCGGCTGGAGCTGTTCGAGGCCCTCCAGGCGTGGGGCCTGTACCGGGCCTGCCGGTTCCTGGCCGAGCACCCCGGGGCCGAGGCCGCGCAGTTGCGGGCGCACCTGCGGGAGATCAGCGGCGTCGGGGGTCTGAACGAGAAGCTGGCCCGGCACTTCGGGAACCGGGCGGCGTTCATCAAGCTCCACTCGGGACTGCACCGGGTGCGCCAGGGCGTCACCGCGGCGAAGGCCGGCGCGGAGCGGGCCGAGCTGGCGGTCCTGGAGCTGGTCGAGCAGAAGCTCAACGAGCTCGAATACGAGGACTCCAGCCTCGACGAACTCGACGCGCTGGCCGCGTTCTACGCCGGGGACCTCGGGTTCACCCTGGCCGAGCGCGAGGAGATCCTGCGGGTGACCGGCGAGCACGGGACGCGCTGCGAGCAGCGGCTGGGCCGGGGCGCGGACACGCCGCTGGCGGAGCTGGAGCGGCTCGCGCTCGAACGCGCCGCGCACTGGTCGCGCCGGTGCGAGGGGGCGTCGCTGCCGGGCCGCAGCCGCCACGTCGCGCGGATCATCCGCAACAGCTACCAGCGGATCCTCTACCGCATCAGGCAGGCGCAATCGCTGCTGGACATCAAGGAGTGACGATGATGAGAGACCTCCTGCGGCTGCGGCCGCGCGGCGGGCGGCGCTCGCGGCGGCGCCGCGAGCTGGTCGCGCAGGTCGCGTTCCGCGTCGCCGAGCTGTACGGCGTGGGCGAGGGGAAGGCCGACCAGTCGGCGCGGCGGGTCGACGAGGTCGCCGAGCTGGAGTTCGCGCTCGCGGTCCTCGACTCCCTGCCGCCGGTCGCGGACGCGCCCATCCCGGAACCGGACCGGGCGGCGGACGGGCCGCCCCCGATCGTGTTGTCGCTCGTGAGGACCTACGACTGGCTGGAGATGACCGCGGGCCGCGACGGCGGGCCCTCGCCTGACGTCAAACGGATGCGCCAGGACGTCGCCGCCATGCTCGCCCTGTCGGGGGCGGACCTGGTCGAGGAGGCCGGGCCGGTGCGGGCCCCGCTGCACGAGGTCATCACCACCGCCGCCACCGCCGACCCGGCCCTGGTCCACCACGTGGCCCGGACGCTGCGGTCCGGCGTGCGGTGGAACGGCCTGCTCATCCGGCCGCAACAGGTGGTCGCCTACGTGGAGGAGGACCGGTGACGGGAGCGCACGCCGCGGTCACGGCCCTGCGCCGCGAGGTCCTGGACCTGTACGAGGAGGTCGCCCGCGTCGCGGGAGGGGACCTGTCCGGCGCCTCGGCGGTCCGGTTGCGCGAGAGCCGGTCCCGCCTCGCCTCCGACGCGTACACGGTGACCGTGTGCGGCGAGTACAGCCGCGGCAAGTCGAGCCTGGTCAACGCGCTCGTCGGCCGCCCCGACCTGCTGCCGGTCGGCATCCGCGCGACCACCTCCGCGATCGCCGCGGTCCGGTGGGGCCCGGAGCTGAAGGCCGCGATCCGGACCGAGGACGAGGCCGGGCGCCTGGTCGAGCGCGCCGTCCCGGTCGCCTCCCTCGCCCGGTACGGCTCGCAGACCGGGAACCCGCGCAACCGCGAGCGCGTCCGCTCGATCGACGTCGCGCTCCCGTCCGAGGTGCTGCGCCGGGGCCTGGTCCTGGTCGACACGCCCGGCATCGGGACCCTGTACACCGAGCACACCGCGATCACGAACGCGCTCCTGCCGCGCACCGACGGGATCCTGTTCGTGTGCAACGTGATCGACCCGCTGTCGAAGCCAGAGCTGGAGTTCCTGCAACGGGCGGAGCGGTCCTGCCCGACCGTGCTGGTGGCCGCGACCAAGGCCGACCGGATCTACGACACCGAAGGGGCCGTCGCCGACATCGCCGCCCGGATCGGCGGCGCGCTCGACGTCCCCGCCGCGCAGGTCCGCGTCGTCGCCGTCTCCGCGACCGAGCGCGAGGCCGAACTCGCCGAGGGCCGCGACGACGGCGGGTCCGGGTTCCCCGAACTGGAGCGGGAGCTGTGGGACGGCCTGGCCTCGACCTGCATCGCGCCGCGGATCGGGCGGGCGCTGGGCGAGCTCACCGCGGTGGTGCGCGAGTCGTCCGCGCCGGTCGTCAACGAGTTCGCGGGCATGGGCCCGGGCACCGACCTCGGCGAGACCCTCGAACACATCGCGAAGGAGCGCACCCGCGCCGCCGACCTGCGCGGCCCGGCCGCCCCGTGGCGGATGGAGCTGCGCCGACGGGTCGGCGAGATCGAACGCGAACTGCGCGTCGAACTCGACAACCGGTGCCAGGAGGCGAAGCGGGACTTCAAGGTCCAGGCCGAGAACCCGACCGGGACCGACGCGAGGCAGCTCCTCGGGCAGGTGTGCGCCGAGATCGGGGCGATCGTCGACGAGGTCGAGGCCGCGATGATCGAGCGGACCAGCCGTGCCGCCGCCGAGATCGCCGAGCGCATCGCGGTGCCGCTCACCGTGACCGGCGCCGAGCACGAGCGGTACCTGCCCGCGATCGCCGTGCCCGGGGAAGTGCTCGGCCGCAAGCGCAACCTCGGCTGGCTCCGCACCGGGTTCGAGTCGTCGATGACCGCGGGCGCGTTCGGCGCGACCATCGGGGCGATGGTGACCTCCCTGTTCGCGCCGGGGGCCGGGTCGGTGATCGGCGGCATCGTCGGCGGCCTCCTGTTCAACATCATCGGGTTCGTCAGCGCCACCGAGCAGATCCAGGAGCAGCGCGGCGAGCGGCGCACCCACCAGGTCAAGCGCATGGTCCGGTACGTGGTGCCGGCCCTGGACCGAGAGATCCTGGAGATCGGGCGCCGGTTCGACGCCGCCGTCCGGCAGCAGCGGGGCAGCCTGGAGGGCCTCCTCGAATCCGAGGCGGGCCGGTCGCTCGCCAGCCTGGAGGCCTCGGTCCAGCGGCTGGAGGCCTCCTCGAACCGCGACGCGCGGGACCTCGAACGCCACCTCGCCGACCTGCGGCGCCGCACCGAGGAGTACCGGCTCCTGGGCGAGCGGCTGACCGCCCTCCACGACCGGCTCGCACGGCTCTGACCCCCAGACAGGAGCGCCCCGCCCATGGCCATCGGATACGGCATCGACTTCGGCACCTCGACCTCGGCGATCATCGTCGTCGACGCCGAGGGCACCGTCACCCGGATCTCCGATCCGGAGTCGGCCCACACCTCGTACACGTTCCCCTCCAGCGCCTTCGTCAACGCCCAGGGCGACCTGCTCGTCGGCACCGCCGCCGAGCGGCAGAAGCGCCTCGACCTGAGCGCCTTCCGCACCGAGTTCAAGCGCGAGTTCCGGTCGACGGTGCCCAACCAGCTCGGGAACCGGTCCCTGCGCACCGACGAACTCGTCACGGCCCTGCTCAAGCGCCTGCGCGAATGCGCCCTCGACCGCATCCCCGGTCCCGCCCAGCAGGTCGTGATCACCATCCCGGCCTCCTGGGACGAAGTGCAGCGCCGCCGCATGACCGATGCGGCCGCCGCGGCCGGATTCGACCCGGCCACGGTGGTGCTCCTGCCCGAACCCGTTGCGGCCCTGCGGTACGCGTTCGACCGGGACCTGCTCATCGCCGAGACCACGGTGCTCGTCTACGACCTCGGCGGCGGCACCTTCGACTGCGTGCTCGCCCGGGGCAACACCGCCGAGGGCTACGCGGTCGTCGGCCGGCCCGGCGGCTGCCCCGACATCGGCGGCATCGACTTCACCACCGCCCTCATGAAGAAGGTCGCGCACGACCTGGAGCCCCCGCGCCCCGACTGGCTGGAGATCGACCCCGACGACGACCAGGCCTCCCGCATGTACCTCAGCTTCCGCGACGAGTGCGAGAGCGCCAAGCGCGTGCTCTCGACCCAGGCGTCGGCGTGGCTGCACCTGCCCGAAGGCGACCCGGTCGAGGTCGACCAGGCGACCCTGGAGGACTCCATCGGGCAGATGCTCGAAGAGACCATCGCCTCCTGCGACCAGCTGCTGCGAACGGCGGACCTGACCTGGGAAGACATCGGCCAGGTCGTCCCGGTCGGCGGCAGCACCCGCCTCACGCTCATCGCGAAGCTCCTGCGCGACAGCGCGAACCGGGTCGTCAAGGTCGCCGAACCCGAACTCGCCGTGGCGCTGGGGGCGGCGCTGCACGCCAAGGACCTCATCAACGGCGTCGAGGACCGGTTCTCGGAGGAGGAGGCCCCGGTCGAGACCGGCGAGGCGGCCGAGGAGTCCGCGACCCACTCGACCGTGCCGCTGCCGGACGCCGCCGAGCGGCCGGCGCCCGAAACCCCGTACACGCCCCCCGCGTACCCGTCCAGGCTCTCGGCCATGACCAGCAGGGCGAGCCCTGCGAAGGTCGCCGGGGTCATGCTCGCGGGTCTCGCGGGGATGGCCGGGATCCTCAAGCTCGGGCTGCTGTCCTATGCGGGCCTCGCCGCGCTCCTGGACGAGCACGCATGGGAGTGGGTCCCGAGCGGGTGGGTCGCGGGGATCGCCGGGACCGTCTGCATGCTGGCGGTCGTGCTCGTGGCGACCCTGGTGTACGTCTACATCATCGAGGAGCGGGACGGCGACCTCGTGTCCCCGTGGATCACCCTGGCCTTCACGGCGACCGTCGGCGCCGTGGTCTGGCACCACGCCGCAGGCTGGGACGACGCCGCCATCCCCGTCTCGATACTGGTCAACGTGGCGGTGATCGCCTACGCCGTCGCGGCGGAGCACGCCTCGTACCTCGACTGGGGCCTCGGCGACGCGATGGAGGAGACCTGGGCCGCGCTCTTCGCAGTGGGCGGTGTCGCCCTCTTCACCTGGTGGTCGGCGGCCGCGTACGGCAGGCTCGCGGCCTACCTGGAGCCGCGGTGGTGGGAATTCTGGGCGACCGGATGGATCGGCGGCCTGGTGGGCACCCTCGCCGCCGCCGCGGCCGTCGCGATCGCCGTCTTCTGCATCTTCGTCATGGACGAGAACGTGGCCGAGGACCACCAGCAGGGGTTCGTCCTGGTGTGCATGGTGCTCACCGCCGCGGCGACCATCGTCGCCTACAACGTCCCCGGCGGCCTCGGGGTCGCCATCACGTTCGCCGTCGCGAACCTCGCAGCGGCGTCGTTCCTCATCGCGTCCACAGACTGACGCGGGCGCCCCCGGCCGTAATGCCGGGGGCGCCCGCGATCTCGCTTACTCTGCTGCGGCCGTGGGGCCCTCGTTCACGCGCGAGCGGATGACCTCGGTGACGTGGGCGACGGCCTCGTCGGCGGGGACGCCGTTGCGCTGGGAGCCGTCGCGGTAGCGGAAGGACACGGTCCCGGCGTTCTGGTCGTCGTCGCCGGCGATGACCATGAACGGGATCTTCTGGAGCTGGGCGTTGCGGACCTTCTTCTGCATGCGGTCGTCGGAGTGGTCGACCTCGGCGCGGACGCCCTCGGCGCGCAGGCGGCGGGTGAAGGCCTCCAGGTAGTCGGCGTTCTCGTCGCGGACGGGGATGCCGACGGCCTGGACCGGCGCGAGCCAGGCCGGGAACGCGCCCGCGTAGTGCTCGGTGAGGACGCCGAAGAAGCGCTCGATCGAGCCGAAGAGCGCGCGGTGGATCATGACCGGCCGCTTGCGGGTGCCGTCGGCCGCCGAGTATTCGAGGCCGAAGCCGTTGGGCTGGTTGAAGTCGAGCTGGATGGTCGACATCTGCCAGGTGCGGCCGATCGCGTCCTTGGCCTGGACGGAGATCTTCGGGCCGTAGAAGGCCGCGCCGCCCGGGTCGGGGACGAGGTCGAGGCCGGACTCCTCGGCGACCTGGCGCAGGGTCGCGGTCGCCGACTCCCACAGCTCGGGGGCGCCGATGAACTTCTCGGAGTCCCCGCGGGTCGACAGCTCCAGGTAGAAGTCGTTGAGCCCGTAGTCGCGCAGCAGCTGGAGCACGAATTCGAGGAGGCTCCGGATCTCCCCGGGGGCCTGCTCCTCGGTGCAGTAGATGTGCGCGTCGTCCTGGGTCAGGCCGCGGACGCGAGTGAGGCCGTGGACGACGCCGGACTTCTCGTACCGGTACACGGTCCCGAACTCCGACAGGCGCAGCGGCAGCTCCCGGTAGGAGCGCCCGCGCGACTGGAAGATCAGGTTGTGCATCGGGCAGTTCATGGCCTTGAGGTAGTAGTTCGCGCCCTCGAACTCCATGGGCGGGAACATGGTGTCCGCGTAGTACGGCAGGTGCCCCGAGGTGTGGAACAGGCCCTCTTTGGTGATGTGCGGGGTGTTGACGAGCTCGTACCCGGCTTCGCGCTGGCGTTCGCGCAGGTAGTTCTCCATCTCGTACCGGATGATCCCGCCCTTGGGGTGGAACACCGGGAGCCCGGAGCCGAGCTCGTCGGGGAAGGAGAACAGGTCGAGCTGCTGTCCGAGTTTGCGGTGGTCGCGCTTCTCGGCCTCGGCGAGGCGCGCGAGGTAGTCCTTCTGCTCCTGGACGGTCGGCCAGGCGGTGCCGTAGATGCGCTGGAGCTGTGGGTTCTTCTCCGAGCCCATCCAGTACGCGGCGGCCGAGCGCATGAGCTTGACGGCGCCGATGAGCTTGGTGGAGGGCAGGTGCGGGCCCCGGCACAGGTCGGACCAGACCTTCTCGCCGGTGCGGTCGCGGTTGTCGTAGGCGGTGAGCTCGCCGCCGCCGACCTCCATGACCTCGTCGGCGTCGGTGCCCTCGCCCTTGGTCTCGATGAGTTCGAGCTTGTAGGGCTCGTTCGCGAGCTCGGCGCGGGCCTCGTCGAGGGAGGCGTACTTGCGGCGGTGGAAGGTCTGCCCCTGCTTGATGATCTGGAGCATGCGCTTCTCGACGGCCTTGAGGTCGTCGGGGTTGAACGGCTCGGCGACGTCAAAGTCGTAGTAGAACCCGTCGGTGACCGGCGGGCCGATGCCGAGCTTGGCCTCGTGGAGCTCCTGAACGGCCTGGGCCATGACGTGCGCGGCCGAGTGGCGCAGCACGTTGAGGCCGTCGGGGCTGTTGAGCGCGACGGGCTCGACCTTCTGGTCGGTCTCGGGGGCCCAGGAGAGGTCGCGGAGCTGGCCTTCGGCGTCGCGGACGACGACGATGGCGTTCGGCCCGTTGACGGGGAGGCCGGCCTCGGCCACCGCGTCGGCACCGGTCGTGCCAGCCGTCACCCAGAGGGGTTCGACGACGCTGGGACTCTGATTCGGTGCTGCGGAAGCCACGGTTCTCCTCATGGAATGGGCCGGTCGAGCGGCCGGCGCTTGACGTTCGGGTCCATGGTAGTCGCCGCCCTGAAGTGCGATCGAGCCCATTACCGGCGGGTGAGGCGCGCCCGCGGGAAATGCGGACCGGACAATGGCGGGCGGAGGTGAGCGCGATGAGCGACGAGTGCTGCAACTGCTGCAACGACGAGGCGTGCAAGTGCGGCGGCCAGGACTGCTGCCACGGCTGCTGCGAGAAATAGTGGTCGCCCGCGGCCGGCCCCGTTCGGGGCCGGCCGGGCGTGTCTCGGCGGTTCTACGCGAATCGGGCATTCGCGGCCGCCCCCGGCTTCAACAATGCCAGGAGGGTCCGACGATCCGGCGGTGCCGGTCGCTTACTTGGCCGTGAGGACGATCTTGCCGAAGTGGCCGCCCGCGCCCATGAGGCGGTGGGCTTCGGCGGCCTCGCCGAGCGGGAGCTTCGTCGTCACGACGGGTTTGATGTCGCCGGTGTCGAGGGCGGGCCAGACGCGTTCGAAGACCTCGGCGAGGATCTGGCGGCGCTGGTCCAGGGGGCGGGCGCGGAGCGTGGTGCCGGTGATGGTGGCGCGCTTGGCGAGCAGGCCGCCGAGGTGTATCTGGGCGGCGTTGCCCTGCTGGAGCCCGATGATGGCGAGGCGGCCGTCCTGGGCGAGGGCCTTGAGGTTGGGCTCGAAGTAGGCCGCGCCGATGACGTCGAGGATCGCGTCCGCTCCGCCGGCTTCCTGCGCGAGGGCCGCGAAGTCCTCGCTGCGGTAGTCCACGACCCGGTCGGCGCCGAGGGCTTCGAGCTGCTTGGTGAACTCGCCGCGGGCGGTCGTCCAGGTCTCGGCGTCGGCGAGCTTGCGCGCGAACTGGACGGCGAAGGTGCCGACGCCGCCGGAACCGCCGTGGACGAGGACGCGGCGCTTGCGGGACGCGTCTTCGAGCAGGTAGCCGAGGTTGGAGTAGACGGTCGCGGCGGCCTCGGGCAGGCCGGCGGCGTCCGCTAGGGAGACGTTCTCGGGCACGGGGAGCACGAGTCCTGCGTCCACGGTGGCGTACTGGGCGTAGCCGCCGCCGGGGAGCAGGGCGCAGACCTCGGCGCCGAGGAGGGTCGCGTTGTCGGCGCTGCCGACATCGACGATGGTCCCGGAGACCTCCAGGCCGGGCCAGGCGGGCGCGCCCTGCGGGGACGGGTAGTGGCCGGCGACCTGGAGGAGGTCGGCGCGGTTGACGCCGGCGGCGGCGACCTCGATGAGGACTTCGTCGGGTCCGGGCGCGGGCTCGGGCACCTGGGCGGCGGTGAGGCTCCCGCCGGACACGGTCATGGCAAGCATTCCCGCATAGTATGACTGCGCCTGGAACCCAAAGCGACATACCCGTCAGTAAGTCATATCAGGACCGCATCGATAGATCGATTCCCTTGTGCTGCAACGGTTTACGGGTTCTCACTGGAGTGGCCGGGGAAGAGGTGCGCGGCCGGGTCGATCGCGACGGCGGCGTTGTTGACGGCCGTGGCGGCCTCGCCGAAGCCGGTCGCGATGAGCTTGACCTTGCCGGGGTAGGCGGCGATGTCGCCCGCGGCGTAGGTGCGCGGCAGGCTCGCGGCCATCGTCGAGTCGACGGTGATCGTGCGGTGGTCCAGGTCCAGACCCCACTCCCCCAGCGGCCCGAGGTCGGCGGTGAAGCCGAGGGCGGCGACGATCGCGTCGGCGGGGAGCTCGCGCGGGCCCTCGTCCTTGACGTCGAGGGCGACGCCTTCGATGTGCGTCGTCCCGTGGATGGCCGTGACCTGGGCGTTGACGATGATCGGGACGCCGAGGCCCCGCACGCGCTCGATCGTGGCGTGGTGGGCACGGAACTTCTCACGGCGGTGCACGATCACCGTGGAGCGGGCGACGCCGTGGAGGGCCAGCGCCCAGTCGAACGCGGAGTCGCCGCCGCCGACGATGACGACGTCCTGCCCGGCGTGGGCGGCGAGTTCGGGCACGAAGTAGACGATCCCGGCGCCGTGGAAGTCGGCGGCGGCCGGGAGCGGGCGGGGCGCGAAGCTGCCGAGGCCGCCGGTGATGAGCAGGGCCTTGGCGGCGACGGTGACGTCGCCGGAGAGGCCGAGGACGGGCAGGCCGCCGGAGTGTTCGAGTTTCTGGGCCTGGTGGCCGAGGAGGTAGACCGGCTCGAAGGGGGCGGCCTGGCGCAGGAGGTTCTCGACGAGGTCGCGGCCCTTGATCTCGGGGAATCCGGCGACGTCGTAGATCTGCTTCTCGGGGTACATGGCGGTGATCTGGCCGCCGGCCTCGGGGAGGGCGTCGATGACGGCGGTGCGCAGGCCGCGGAAGCCCGCGTAGTAGGCGGCGAAGAGGCCCGTCGGGCCCGCGCCGACGATCGCTAGGTCCACTGTGATGAGAGGCAAGGGCGTTCACGGCTCCCTAAAAAGGCACAGCGTTGTCGCGGCAGTTCCCACGATCCTAGCGGCGGAGGGCCTTTGGTGGGGCCGCACAAATGCGCTCGTGCGGCCCCGTGCGGGTCAGAGGCTGCGGAAGGGGCCGGTGACCTCGTAGGTGATGCCGCCGCTGCTGGAGCCGCTGGTGCCGCGCTGGGACGAGAAGTAGAGGCGGTTCCCGGCCGGGTTGAAGGCGGGGCCGGTGATCTCGGAGCCGCTCTGGCCGGTGATGCGCAGGAACGGGGCGACGATGTCGTCGGGGGTGATCACGCAGATCTCCATGTTGCCGCCGTCCTCGGCGACGAACAGGTCCCCGGAGCCGGTGGCGCCGGTGATGTTGTCGACGCCGGAGAGCGGGGCGCCGGAGACGTTGTCGTCGTAGACGGTGGCGAGGGTGTTGGCGTCGGCGTCGTAGGCCCAGACCTTGTTGTCGCCCTTGGTGGTGAAGAAGCAGATGCCGTCGGTGTAGTAGCAGCCCTCGCCGCCGTTGAAGCGCTTGGTGTTGGCGACCTGGTTGCGGGTGGCGGTCGGGGAGCCGTCGGGGTCGGGGACGGTGGCCCAGGCGAGGGTCGAGCCGGTCTGGGTGAGGACCTGGAGGGTGCCGGTGGCGAGGTCGCCCCAGGTGGTGGGGCGGAAGCGGTAGAAGGCGCCGTCGGTGACGTCTTCGGTGAGGTAGACGACGCCGTGGTCGGCGTCGGCGGCTGCGGCCTCGTGTTTGAAGCGGCCCATGGCGTCGCGTCGGACGGCGGCGTCGTCGCCCCAGGGGTCGGTCTCGTAGACGTAGCCGCGGTCGACTTCCTCGCAGGAGAGCCAGGTGTTCCAGGGGGTCGCGCCGCCGGCGCAGTTGGTGCGGGTGCCGTTGAGGGTGCGGTAGGCGTCGACGACGTTGCCCGCGGCGTCGAAGCGCAGGGCCCCGACGCCGCCGCCGGAGGAGACCTCGGAGTTGGAGACGTAGATCCAGCCGTTCCCGTCGGCGAAGCAGGCGCCGCCGTCGGGGGCGCTGTGCCAGGTGTAGGAGGTGCCGGAGACGGTCTGGGAGGAGCGGGCGACGATGCGGGAGGTGAACCCGGCGGGCAGCTGGATGCCGCGGGCGTCGGCGGCCTGGAGGGCGCCGTAGGGGCTGGTGCCGGGGAGGGCCGGGTACGCGAAGGAGGGGCGGGTCATGGTGAAGCCGAGGGCGACCGATCCGGCGCCGGCGACCGCGGCGCGCATGACGTTCCGTCGTTTCATGGTGGCAGTCCTTTTGCGGAATGATGGGACGCAGCGGAAGCGCTGCCGCAGGCCAGCGTAGGGAAATCGCGGCTTTTGCGAGTAGATCTCACGAGACGTTCCAGTGACGGACTGTAGTCGTTCCGTTGAACGTCCGGGGTGGTTCACCCGTCACGGTGCTGACGAGGGGCCGTCGAGCACCACTAGGGGCGCGCCCGCGCCGACCTGCCCGCCGGGTTCGGCGAGGACCTTCAGGACCCGGCCCGCCTGCGGGGCGGTCACCGGGGTCTCCATCTTCATCGCCTCCAGGACGACCAGGACCTGCCCGGCCTCGACCTCGTCGCCGGGGCGGACCGCGACCTTCCAGACCGCCGCGGCCAGCGGGGAGGACGCGACCGCGCCGCCGGGCGGGGCCTCGACCGTCCCGGTCTCGGCCGCGGGCGGCTCGACCTGCTGGCGGTCGAACTCGCCCGAGGCCTCCCACGCCTCGCGCTCGGCGGCGAAGGCCGCGGACTGGCGGGCCCTGAAGTCGGCGATGCCTTCGGCGTTGGCCTCCAGGAAGGCCCGGTAGTCGCTGTAGCGGAAGACGCCTTCGCTGGTCTCGGGGGTGAAGCGGCCCGCGGCCATCTCGGCGCGCAGCTCGTCCAACTCCTCCGTGGACACCGGGTACCAGCGGATGCGGTCGAAGAACCGCAGCAGCCAGGGCTTGCCCTCGGTGAAGGGGCCGCGGGCGCGGTGGGTGTTCCAGACCTGGACGGTGCGGCCGACGAACTGGTACCCGCCGGGGCCCTCCATGCCGTAGATGCACATGTAGGCGCCGCCGATGCCGACGGCGTTCTGCGGCGTCCAGGTGCGCGCGGGGTTGTACTTGGTGGTCACGAGCCGGTGCCGCGGGTCGAGCGGGGTGGCGACGGGCGCGCCGAGGTAGACGTCGCCCAGGCCCAGGACCATGTACTCGGCGTCGAAGACGGTGCGGCGCACCGCCTCCACGTCGTCGAGGCCGTTGACGCGGCGGATGAACTCGATGTTCCAGGGGCACCAGGGGGCGTCGTCGCGGACGCCGTTCATGTACCGGTCGATGGCCTCGCGGGTGGCCGGGTCGTCCCACGACAACGGGAGGCGGACCTCGCGGCTGGGGACGGCGAGCGCTTCGGTCGAGGGCAGCCGGGCCTCGATTTCGGTCAGTTGATCGACGAGCGCGGCCTGGTCGATGCGGGCGGGGTCGAAGTGGACCTGGAGGCTGCGGACGCCGGGGGTGAGGTCGAGGAGTCCGGAGTCCTCGCCGCCGAAGCGGTCGGCGACGGCGTCGGCGAGGGCGTGGACGCGCATGCGCAGGCCGAGGTCGAGGACGTTGGGGCCGTATTCGACGAGGACGTTGTCGTCGCCGGAGCGGCGGTAGGCCGCGGCGGGGTGGTCGGCGGCCGCGGGGGCGCCGCCGAGGACAGCCGGGGCGCGGTCGGCGCGGGTGAAGCGGACCGTGTCGCCGGGCCGGAGCTGGCCCATGCGCCAGCGCTCGCTCGTGACCACCGTTGCGGGGCAGACGAATCCGCCGAGGCTGGGACCGTCGGGTCCGAGGAGGACGGGCATGTCGCCGGTGAAGTCGACCGCGCCGATCGCGTAGGCGTTGTCGTGGATGTTGGAGGGGTGGAGGCCGGCCTCGCCGCCGTCGGGGCGGGCCCAGCGCGGCTTCGGGCCGGTGAGGCGCACGCCGGTGCGGGCGGAGTTGAAGTGGACCTCCCAGGCGGCGCTGTAGAGGTCGTCGATGTCGGCGGGGGTGAAGAAGTCGGGGGCGGCGTGGGGCCCGGCGGCGACGGGCAGCTCCCAGTGGTTGGTGAAGACGGGCCGGTCGGCTTCGGGGACGGTGCCAGGGGTTTCGGTCGGTTGACCGGTATCGGTGCGGTCCTTGCCGGTCGGCCGCTCCGGTGCGCCCGGCGCGGCCGCCAGAGTTTCGATCGGTCGATCGTTTTCGGTCGCGGGGCGGAGCACGTCGCCGACGCGGAGGGCGCCGCCGGTGAGGCCGCCGATCTCGCCGAGGGTGAACGTGGCTGCCGAGCCGAGGTACAGCGGGACGTCGAGGCCGCCTTGGATCAGCAGGTAGGTGCGCAGGCCGACGCGGTCGGGGGCGCCGATCGCGAGCACGGCTCCGGCGGGGACGTCGATCGCTTCCCATTGCGGGACCGGGGTGCCGTCGAGGGTGACCGGGGCCGGGGCGCCGGTCACGCAGACGACGGCGCCGGCGCTGAAGCGGAGGGTGGGACCCGTTGCGGTGCATTCGAGTCCTGGGGCGCCTTCGGGGTTGCCGAGGGCGCGGTTGCCGAGGCGGAAGGACCGGTCGTCCATCGGGCCCGAGGGCGGGAGCCCGACCTGCCAGTAGCCGGTGCGCCCGGGCCAGTCCTGGATCGTGGTCTGGGTGCCGGCGGCGAGGACATCGATGCGCGGGCGCGGGTCGGGGACGTCGGCGAGGGTCGCGGTGGTGTGGCGGGCGGCGGTGAAGCCGGGGTCGGCGAGGGCGGCGGCGAGCTGGCCCTGGTTGGTCTCGACGCCCGCGATGCGCAGGTCCGCGATGGCGTCGGCGGCGGTCGCGATGGCGTCGGTTCGGGTGGGGCCGTGGGCGATGAGCTTGGCGATCATCGGGTCGTAGTCGGGGCCGATCACGGTCCCGGCCTCGATCCAGGTGTCGACGCGGACGTCTTCGGGCATGGCGAGGTGGGTGACGGTGCCGGTGGAGGGCCGGTGGCCCTGGGCGGGGTCCTCGGCGTAGAGGCGCATCTGGACGGCGTGCCCGGCGGGCCTGAGGGGGCGGCGCATCGGGGCGTCGTCGCCCTGGGCGAGGCGGATCATCCACTCGACGAGGTCGACGCCGTAGACGGCCTCGGTGACGGGGTGCTCGACCTGGAGGCGGGTGTTGACCTCCAGGAAGGCGACCTCGCCGCGCTCGGTGTCGTAGAGGAACTCGACGGTGCCCGCGGAGCGGTAGCCGACGGAGGCGCACAGGCGGCGGGCGGCGTCGAGGTAGTGCTCGCGGAGCGCGTCGGGGACGTCGGGGGCGGGGGCCTCTTCGATCACTTTCTGGTTGCGGCGCTGGAGGGTGCAGTCGCGGTCGCCGAGGACGGCGACGCCGCCGCGGCCGTCGCCGAAGACCTGGACCTCGACGTGGCGGGCGCGGCGCACGAGCCGTTCGAGGAAGAGGCCGGCGTCGCCGAAGCCGGAGCGGGCGAGGCGCTCGACGCCGTCCCAGGCGTCGCGCAGCTCGTCGGGCCCGGCGGCGGGGCGCATCCCGATGCCGCCGCCTCCGGCGGTGGCCTTGAGCATCACGGGGTAGCCGATGCGCTCGGCCTCGTCGAGGGCGTGCGCGACGCCGTCGAGGAGGCCGGTCCCGGCCAGGAGCGGGACCCCGGCGGCTTCGGCGGCGGCGCGGGCGGTGTGCTTGGCGCCGAACAGGTCCAGGTGGGCGGGGGCGGGGCCGACGAAGGCGAGGCCGGCGTCCTCGACGGCGCGCGCGAAGGCGGCGTTCTCGGACAGGAACCCGTACCCGGGGTGGACGGCCCCGGCCCCGGTGGCCGCTGCGGCCTCCAGGATCGCGTCGGCGCGCAGGTAGGAGTCGGCGGGGGCGGGGCCGCCGATGCGGACGGCGGTGTCGGCGGCGTCGACGTGGGCGGCGGCGCGGTCGGCGTCGGAATACACGGCGACCGTCTTGAGCCCCATGCGCTTGGCGGTGGCGATGACGCGGACGGCGATCTCCCCGCGGTTGGCGACCAGGAGGGTGTCGAAGGCCAAGTCAGGACTCCTCGGTGACGGCGATCTTGATCGGGGTCGGGTTGAAGGCGTTGCAGGGGTTGTTGATCTGGGGGCAGTTGGAGACGAGCGCGATCACGTCCCGCTCGGCGCGCATGGCGACCTCCAGGCCGGGCGCGGACAGGCCGTCGACGATGCCGAGGGCGCCGTCGTCCTCGACGGGGACGTTCATGAACCAGTTGACGTTGCCGGTCATGTCGCGCTTGCCCAGGCCCCAGCGGGCGCCTTCGTGGAGGAAGTTCTCGACGCAGGCGTGCTGCGCCCACGTGTGGTGGCCGTAGCGGAGGGTGTTGGACTCCTTGGAGCAGGCGCCGCCGACGGTGTCGTGGCGGCCGCAGTTGTCGGCGGTGACGGTGGCGAGCGGGCCGTGCTCGACGTCGCGCAGGACCGAGCCGGTCGACAGGTACAGGGCCCCGGCGGCGGCGATCGTGTTCTGGGCGCTGTAGCGCAGGGCCGGGTCGGCGGCGTCGAAGAGGAGAAAGTCGACGGCCTGGTTGCCTTCGAGGTCGGTGATGACGAGGGTCTGCCCGGCGGCGACGGCCCCGGACCAGGGCGCGCGGGCGCCCACGACGTGTTCGGCGACGGTCCTCATGCGGCGACTCCGATGGCGGCGGCGGTGTTGGCGAGGGCGCGGCGGCCCTCGGGGGCGGCGTCCCAGCGGGGGTCGCCGGGCGAAGTGGGGCGCCCGCGCCAGGCGAGGACGCGCAGCGGCGAGGCGGTGTAGGCCGGAGCCGG
>NZ_QFRW01000321.1 GCF_003265355.1 Glycomyces dulcitolivorans | reverse complement strand
GTCGCCCTCCCCGGCGACATCGCGGCCGCCGCCCGCGCCGCCGCCGCGGCCCAGCCCGCTTGGGCCGCAACGCCCTTCCACGTCCGCGCCGCGGTCCTCCGCCGCGCCGGCACCCTCTTCGAAGCGCACGCCGTCGAGATCCACGAGTGGCTCACCCGCGAATCGGGCGCCGTCCCGATGAAGGCCGGCTTCGAAACCCACGTCGCCGCCGCGGAATGCCACGAGGCCGCCGCCCTCGCCTCCTCCCCGATCGGCGAGCTCATCCCCTCCGAGTCCCCCCGCCTCTCGGTGGTCCGCCGCGTCCCCGCCGGCGTCGTCGGCGTCATCGCACCCTTCAACGCCCCCCTGATCCTCGGCATCCGCTCCGTCGCGGCGGCCCTGGCCCTCGGCAACGCCGTCGTCCTCAAACCCGACCCGCGCACCGCCGTCTCCGGCGGCGTCGTCATGGCCCGCGTCTTCGAAGAGGCCGGCCTCCCGCCCGGCCTCCTCCACCTGGTCCCCGGCGGCCCCGACGTCGGCGAGGCGATCGTCGCCGACCCGAACATCCGCGTCATCTCCTTCACCGGCTCCACCAAGGCCGGCCGCGCCGTCGCCGAAGCCGGCGGCCGCCTCCTCAAACGCGTCCACCTCGAACTCGGCGGCAACTCCGCCCTCCTCGTCCTCGACGACGCCGACATCGACCAGGCCGCCGGCGCCGCCGCCTTCGGCTCCTTCTTCCACCAGGGCCAGATCTGCATGACCGCCGGCCGCCACCTCGTCCACGAATCGCTCCACTCGGACTTCGTCGACGCGCTGACCGCCAAAGCCGAGGCGATGATCGTGGGCAACCCGTTCACCGACAAGGTCGACCTCGGCCCCGTCATCGACCAGTCCCAACGCGAAAAGATCCACGCCCTGGTCCGCGCCGGCGGCACCATCACCACCGGCGGCACCTACGAGGACCTCTTCTACCGCCCGACGGTCCTGACCGACCTCGAAGACCGAACCCCCGCCTGGCGCGAGGAGATCTTCGGCCCGGTGGCCCCGATCCGCACCTTCCGAACCGAAGAAGAAGCCACGCAGCTCGCCGCAAACTCCGAATACGGCCTCTCGCTGGGAATCATCACGAAGGACGTCATGAGGGCCTGGAACCTGGCGGAGCAGATCCCGACGGGCATAGTCCACATCAACGACCAAACGGTCAGCGACGAAGCCCACG
Source organism: Glycomyces dulcitolivorans (assembly GCF_003265355.1). Classification (GTDB taxonomy): domain Bacteria; phylum Actinomycetota; class Actinomycetes; order Mycobacteriales; family Micromonosporaceae; genus Glycomyces; species Glycomyces dulcitolivorans. Next base: position 45,745 of record NZ_QFRW01000321.1, on the reverse strand, counting down.
CCCCCTTCGGCGGCGTCCGCGCCTCAGGCACCGGCACCCGCTTCGGCGGACGCCCCGCCAACATCGAGGCCTTCACCGAGACCCGCTGGATCACCATGCAGTCCCAACCGGGCCCATACCCCTGGTAAACCCCCAGCTCACCAACGTGACCCCAGTCTCGCGCCCCACCCGGGCCCCGCCCGCCAACACTGTGTAAACTAGTCCCGGTTCCAAGGTCTACAAACCTCTGGAACGCCAATCAAGGGGCTTTGGCGCAGTTGGTAGCGCGTTTCCATGGCATGGAAAAGGTCAGGGGTTCGAATCCCCTAAGCTCCACCAGCAGGTTTGTACTTGAACCCTGGCTCATACGAAGAACGGCACCAGCCTCCGGGCGGGTGCCGTTTTGTTGTGCGTGGGTGCCGCCGGGGCAGGGGTCCGGCGGCGGGGGTCAGGTGAGTTCTTGTAGGTGGAGGTAGGTGGTGTCTCCGTCTTTGTACTTGTCCTTGACCTGGAAGAGGGAGCCGCGGTCGAAGAGGACTTCTTTCTGGTGGGAGAGGCTGGACTGGTCGGTGATGTCTCGGCCGTTCTTGCCGTCGATGGTGAACATGACGCCGTCTTTGCGTTCGCCGCCGAAGCCGCCGGTGGAGATGAGTTTGAAGCGTTCTGCGGCGGCTTTGCTGGTGGAGGAGCTGAGGAACGCGGAGTCGGAGTAGAGGCCGTCCTTCTGGACCTTGTCGAGCCAGTCGCCGCCGGGGGCGCCGCGGTAGGTTCGGCCCGGTTTCTCGGGGAGGTCCTTCAGGGCGTCGGAGAGGTCTTCGGCCTGCTTGTTGAGGCGTTTGCGGTCCGCTTCGCTGTACGAGTTCTTGTTCGTCGTGCGCAGGTAGCGGTTGAGCTCGTCGCTGTCGTCGGAGTAGGTGGTGATGGGGTTCTTCTTGTTCTCCTCGGGCGGGGAGTCGTCGCGGTCCTTGCCCTTGCCGCTGCGGTCCTTCGGGTCCGGGGACCGGAAGGAGCTGAGGTCGTCGAGGGGCTTGGTGAGGAGCTTCGCGGCTCCGTCGGGTGACGCGCTTCGGCTCTTTGGCGGCATGGGCTTCCCGTCGGTCTGGTTCGGAGGAACGGTGGGACCTTACCGGAAATCCTCGTCGCGCACGGTCCAGGAGTTCCACTGCCGCAGCGGATCACCGGTGTCTCGGGTCGTCCGCCGGGGTGTCGTGCATGGGCGGGCGGCCGTCGGGGCGGAGTTCGTAGTGCCAGGGCTCGTTGCGGTAGACCTGGTAGAGGCCGTAGGCCGAGCCGTGGGCGGTGAGCCATGCCTGGGCGGCGGCGGGGCCGAGGTCGACGGCGTCGCCGGCGACGTGCGGGGACGTCTCGGGGGTGGAGACCCAGCGGGCGGCCGCCTCCTCGGAGCCGTGCTCGATCACCGCTTCGCGGCGGAGCCGGCGCTGGTAGGCGGGGGTGCGCCAGCCGCTGTTGACGGTGAAGACGACGCCTTCGGAGGCGGCGTCGGCCGCGGCGCGGCGGAGGGCGGCGAGGAAGGGCGGGTCGAGGTTGGCCACGCCGGGGACGTCGTCGTCGAACACGGTGGTGCGGTAGGGGATCGCACCGTCCGCGATTCCGAGGCCGGCGCGGTCGCGGCGGATGCGGAGGAGGCGGTAGCCGAGGGAGCGGGCGATCACCTCCAGCACGGGGAGGAGGGTGCCCACCACGGTCCTTCGGATCGCTGCTTCGGTTCTGGTCATGCCTCCAGGGAAGGGCGTCCGCTGTTGTGGGCCCGTATGCGGTTTTCGATATGCGGGCGATATGCCCGGACTCGTAGCATTGGGGCCATGCGTGTACTGGTCGTCGAGGACGAGCCCTTCATGGCCGAGGCCATCCGGGACGGGTTGCGCCTGGAGGCGATCGCGGCGGACGTGGCCCAGGACGGCCATGCGGCTCTGGAGCTGCTGAGCTTCAATTCCTATGACATTGCGATTCTTGATCGGGACATTCCCGGGCCTTCCGGTGATGAGGTTGCACGGAGCATCGTCGCGTCCGGGAGCGGCGTCCCGATCCTCATGCTGACCGCCGCCGACCGCTTGGACGACAAGGAGAGCGGGTTCGGGCTCGGCGCCGACGACTACCTGACGAAGCCGTTCGAGCTGCGGGAGCTCGTGCTCCGGCTGCGGGCGCTCGACCGCAGGCGGGCGCACAGCCGGCCGCCGGTGCGGGAGATCGCGGGGCTGCGGCTGGACCCGTTCCGGCGGGAGGTGTTCCGGGACGGCCGGTACGTGGCACTGACCAGGAAGCAGTTCGCCGTGCTGGAGGTGCTCGTCGCGGCCGAGGGCGGGGTCGTCAGCGCCGAGGAGCTGCTGGAGCGGGCGTGGGACGAGAACGCCGACCCGTTCACCAACGCCGTCCGCATCACCGTCTCGGCGCTGCGCAAGCGCCTCGGCGAGCCGTGGGTGATCGCCACGGTCGCGGGCGTCGGGTACCGCATCGAGGCCCCGGAGGACGGTCTTGCGTAGGGCCCCGGGTCTGAGCGTGCGGATGAAGCTCACGCTCAGCTACACGGGATTCCTGCTGGTCGCCGGCGTGCTGCTGCTCGTGGTCGTGTGGGTCTTCCTGCTGCGGTACGTGCCCGCCGAGGCGATCAGCCTGCGCGGCGAAGTCGACGAGAACGGGATGCGCGGTCCCGGGTTCTTCATCCCGGGCCGGTACGACCTGTGGCGCGCGTTCGCGCCGAAGGCGGCCGCGGCCGCCGTGCTCCTGCTGGTGCTCGGCCTGGTCGGCGGTTGGTTCCTCGCCGGGCGGATGCTCGCCCCGGTCGCGCGCCTCACCGAGGCCACGCGCATGGCGGCGGGCGGATCGCTCTCACACCGGATCCGGCTGCCGGGACGGGCCGACGAGTACCGGGAGCTGGCCGACGCGTTCGACGCGATGCTCGGGCGGCTCGAAGCGCACGTCGCCGAGCAGCAGCGCTTCGCCGCCAACGCCTCCCACGAACTGCGGACCCCCCTTGCGATCACGCAGACCATGCTGGAAGTCGCCCGCAGCGACCCCGGGCAGGAGGTCGGCGAGCTCGTCGAGCGGCTCTTCCTCGTCAACTCGCGGGCGATCGACCTGACCGAGGCGCTGCTGCTCCTCAGCCGCGCCGACCAGCGGTCCTTCACTAAGGACGAGGTCGACCTGTCGCTGCTCGCCGAGGAGGCCGCCGAGACGCTCCTCCCCCTAGCCGAGCAGCGCGGCGTCGCGATCCGGACGACCGGGGACGTCGCCCCCGCGGTCGGATCCCAAGCGCTGCTGCAGCAGATGATCGTGAACCTCGTGCACAACGCCGTCGTCCACAACCTCCCCGACGGTGGCACCGTCGACGTCGCCACCGCCGCCGGGCCCCGGTCCGCCGTACTCACCGTCGAGAACACCGGCGCGAAGCTCACGCCGCAGCTGGTCTCGACCCTCACCGAGCCGTTCCAGCGCGGCACCCGCCGCATCCGCACCGACCACGCGGGCGTCGGGCTCGGCCTGGCGATCGTCAAGAGCATCGTCCAGGCCCACGACGGGACCCTCCTGCTCGAACCCCGCGACGACGGCGGGCTCCGCGTCACCGTGGAGCTGCCGAGCCCCTAGGCCGCTCGCGCCGGTCGGATCCGCATGCCGCTCCTCGCTATTCGACGGGGAAGTCGAAGTAGGTGTCCGGGTACGGCTCGTCCCGCAGCGTGTAGTGCCACCACTCGCACTGGTACGCCTTGAAACCGCAGTCCTCCATGAGGGACCGCAGGTGACCGCGGTTGCGCGCCTCCGCGGGCGCGAGGCCCTCCGCTCCGTGGTGGGAGACCGGGTCCATCAGGTCGTAGCCGCCGCCCATTGCCGCCAGGTCGCCGGTGTCGAGGTGGAAGAGCGTCAGGTCGACGGTGCCGCCGCGGCTGTGGCCGGAAGCGGCGGCGATGTAGCCGCGCTCGACCATCTCGGACCGGTCGATGTTCGGGTAGTGGCGGTCCTTGGTCCGGCCGTCCTCCGGTTCCGCGGTCCAGCGCAGGAAGCGGTCGACGGCGCGCTGCGGCCGGTACGCGTCCCACAGGTGCAGGCCGAAACCGAGGGCCGCGGCCTTCTCCTGGGCGTCGCCGAGGGCCGCGCACAGCGCCTTCGTGCCGACGATCCGGTCCGCCAGGTAGCCGTCGACCCCGGCGCCGGTGAAGTTGTCGCCCGCGGCGTACTTGGCGTCCCAGCGGATTCCGGGTACGTGGTCGTCTATGAAGACGAAGTCGTCCTTCAACGGTGCTTCTCCAGTGCCAGCGAGATCATCCGGTCGATCACTTCGGCGAGCGGGACTCCCGCGGCCGCCATCATTCTCGGGTAGCGACTGTACGAGGTCATGCCGGGCATCGTGTTGACCTCGTTGAGGACCGCGCGCCCGTCGTCGGTGAGGAACATGTCCACGCGCGCGAGCCCGCCGCAGCCGAGCGCCCGGTAGACCGCCTTGGCGGCGTCCTGGATGAGCGCGCGGGAGGCGGCCGGGACGTCGGCGGGGACGATGAACGCCGAGTTCTCCGACCCGGTCTCGGGCTCGTCCTCCTGGTGGATCCTGAAGAAGCCGTGGGAGAGTGCGATCCGGTCCACCTCCCCTGCGAACAGATCCGCGCCGTTCCCCAGGATGGCGCAGCCGATCTCGCTGCCGGCGACGGCCTCCTCGACGAGCACCTTCGTGTCGTACTCCCTCGCGGTCGCGAGAGCCTCCGGGAGGTCCTCGGGGCGCGTCACCTTGGTGACGCCGAAGGAGGAACCGGACCGGGCCGGTTTGACGAAGACCGGGTAGGGGAGGACGGCGGGGTCGACGTCGGAGTCGGCGACGACGGTCCAGAAGTTCGGCACCGCGATCCCCGCGTCCCTCGCGACGACGTAGGCGAGGGACTTGTCCATGCAGATCGCCGAACTCTGGACGTCGCAGCCCGCGTACGGGATCCCGGAAAGCTCCAGGAGGCCCTGCACCGCGCCGTCCTCGCCGAGCCTGCCGTGGAGGACGGGCAGCACCGCGTCCAGGCGGATCGCCTCGTACTTGCCACCATCGAGGACAGGATCGAGCACGAGCAGGCCGGGCTCGCTCCGGTCGGGCGAGAGGACGACCGGCCGGTGGTCGCCGTCCTCCCAATCGGCCGCGGGCCCGTCGCAGAGCCGCCACTCGCCGCCCTCGGTGATGCCGATGTAGAAGGGCCGGAAGCGATCCGTGTCGAGGTGCCGCGCGACCTCCTGCGCGGACTTGACGGAGACGGGGTGCTCTTCGCACATGCCGCCGAAGAGGACGCCGACGTGGAGTTTTGCTCGCGGCTCAGACATGGTGGTTCCCGCTTTCGAAGTCGAGGCAGTTGACGATCGAGTTCTCGACCGTGTCGCGCAGGGCGTGGTCGGTGTAGTAGGCGGTGTGGGGGCTGATGATCACGTTCGGGAGCTCCTGGAGCCGCAGCAGCGGCTTGCTCTCGACGCTCTCGTGCCGGTGGTCGGTGTAGAAGATCCCCTCCTCGCCCTCGACGACGTCGAGCGCCGCGCCGCCGAGCCGGCCGCTCTCCAGGGCCGGGATGAGCGCCTCGGTGTCGAGGAGCGGGCCGCGGCCGGTGTTGACGACGACCGCGCCGGGCTTCATCCGCTCGATGCGGTGGCGGTTGAGGAGGTGGTGCGTGCCGGCGTTCAGCGGCGTGTGGAGGGTGACGATGTCGCTGCGCCGCAACAGGTCGTCGAGCGCAACGTGCTCGGCCGCGGTCTCGTTCCGGTTGTCGTGCGCGAGGATCCGGCAGCCGAAGCCGCGCAGCCGCTCGACGACCGCCGCGCCGATGCGGCCGGTGCCGACGACCCCCACGGTGAGGTCGCGCAGCTCGCGGCCGCGGGTCTCGTGGAGGCGGTAGTCGTGGACGTCGGCGCGCAGGACGATCGACTTCGCGTTGCGGATCGCCATGAGCATCAACATGACCGTGTAGTCGGCGACGCTGTCGGGCGAGTAGGCCGTGTTGCCGACCGTGATGCCGACGCTCTCGGCGTATTTCACGTTGACGTGGTTGAAGCCGATGCTGCGCGTCGACACGTACGCGACGCCGGCGCGGCTCAGCGCGAGCAGCACGGCGCTGGAGACGCGGGTCCGGTGGCTCACGCTGATGCACCGGTTGCCCAGGGCCAGTTCGATGTTCCCCTCGGACACCGGCGCCGTCGCGATCGTCGGCTCCACGCCGAAGCGCGGGCCCAGCTCCTGGAAGAGGAGGGCCTCGTCGCGCCCGCATCCGTACACCGTGATGCCCATAGGCGGGCGGGCCGGTTCGTTCTCGGTCATGGGTCGAGTGAAGGCGGAGTGCTGTTGTCCGGGCGTATGCGGTTTTCGATATGCCGGCGATAAGCTCCGGCCCCGAACTTATCGCCGGCGTATCGGGAAGCGCATACACTGCCGCAACGCGGCCGGGGCTTCACTGGGCGGCATGACATCCACCGAACGCTCCGGGACCCGCGCATGATCCCGATGAGCCTCAACGAGATCGCCGCCGTCACGGGCGGGACGGTCAAGGGCGACGGCACGGTGCGGGTGACCGCCCCGGCCGTGATCAACGGCCGGGAATCGGAACCGGGCGGGCTCTTCGTCGCCTTCGCGGGCGACCGGGCCGACGGCCACGACTACGCCGAACAGGCCGGGCACGCGGGCGCGGTCGCCGTGCTCGGGTCCCGGCCGACCGCGCTGCCCACGATCGTGGCCGAGGACGCCCGGGCCGCGTTGCAGGCACTCGCGGCCGAGGTCGCGGGCCGGTTGCGCGGGCAGCTCACGGTCGTCGGAGTGACCGGCTCCCAAGGGAAGACGAGCACCAAGGACCTGATCGGGGCCGTGCTCGCGGGCGCCGGGCCCACCGTCGCGGCGATCGGCTCGGCCAACAACGAGCTCGGCGTGCCGATGACGATGCTCCGGGCCGACGCCGACACGCGGTTCCTGGCCTTGGAGATGGGCGCCCGCCGGATCGGCGACATCGCCGCGCTGGCGCGGCTCTGCGCGCCTGATGTCGGGGTGGTGCTCAACGTGGGGCTCGCCCACATCACCTTCTTCGGGTCCCGTTGGGGCATCGCCAAAGCCAAAGGCGAACTGGTCGAAGGCCTGGCACCCGGCGGGACGGCGGTCCTCAACGCCGACGACCCCGCGGTGGTCGCGATGCGCGCACTCACAGACGGCCCGGTGATCACGTTCGGGACGGCCGAGCACGCGGATGTGCGGGTGGTCGACCTGGAACTGGACCGGCTCGGCCGGCCGACGTTCGGGCTGCGGACCGCGGATGCGGAGGTGCGGGTCGCACTGCCGCTGATCGGAGCGCACCAGGCCCACAACGCCTCGGCGGCGGCCGCGGCCGGGCTGGCCGTGGGGATTCCACTGGAGGCGAGCGCGGCGGCGCTTGCGGGCGCTTCGTTGTCGAAGTGGCGCATGGAGTTGTGCGAACTGCCGGGCGGGGTGACGCTCCTGAACGACTCCTACAACTCGAACCCCGACTCGGCACGGGCGGCACTGGACGCACTGGCGGCGGTCGAGGGCGGGCGCCGCATCGCGGTGCTCGGCGGAATGCTGGAACTCGGCGAGGAAAGCGAAGCTGAGCACCGGGCGATTGGAGCGTACGCGGCGGCGAAGGCTGATGTCGTGATCGCGGTTGGGGAGGAGGCGGCGGTGGTCGCGGAGGGCGCGGGCACGCGTGGAATCGCCCTGGCCGACAACAACGCCGCGGTTGATTGGCTTCGCGGCCGGGTCCTTGCGGGGGATGTGGTGCTCATCAAGGCATCACGAGCCGCACGGCTCGACGAAGTCGCCGATGCGCTTGGGCAGCAGGACGGCTGAGACCGCGACGGGTGCCGGGACGGGTGCCGGTCGGCCGGGCAGTGAGGCTGCGGGCGCGCGGTTGCGGAGCGGCGGCCAGACGGTGCCGGGCTAACGGCTGTGGACGGGTGGGTCGGCGCGAGGAGAGGGCGGCTCGGGGTCGCCGATGCGGTTGCGGGACCGAGGACGGGTTCGTTGGGGCGGGCGGTTATCGGGTCGGTTGGGGGAATTCTGCCGGGGGTGTTGGTCCGGCTAGGAGGGCTGCGAAGCCGTCGAGGTGGCGGGCGAGGCTGTATTCGAACAATGCCTCTAGATCGGTGAAGGCGTCTTCGGGGACGGCGGCGAGGTGGGGGAAGTCGTTGGTGGTCAGGAGGTCGGCGGTCTGGTGGCGTTGGGCGCGGTGCCAGTGGTCGAGGGATACGCCGGTCTCCTGTTCGGCCTCTGACTCGGCGGCGACCGCGAGGGCGGCCGTGTTGACCAGGGTGTGGAGGGTCAGGGCCTCGCGGGCGCGGGTTCGTGGGGGGAGGCCGAGGCCGTCGAGGGCTCGGAGGGTCCACTCGGTGTAGGCGGCGAGGCCGGGGGCCAGGAGCGGGCGGGTGAACGAGATCGCGCGGGCGGCCCACAGGTGGCGGCGGTAGAGGTCCCATTGACGGCGGGCGACCAGTTCGAGATCGGCTCGCCAGTCGCCCGAGATGTGGGCGGGGAGGTCGGCTGGTTCGGTGATCGACTCGATCATCTGGAGGAGGAGGTCCTCCTTGGTGGCGACGTGGCGGTAGAGGGACATCGGGCCCACGTTCAACTCGGCCGCGACCCGGCGCATCGTGACCGATTGCAGCCCTTCGCGGTCCGCGATGCCGACTGCGGTGCGGCGGATCGCCGCGAGGTTGAGGGCTGGTGGGAGGAGACCGCGGCGGATAGGCCGCGGGGCGGGACCGGCGGGCAGGGGCGAGGTGGTGGCTGGGGCGGTGTCGGTGGTGGACCTGTCGTTGACGACCGTGCCGGAGCCGACTCGGGTCACGACCAGGCCCTCGTCGCGGAGAACCGCCATGACGCGGTTCGCGGTGGCGATCGCGACGCCCCAACGCTGCGCGATCTGCCGGACGGACGGGACCCGGTCTCCCGGGCGCAGGTCGCCCGCGATGATGCCCGCTCGCAGCTCGGCGGCGATCTGGCGGTACGGGGGCTCGGCGGGGACTGGCGCAATCGTCATGTCGGTCTCCTGGACCGGTCGGTGCTCGGGTTTTCGGACCGCGTTCACGTCGAAGATTAGCATCCGATCGTTCTAGGTCACTTTGCTTTGAGCTAGTACACTTTGATTCCTTTCACCTTGATTACATGGGTTTCTCTGTGGAACCTTTGTACGCATGAACGTTGATACAACGTACGCATCGGGACTCGGCCGACTGGAGGCGGTCACCTCGGTGCTCGCCTCCGCCTTCGAGACCGATCCGCTCGCCGCATGGCTCTTCCCCGATCCCGCCCGGCGGGCCGCGTACCAGGAGGGCTTCTACCGCTCCTTCCTCGACCACCCCGGGGCCGAGACCTACCTCGCCGGGCACGGCACCGGTGCTGCGATCTGGCTGCGGCTCAATGCCGACGAGTCCCTGCATCAGGACGGCCCCACCGCAGGTCCGCTCGCCCGCCTGTTCGCCGTCAGTGCGGCCCTTGCCGAAAGGCATCCGATCGGCCAGCCGCACCTCTACCTGGCCGTCATGGGCGTCGCCGCCGGGTCCCAGGGCCGCGGGATCGGGTCTTCCATGCTCCGGCAAAGACTCGACACCGCCGACCGCGACGGCGAGGCCGTCTACCTGGAGGCCAGTTCGCCGGGCAGCCGCGCGCTCTACCTCCGGTACGGGTTCGCCGATCTCGGCGGGCCGGTTCGCGTCGATGACGCTCCCCCGCTCTTTCCCATGTGGCGCAAGCCCATGGCCAATGCCAAGACCACCGACAACTGAGGAGTCGCCATGTCCCCCGTCCCCACCGTCGTGCTCGTGCACGGCACGCACGTCTCGTCGTTCGGCTGGGTCGGCCTGACCACCGAGCTCGCCCTGCGCGGGTTCCGCACGGTCGCGGTCGATCTGCCCGGGCACGGGATCGACGGGTTCTATCCGCGGTCCTACCAGGCCCCGCAGGACCCGCAAGCACTCGCGACCGAGCCTTCGCCGCTCGCCGCACTCACCTTGGAGGACTACGAGAAGCGAACCATCGAGGTCGTCAGGCGCGCCCGCGAGCACGGGCCGGTCGTCCTCGTCGGGTCCAGCCAGGGCGGGGTGACACTGAGCCGGGTCGGGAACGCCGTCCCTGAGCTGGTCGACCACCTCGTCTACATGGCGGCGTACTGCCCGGTCGAGCTGCCGAGCATGGCCGCCTACCTCAACGAGCCCGAGAACGCCGGCAGCCTCATCGCGAAGGTCACCGCCGCGGTCGTCGGCGATCCGGCCGTGCTCGGGGTCGCGCGCGTGAACTGGCGGACCGCCGATCCGCAACTGCTGGACGGGATCAGGGAGTGCCTGGCGGGCGGGTTCTCCGACGAGGAGTTCCTGCGGGTCCTCAACCTGTTCCAGCCCGACGAGCCGGTCGCGATCCCCGTCGCCGAGACCCGGGTCCAGGCCGACCGGTGGGGTCGCATCCCGCGGACCTACGTGCGGTTCACCGAGGACCGGCTCATCCCGCCGGCGCTCCAGGACCGGTTCATCGCCGAGGCCGACCGGCTGACCCCGCACAACCCGACCGAGGTGCATTCCGTTGCGGCGCCGCACGTCGGGCCGTTCCACCGGGCCGAGGTCGTGGAGATCCTGAGCGCGATCGCATCGAAGGCCTGAACAGGCGGGGACGCCCGGGCGAAAGCACCCGGGCGTCCCCTGTTTCGAATCCCGTTGCCGGGGTTAGGCGTACGTCTCGAACTCGATGATCTTCGGCGTGCCGGAGGCCGAGGTGATCACGAAGTTGACCTTGGTCAAGGACGTCGCGGTGAAGGAGATCGTGCCCGCGCCCGTGCCCGAGGCGAGGACCGCCCCGGTGTCGTTGTTGACGAGCTGCCAGTTGTCGATGTTGCCGACCGCGTCGGAGGCCTCGCGGATGACGACCGTGTCGATCGTCTTGGCGGAGCTCCACTTCACCGAGACGCGGCCCGTGGTCCCGCTCGGCGACCAGTAGGTCGAGGTGCTGCCGTCGATCACGTTGCCGTAGCTGGTGCCGCTGGCCTTCGACGTGCCGTCGGCGCCCGCGCCCAGGCTCAGGTTCGTGCCGGTGGTCGGCGGCGGGGTCGTGGTCGGGGAGACCGTGGGGCTCGTCGTGGGCGAGGTGGTCGGGCTCGCGGTCGGCGACTGCACCGAGCACGTGCCGTCGGAGGTCTTCAGGCCCTTGTTCGCGCCCGCGGTCGCGGAGACGACCGACGGGACGCAGCTCGCGTTGTCGGGCGCGTACGAGTAGGGGATCGAGACCGTGGTGGTGGACGTCGGGTTCGGGCCGGCCGGGTGGTAGTCGGTGCCGGGGGACGACCAGGTCACGTTGTCGAAGACGTTGCCGGCGACCTGCCAGTAGCCCATGAGGTCGGTGTAGAAGGTCCCGAGCGGGTCCTTCGAGTCCTCGAAGTAGTTGTTGTCCACCTTGATCTTCGCGCCGACGCGGGGGTTGATGCCCGACTCGACGATGCCCGTGAAGTGGTTGTTGTAGCTGTGGGCGGTCCCGCCGCGCAGCAGCGGCATGCGGGAGTTCAGGTTCTGGTACAGGTTGTGGTGGTACGTGATGAAGCTGGAGTCCAGGTCGCTGTCGCCGGAGCCGACCAGGCCGCCGCGCTCGGAGTTGCGCAGGATCGAGTACGACAGCGTCACGTACTTGCTGTCGTCCTTGAGGTCGAACAGGCCGTCGTAGCCCTCGGCCTCGCCGCCCGACGCTTCGAGCGTGACGTGGTCGACCCAGACGTTGCGGACGCCGTTCTCCATGCCGATGGCGTCGCCGCCGTTGGAGGTCGGGGAGCCCGACTTCTTGACGTTCTTCACCGTGACGTTCTGGATGATGATGTTGCTCGACTCGCGGATGTGGATGCCGATCTGGTCGAACACCGCGCCCGAGCCGACGCCGAGGATCGTCACGTTGCTGACGGTCTTCAGGTCGATCAGCGTCGCCCCGACGTCGCAGCTGTCGCCGGAGACGTCGGCCGTGTTGCCGTGGTTGATGGTGCCCTCGACCTGGATGATGATCGGCGTGCTGGCGCTGGCGCGGTTGCACAGGGCCTGGTTGATCTGGGTGCCGGTGGTGGCCCTGACGACCGCGCCGCCGGCGCCGCCGGTGGTGCCGCCGTTCTGGGAGGCGTAGCCGTTCGCGGCGTTGGTCTGGGCGGTGGCGGTGTTCATCGAGAACGAGATCCCGGCGACGGCGACGGCCATCGCGGCGACCACCGTCCCGGCTTTGAGTGCTAGCGATCGTCTCATCGCTGAGCTCCTAGGGGTAGGGATAGACATGTTTCAATGAGTCTAGGGAAAGCCCTTTCCTAGGGTCAAGGGTTTTGGGCAACCGATTGCACAAGTTCTCCGGAAAAGCCGCAGCGGCCGTTCACCTGCGACCGGAAGTCGCGGGTGGACGGCCGCAATTCCGGTGCTAGAGAGCCGCTTCGCGCTCGGCGAGGGCGGCGAGCTGCGCCGCGACGGCGCCCCAGCCCTCGTAGAAGCCGAGCTCCTCGTGGCGGTCGCGGGACGCCGGGCTGCCGTGGCGGACCAGCGCCCGGTACTCGGTTCCTTCGGGCGCGTCGGCGAAGGTGATCTCGGCGGTCATGGAGACCGGTTCGGGATCGGCTGGGCGCCAGGCGGAGTCGATGGCGTTGGTGAAGACGATGCGCGTCTGGTCCTCGACGAGGAGGAACGCGGCGTCCATGTGCGGGACGTACTTCTCGCCGTCCTCGCTCATGCTGGTGACCATCGGGCCGCCGGGCACGGCCTCGAAGCGCTCGACGCGGCAGGCGTACGGGGCCGGGAGCCACCACTGCTCGAAGCGGGCCGGGTCGGTCCAGGCGCGCCAGACGGCGGCGCGGGGCGCGCGGATGACGCGTTCGATGGTGAGGTCGAGTTCGGAGTTCATGACTGGTGCTCCTCGGGATCGGTGACGAACTGCTCCAACCGGTCGGTGCGCGACTCCCAGGCGCGCCGCTGCTCGGCGAGCCAGTCGTCGACGAGCGCGAGCCGGTCGCGCCGGAGCGCGCAGGTGCGCACCCGGCCGGACTTGGCGGTGCGGATGAGGCCGTTCGCCTCCAGGGTCCGCACGTGCTTCATGAAGGAGGGGAGGGTCATCGGGAATCCGCGGGCGAGGTCGCCGACGCTCATCGGGCCGCGCCCGAGGCGGCGGACCACCTCGCGGCGGGTGGGGTCGGCGAGCGCGGCGAAGACACCGTCAAGAGCAGTGCCGTCGAGCGCCTCCGAATACTGTGCCATGAGGCTAAGTATTGCGCGGAAAAACACTTAGCGCAAGGGCTAAGTGTTTTTCTATCGGATGATCAGGCGCGGTTCGACCAGCAGGCCGGTCGGCTGCGGCGCGGGGTCCGCGACCTTGTTCCCCTCGGGGCCCATGAGCATTTCGAGGATGCCGGCGGCGACGCGTTCGGGGAGCTGCTCGACGCTGGAGATCCCGAGGGCCTCGGCGGCGGCGGTGTTGTCGAAGCCGACGACCGGGAGTTCGGGCCGCCCGGCCTGGACGGCGGCGAGGTGGGCGCCGATGGCGAGGGCGTCGCTGGCGCAGACGAGGCCATCGAGGTCCGGAAGCAGCGCCTTGACGGCCTCCTGTCCTTGGGCCACACCGTCTTCGGCGGTGAGGCGGGGCGCGGTGCGCTCCCCCATGGCCTCGCGCCAGCCGCGCTCGCGGTCGTTGCCGCTCTCGGAGTCGGCGGGCCAGCCGAGGAACGCGATGCGGTCCCCGGCGCGGTCGAGGAGGTGCGCGGTGGCGGCGCGGGTCCCGGCGGCGCCGTCGATGTCGACCCACGGGTGGGCGGCGGCGTCGGTCCCCCAGGGGCGGCCGAAGGCGGCGAAGGGGACGCCGCGTTCGAGGAGCCGCTCGGCGCGGCGGTCGCCGCGGGAGGTGCCGGTGAGGACGATGGCGTCGACTTCGCCGGCGTCGGCGAGCTGGTCGAGGTCCCGCAGTTCCTCGTCCAAGGTCCTGGCGGCGTAGAGGAGGACGCGCAGGCCGCGGGCGGCGGCGCTCTCGGTGAGGGCGTGGACGAAGCGGTCGAGGACGACGCCGGAGATCCCGCCGGAGTAGGGGTCGAGTTTGACCGCGATGGTGGAGGTGCGCTGGGTGCGCAGGCGCCGGGCGAGGGCGTTCGGGGAGTAGCCGAGGGCCGCGATGGCGGCCTGGACCTTGAGGCGGGTCGACTCCTTGACGACGTGGGGGGAGTTGACGACGTTGCTCACGGTCTGGCGGGAGACGCCCGCTTCGCGCGCGACGTCCCCGATCGTCGCGGCCTTCCGTTCCGACATGCTGGGCCTTTCTGTCGTTCCAGAGCACGGTCGCACTTGACGCATCCGTCGGCACGAGCCTATCGTATGATCGTTCCAATAAAAATTGATCGATCCAAAAACTGCTCGCCGGATCGGTCGCACGGGGTCAAAGGAGATTCATCGTGGGAAGCAGCAGACGCACCGCCCTCGCGGCGGGGGGCGCGGCGGTCGCCGCCGCACTGGCCCTGACCGGGTGCGGCCAGGGCTTCGACGACGCCGAAGACGACAGCGAGGGGCTCACCTCCTCCGACGACGCGCTGACGATCCTCTACGGCGCCAGCGGCGAGGCCGAGACCCGGGCGATCGAGGCCGCGCTCGCGGCCTGGTCCGAGGAGTCCGGCGTCGAGGCGACCGCGGTCGCCGCCACCAACATGGACCAGGAGCTCTCGCAGGGCTTCGCGGCCGGGTCCCCGCCCGACCTGTTCTACCTCGCGCCCGAGAAGCTCGCCGGGTACGCCGAGAACGGCTCCCTGGAGCCGTACGGCGACCTCCTGTCGAACAAGGACGACTTCTACCCCTCGCTCGTGCAGAACTTCACGCTCGACAGCGAGTTCTACTGCGCGCCCAAGGACTCCTCGACGCTCGCGCTCGTGATCAACACCGACATGTGGGCCGAGGCCGGGCTGACCGACGCCGACATCCCCACCACCTGGGACCAGCTCGACACGGTCGCGGCGGCCCTCACCTCCGGGGACCGGGCCGGGCTCGCGTTCGGCGCGGAGTACCAGCGGGTCGGGGCGTTCATGGCCGGGGCGGGCGGGCGCCTCGTCTCCGAGGACGGCACCACCGCGGTCGCCGACTCGCCGGAGAACCTCGAAGCGCTCGAATACGTGAAGGGCCACTTGGAGGACGGCACGTTCGCCTATGCTGCGGACCTCGGCGCCGGCTGGGGCGGCGAGGCGTTCGGCAAGGGGCTTGCGGCGATGACCATCGAGGGCAACTGGATCACCGGCGGCCTGTCCGCGGACTTCCCCGACGTGAACTACCGGGTCGTGGAGCTGCCGGCGGGCCCGGCCGGGCAGGGCACCCTCCAGTTCACGAACTGCTGGGGCATGGCCGCCGACAGCCCGAACCAGGAGGCCGCGCTCGACCTCGTGGAGTACCTGACGAGCGCCGACCAGCAGCTCGCGTTCTCGGCCGCGTTCGGCCCCATGCCGTCGGCGCTGTCCGCGGCGGACCGGTGGAGCGCCGACAACCCGGACCTGGCCGCGTTCCTCGCGGGCGCCGACTACGCGACGGGCGTCCCCACGGCCGCCGGTTCGGCGGAGGTCGTCTCGGACATGAACGCGCAGCTCGAATCCCTCGCGACCGGCGATCCGGCCGCGATCCTCGCCTCCGTGCAGGGCAACCTCGAAGCCGTGGTCGGTTAGCAATGAGCCTCACCGTGAACCGCGCCGGGCTTGGCGCCCGGCGCGGGGACGGACCTGCTGGGTGGCTGTTCACGCTTCCGGTGATCGTCGTGCTCGGGCTGTTCATGCTCGTGCCGGTGCTCATGGCCCTGTGGGTGAGCTTCTCCGACTGGACCGGGCGCGGGTCCCCGCTCGCGCCCGGCACCGGGTTCGTCGGCTTCGAGAACTACGCGGCGATCACCTCGGGCGGCGGGCTCGCGGAGCGGAACTTCGGCATCGCCATGCGCAACAACGCCTGGTACGCGCTGCTGGTCGTCCCGCTCCAGACCGGCCTGTCGCTCGGCCTGGCGCTCCTGGTGAACCGCGCGGTCCTGCGGGGCCGCGGGTTCTTCCGGACCGCGTTCTACTTCCCGTCGGTGACCAGCTCGGTGGCGATCACGGTGCTGTGGCTGTTCCTGTTCTCGACCTCGGGCGCGGTCAACCAGGTCCTGTCGTGGATCGGGGTCAACGGCCCCAACTGGTTCAACGAGCCGGCCGGGATCGTGCACGTCGCCCTCGGGAACCCCGAGGGGCCGGCGTTCCTCACCGGCTCGGACTTCCTCGGCGTCTCCTGGTGGGACTGGCTGTCGGGGCCGTCGGTGGCGATGAGCGCGCTCATCCTCATGGCGGTGTTCACCACCAGCGGGACGTTCATGCTGCTGTTCCTGGCGGCGCTCCAGAACATCGGGCCCGAGCTCGACGAGGCGGGGCGCATGGACGGCGCGTCCGCGTGGCAGCGGTTCTGGAGGATCACGCTGCCGCAGCTGCGGCCGGCCCTGTTCACGGTGCTCACGTTGGGGCTCATCGGATGCTGGCAGGTGTTCGACCAGATCTACACGGGCACGCAGGGCGGGCCCGGCAAGACCACGGTGACGCCCGCGTACCTCTCGTACGAGGCGGCGTTCACCGACCAGGCGTGGGGCCAGGGCGCGGCGATCTCGTTCGTCCTGTTCGCGGTCATCGTGGTGTTCACGCTGTTCCAGCGGTGGGTCCTGCGCGAGCGGGACGCCTCCAAGCGCGTCGAGAAGCGCATTGCGAAGGGGGCGAAGGCATGACGACCACCGCTGTGCGCCGCAGGCAGAAGCCCGCTGTTCGAAAGGGCGCGGTCGGGCAGGCCGTCCTGTACGCCGTGCTCGTCTCGCTCGCGGTCGTCTACGTCTTCCCGTTCCTGGTGCAGGTCGCGACCTCGTTCAAACCCGACGCGGAGGCGGCCGCGAACGCGGTCTCGCTGTGGCCGCAGACGTGGACGTTCGCCGCGTACGACCGGCTGCTGACGCGCTCGGACTTCCCGCTGTGGTTCGCGAACTCCGCGATCGTGACCGTCGCGGTCACGGTCGGGCGGGTGTTCTTCGCGTCGCTCGCGGGCTACGCGCTCGCGCGGCTGAAGTTCCGCGGGCGCGGCCTGGTGTTCGCGCTCATCGTCGCGGTCATGGCCGTCCCGTCGGTGGTGCTGCTGATCCCGAAATTCCTGGTGCTCAACCAGCTCGGGATCTACGACTCCTACGCGGGCATGATCCTGCCGCTGCTGGTGGACGCGGCCGGGGTCTTCATCATGAAGGGCTTCTTCGAGTCGATCCCCGACTCGGTCGAGGAGCAGGCGCGCATCGACGGGGCCGGGACGTTCCGGGTCTTCTGGTCGGTGGTGCTCCCGATGGCCCGCCCGGCGCTGGTCACGATCGTGATCCTCTCGTTCCAGGGCTCGTGGAACGAGTTGAGCCACTTCATCGTCGCCACCCAGTCGCCCGAGCTGACGACGCTGACGAAGGGCGTGGCCTCGCTCGCGTCCGGGCAGCTGAGCCAGGGCACGCAGTACCCGGTCAAGCTCGCGGCCGCCGCGATCATGACGATCCCGGTCGCGGTGCTGTTCTTCGTCTTCCAGAAGCACATCATGAACACGAGCGAAGGAGCCGTCAAGGGATGATCCCCGGCCGCCAGCCTTTCCTGCACGACGCCGTCATCGCGCTGCACGCGCCGACCCAGGCGTGGTCGCGCCCCGACGGGGCGATGACCGCGCCGATCGACGGCCTGTTCCACGGCGACCGCCGCTTTATACGCGGACTCCGGATCGAGGTCGGAGGCGAAGCGCCCGAAGCGATCGCGGCGTCCGGGCGCGGCGCCCGCGCGGTCGGCTTCGACGCGGTCCTGCGGGGCGTGGACGACGCGTCCCCGGACCCGCACATCCGCCTCGGCCGCGAGCGGACCGTGGGCGACGGGACGCTCGACGAGGTCGTCACCGTCGCCTCGGTCGTGGACCGGGAGGTGTCGGCGGTGCTCAGGCTGGTCGTGGAACCGGACTTCGCGCCGCTGCAAGAGGTCAAGTCCGGGCACGGGAAGGCCGCGCCGTGGGCGGCGGTGTGCGAGACGCAGTCGGGCCGCGTCTCGGCGGTGGTGACCTCCGGGGACGCCTCGTTCGCTTTGGTCGCCAACGCGGGCGAGTGGAGCGTGGAGGGCGGCGCGCTGGTCCTCGAATGGCCGTTCACGGTCAGGGCCGGGGAGAAGACGGTGCTGCGCTGGTCGGTGCGGGTGTCCGACCCGGGCCTGGTCGTGCAGGCCGCGCCGGGTTCGGCCCTCTGGTCTGCGGACACGGCCGGGGTGGACGCCCGGCTCGCGCGCTGGGTCGGGACCGCGCTCGACGACCTGGACGCGTTGCGGCTGACGTTTCCCGAGCACCCCGGGGACGCCTTCCTCGCGGCCGGGGCGCCGTGGTTCTTCACGCTCTTCGGGCGCGACTCGCTGTGGGCGGCACGGATGATGCTCCCGGTCGACGTGGGGATCGCGGCGTCGACTCTGCGCGTCCTCGCACGGCTGCAAGGGAAGGCCGACGACGCGGCGACCGAGGAGGAGCCGGGGAAGGTCCCGCATGAGCTGCGCGCCACCGTGTTCCGGATGCCGGGCGAGGACATCACGCTGCCGCCGCTGTACTACGGGACGGTGGACGCGACGCCGCTGTGGGTGTGCCTGCTGGTGGACGCGTGGCGGGCCGGGATGCCCCGCGAGGAGGTCGCGGCCCTGGTGCCCGCGCTGCGGGCGGCGCTCGGGTGGATCGCGGCGGCCGCGGCGAAGGACGGGTTCCTGTCGTACTTCGACCGCACCGGCAAGGGCCTGTCGAACCAGGGCTGGAAGGACTCCGGGGACTCGATCCAGTGGAGGGACGGGCGGCTGGCCAAGGGCCCCATCGCGTTGTGCGAGGCGCAGGGGTACGCGCACGAGGCGGCGGCGGGCGCCGCGGACCTCCTGGAGGCGTTCGGCGAGGACGGGTCGCCAAGGCTGCGCTCCGAGGCGGCGCTGTGGCGGGACTGGGCGGCGCGGCTGCGCGAGCGGTTCAACCAGCGGTTCTGGGTCGAGACGCCCGAGGGCCGGTACCCGGCGATCGCGCTCGACCGCGACGGGAACGCCGTCGACACGCTGACCTCGAACATCGGGCACCTGCTCGGGACCGGGATCGTCGACGCGGCGGCGGAGTCCGCGATCGCGGCGCTGCTGGTCGGGCCGTCGATGAGCTCGGGGTACGGGGTGCGGACGATGTCGGACGGGGCGGCCGGGTTCTGGCCGCTGAGCTACCACGGGGGCGCGGTGTGGGCCCACGACTCGGCGATCGTCGCGCACGGCATGGCCCGCGCCGGACTCCACGAGCAGGCGTCCATCGTGGTCGACGGGCTGCTGGAGGCGGCGGAGGGCTTCGGGTTCCGGATGCCGGAGCTGCACGCCGGTTTCTCACGCGCCGAACGGGACCGGCCGGTCCCCTACCCGGCGGCGTGCCGGCCGCAGGCGTGGTCGGCGACCGCGGCGATCACGTGCCTCCAGATCGCGCGCACGGAAAGCTGAACACCCCCGCGAGGGCATGTGATCGCGCGGGCCCGGCCCGCCCCCCTCCCCCGCAAGGGGGGCGGGCCCTGAAGACGGGGACCCGGACGGCCGCCTCGGCGGCCGTCCGGGTTGTTCCGGTTCAGGCGGCGGCAGGGACGGCCCGCTCGCCTGGACCGGTGTAGGCCGACAAGGGCCTGATCAGGGAGTTCGCGTCGAGCTGTTCGATGATGTGCGCGGTCCAGCCGGTGATGCGGGCCATGACGAACAGCGGCGTGAACATGGGGATGTCGAAGCCCATGAGGTAGTAGGCGGGCCCGGCGGGGAAGTCGAGGTTCGGGTGGATGCCCTTGGCGTCGAGCATGGCCTTTTCGAGTTCCTCGTACATGCGGACCCACTTGTCGCCGCCGGTGAGGGCGGCCATGTCGACGAGCGCGGCCTTCATGGTGGGGACGCGCGAGTCGGCGTCCTTGTAGACGCGGTGCCCGAAGCCCATGACCTTCTCCTTGGCGGCCAGGCGTTCCCGGAGCCAGTCGCCGGCCAGGGAGGGGTCGCCGATCTGGAGCATCATCTTCATGACGGCCTCGTTGGCGCCGCCGTGGAGCGGGCCCTTGAGGGCGCCGATCGCGGCGGTGACGGCGGAGTACATGTCGGAGAGGGTGGAGGCGACAACGCGGGCGGTGAACGTCGAGGCGTTGAAGGAGTGCTCGGCGTAGAGGATCATCGAGACCTCGAAGCAGCGCAGCACCTCCGGGGCGGGGACGGTGCCGAAGCACATGTGGAAGAAGTTCTGAGACCAGCCCAGGGAAGGGTCGGGGGCGATGCGGTCGAGGCCGCGGCGTCGCCGGTGGGCGTGGGCGATCACGGTGGGGAGCTTCGCGAACAGCGCTTCGGCCTTGGCCTGGTTGGAGGCGCGGCGGTTGTCGTCCTCGCCGGGGTCCTCGGCGCCGAGGCAGGAGACGGCGGTGCGCAGCAGGTCCATCGGGTGCGAGCCGTCGGGGACGCGGTCGGCGACGCCGATCGTGGAACGCGTGACCTCCCGTCGGGAGCGTTCGCGTTCGGTGAACGCGGCGAGCGCGGCGGCGTCGGGCAGCTCGCCGTACCAGATCAGGTAGGCGACCTCCTCGAACGAGCGGGAGGCGGCGAGCTGCTGCACGGGGTAGCCGCGGTAGGTGAGGGAGAGGGTCTCGGGGACGACCTCGGAGATCGCGGTGGTGTCCGCGACGACTCCGGCCAGGCCCTTGCGGATGTCGACGGTCATGACTCCCTCCCGGGGACCTCGAAGTTGAACAGCTCCTGGTCGAACTCGTGGTAGGAGGCGTAGTCGACCAGGTCGTAGAGGCGGGCGCGGGTCTGCATGCGGTCGACCAGTGAGGCTTGCGTCCCTTCGGACTTGAGCGTGGAGAACAGCTCGTCGACGGCGCCCATCGCGGCGCGGAGGCTGGAGACGGGCCAGATGACCAGGTTGTAGCCGAGGTCTTCGAGCTGCCGGGCCGTGAGGTTCGGGGAGGCCCCGAACTCGGTCATGTTGGCCAGCAACGGGACGTCGACGGCTTTGCGGAACGCTTCGAACTCGGCCTCGTCGCGCATCGCCTCGGGGAACACCATGTCCGCCCCGGCGTCCACATAGGCCTTCGCACGGTCGATGGCGGCGTCGAGACCCTCGACGGCGCGGGCGTCGGTGCGCGCGCACACCACGAAATCGGGGTCGGTGCGGGCCTTCACGGCCGCGGCGACGCGGCGGACCATCTCCCTGACGGGCACGACCTGCTTGCCGTCCAGGTGCCCGCAGCGCTTCGGGTTCACCTGGTCCTCCAGGTGGCAGCCCGCGAGCCCGGCGTCCTCGAACGACCGGATCGTTCGAGCCACATTGGACACTTCCCCGAAGCCGGTGTCCGCGTCGATCAAAGTGGGCAGGTCCGTGGCGCGGGCGATCTGGCCGCCGCGCCCGGCGACCTCGGTGAGCGTGGTCAGCCCGATATCGGGCAGCGCCAGGTCCGCGGCGAGCGCCGCGCCCGAGACGTACACGCCGTCGAACCCGTGGTCGGCGACGGCCTTCGCCGCGAGCGGCGAGAACGCGCCCGGCAGCCGCTGGAGCCGCCCCGAGGCGAGCCCCTCGCGCAGGCGCCTGCGCTTCTCAGTCGGCGTCGTCATCAGAAGAGCCCCTTCGCGGTCGGTTCGGTCAGGTACCCGGCCGGCGCGGCCAGGTTGAGGGCCCGGACGCCGTTCGCGTCGAGGGCGTCGATGCGGCACGCCAGGTCGAGGAACCGGTCCTGCTCGGCCTCGGCGATGACGCCGTCGGCGAGGGCCCGGAACTTCGCGATGTACTGCTCGCGCCCGAACGGGCGGGCGCCGGCGGGGTGCGCGTCGGCGACGGCCAGCTCGTCAGTGATGACGGTGCCGTCGTCCAGGACGATGTCGACGCGCCCGCCGAACGCCCGCTTCACCGGGTCCGGGTCGTGATACCGCGCGGTCCACTCCGGGTCCTCGACGGTGCGGACCTTCCGCCACAGGTCCACCGTCGAAGCCCGGTGGGCGCGTTCGGAAGTGTAGGACCGCTCGTGGTGCCACGCGCGGTCTTCGAGCGCGACGGCGAAGATGTACATGATCGAGTGGTCGAGGGTCTCGCGGCTCGCGTCCGGGTCGGACTTCTGCGGGTCCTCCGCGCCCGTGCCGATCACGTAGTGCGTGTGATGGCTCGTGTGGATCACGACCTCGCGGATCTTCGTGAGGTCCCCGACTTGGGGGGCCATGCGGCGCGCCAGGTCGATGAGCGCCTGGCTCTGGTACTCCGCCGAATGCTCCTTCGTATACGTGTCGAGGATGGCGCGCTTCGGCTCGCCGCGCCCGGGCAGCGGCACCTCGTACACCGCACCGGGACCCGACAGGAGCCGCGCGATCACGCCGTCCTCGCCCTCGTAGATCGGCGACGGCGCGCCCTCGCCGCGCATCGCCCGGTCGACGGCCTCGATCGCGGCCTTGCCCGCGAACGCCGGCGCGTACGCCTTCCACGACGAGATCGCCCCCTTGCGGGACTGCCGGGTCGCCGTCGTCGTGTGCAGCGCCTGCCCGATCGCCTGGTACACCACGTCAACCGGCAGGTCCATGAGCGCGCCGATCCCCGCCGCAGCGGACGGGCCGAGATGCGCGATGTGGTCGATCCGGTGCTCGTGCAGGCAGATCCCGCGCACCAGGTCCACCTGGACCTCGTACCCCGCGGCGATCCCCCGCACCAAAGCGCGCCCGTCGAGGCCGCGGTGCTGGGCGACCGCGAGCACCGGCGGGATGTTGTCGCCCGGGTGCGAGTAGTCGGCCGCCAGGAACGTGTCGTGGAAGTCCAACTCCCGCACCGCGACCCCGTTCGCCCACGCCGCCCACTCCGGCGACGTGCGCACCGGCGCGGCCGTCCCGAATACGGCCGCACCGGGCGAATACGGATGCGCGAGCGCCTGCGCCCGCGCCGACGCGACCGGGCCGCGGTTCAGCGAAGCGGCGGCGACCGCGGCGTTGTCGATGACCCGGTTGCCGATCATCTCCGCGACGTCGCGCTCCACCGGGACCGGGTCCGCGGCGGCCTCCGCGAGCTTCCAGGCGAGCTGCGCCTCACGGGGCAGGTCCTCGCGCGAGGCGTGTGAGCGGACGCGGTGGGTGATCACTCGGCATCTCCAGGTCGGTAGGCGGGAGGGTACATTTCACAGTATGTACACGCCGGAACCACGTTGAAACACCTGTAAATGTGGTTTCTTGTGGAATTTTCCGGCCCTCTTTGTGGAACTTGTGAAAGGTCGTGGTCATGGCGTTGAAGAAGGCGAAGGTGGGGCTGCGGCTGCGCCGGTTCCGCGAGGAGCAGGGCCTCACGCAGGCCGCGCTGGCGACGGCGCTGGGGATCTCCACGAGCTACGTCAACCAGATGGAGTCGAACCAGCGGCCCATCACCGGGCCGGTCCTGCTGCGCCTGGCCGAGGTCTACGACGTGGACGTGCAGCGGTTCTCGGCCTCCGAGAGCGACCGCCTCACCGCACAGCTGCGCGACGCGCTCGCCGACACCGCGCACGCCGACCGCGTCTCGGCCGGGGAGTCGCGGGAGCTGGCCGAGTCGATGCCGGAGCTCGCGCAGTACGTGGTGGACCTGCACCGGCGATACCAGCACATGCTGGAACGCAACGCCGCGATGAGCGCCGAACTCGACGCGGGGGCCTCGCCGACCGCTCACGAGGAGGTGCGGGACCTGTTCTACGCCAAGCGGAACCACGTGGCCTCGCTCGACGAGGCGGCCGAAAGGATCTACCAGGAGGCGTCCCTGGACCCTGGCGACCTCGCAGGCGGACTCGCCAGGCTCCTGCGCGAGCAGTACGACACGGTCGTCGCCGACCTCGAAGCGGGCGAGGAGAACAGCGTCAAGCGCCGATTCGACGCCGAGGCCCGCGTCCTGCGGCTCTCAACCCTGCTGAGCCCCGGGCAGCGGGCGTTCCAGCTCGCCACGCACCTCGCGCTCGTCGCATGCGACGACCTCATCCGCGCCGAGGTCGACGCCGCCGACCTGTCGGGGGACGAGGCGCGCGGCCTGGCCCGGATCGGCCTTGCGAACTACTTCGCGGGCGCGCTCATCCTCCCGTACGGCCAATTTCTTAGGGCCGCAGAGGAACTGCGGTACGACATCGACCTGCTGGGGCGGCGCTTCCGCGTCGGCTTCGAGACCGTCGCGCACCGGCTCTCGACGCTCCAGCGGCCCGGCGCGCGCGGCGTGCCGTTCTTCTTCGTGCGCGTCGACCGAGCCGGGAACATCTCGAAGCGCCAGTCCGCCACGGACTTCCACTTCTCGCGCGTCGGCGGGACCTGCCCGCTGTGGGACGTGTACGAGGCGTTCGCGAACCCCGGCGAGATCCGCACCCAGCTCGCGCAGATGCCCGACGGCCGCTCGTACCTGTGGGTCGCCAGGACGGTGACCCGCAGGTACGGCGGCTTCGGGACGCCCGCGAAGACGTTCGCGATCGGCCTCGGCTGCGACCTGCACCATGCGCACCGGCTCGTGTACGCCGACGGCCTCGACCTCGCGAACCCGGCGATGCTCACCCCGATCGGCCCCGGCTGCAAGGTGTGCGACCGGAAGGGCTGCCCGCAGCGGGCGTTCCCGGCGATCGGCGCGCCCCTGGAGGTGACCGACCGCCAGAGCCGGTTCACCCCCTACCCTTCTGCGCCCTAAAAGGCAAAGAGTGACCTAATGCGAGGGCGCGTGCTCCACGTCGTCGCGGAGCTTGCGGTTCGGCAGGAAGAACGCGAACACGGTGCCGACCAGGATCACCGGGACGAGCCCGAGGAAGATCGGCAGCAGCGCATCGGAGTACGCGTTGACCACCTGGTCGCGCAGGGCCTCCGGGAGCGACCGGACGATCGCGGGCGTGATCGACTCGGCCCCGGCGCCGCCGAAGTCCGTGCCGATCCCGGCGAGGGCGTCGGTGAGCCGGTTCGTGAAGATCGCCCCAACCACCGCGACGCCCACCGTGGCGCCGATCTCGCGGAAGAAGTTGTTCGACGACGTCGCGGTGCCGACCTCGCTCTGCGGGAACGCGTTCTGGACCGCGAGGACCAGGTTCTGCATGACCAGGCCCATGCCGGCGCCCAGGATCCCGATGTACGCGCACAGGAGCGCCACCGGCGACGACGGGTCGAGTGTGGACATGAGCCAGATGCCGACGGGCATCACGAGCATGCCCGCGATCACGAACCCCTTGTAGCGCCCCAGCTTCGACACGAGCGCACCCGAGGTCGTCGCCGTGAGCATCATGCCGGCGACCATCGGGATGAGCAGCAGGCCCGACTCGGTCGCCGAGTACCCGTACACCATCTGGAGGTACGTCGGCATGTAGGAGATGACGGCGAACATGCCCAGGCCGATCGCGATCATGCCGATGAGGGTCGCGATGGAGAAGACCGGGTTGCGGAGCATCCGCAGCGGGATGAGCGGCTCGGCGACCCGCTGCTCCACGACGCAGAACAGCACCGCGGACACGATGGTCACCGCGCCGAGCCAAAGGATTTGGGGCGACGTCCAGTCGTACTCCGTCCCGCCCCAGGTGCAGACGAGGATCAGCGACGTGACGGCCACGGCCATGAGCGCGGTCCCGAGGTAGTCGAACCTGACCTTGACCCGCTTGCGCGGCAGCTTGATCGCGGCCGCGGAGATCGCGAGCGCGGCGACGCCGAGCGGCAGGTTGATCCAGAACGCCCAGCGCCAGTCGGCGTTGTCGGTGATCCAGCCGCCGAGCAGCGGCCCGGCGACGGCGGCGAGGCCGAACACGGCGCCCATGGGGCCCATGAACTTCGCCCGCTGGCGGACGGGGACGAGGTCGGCGATGATCGCCTGGGACATGATCATGAGTCCGCCGCCGCCGAGGCCCTGGAGGGCGCGGAAGGCGATGAGCTGCGGCATGTCCTGGGCGAAGCCGGCGAGGCCGGAGCCGAGGACGAAGACGGCGAGGGCGGCGAGGAAGAGCTGGCGGCGGCCGACGAGGTCGCCGAGTTTGCCGTAGACGGGCATGCCGATGGTGGCGGCGAGGATGTACGCGGTGGTCACCCAGGCCATGTGGGAGAGGCCGTCGAGTTCGCCGACGATGGTCGGGAGCGCGGTGGAGACGATGGTCTGGTCGAGCGCCGACAGGAGCATCGTGACCATGAGGGCGGCGTAGATCCACCCGAAGTGGGACGGGAGCCGCCGCTGTTCGGCGGCGGGCCCGGCGGGTTCGGTGAGCGTGTCGGTCATCGGTCTCGGACTCCTAGCGAGGGAAGGACGACGGCGTCGATGTAGGCGGTGAGGTACTCGGTGTCCGGGTGCTTCCCGGTCATCATGGGGCGCACGGCGATG
Organism: Glycomyces dulcitolivorans; assembly: GCF_003265355.1. Classification (GTDB taxonomy): domain Bacteria; phylum Actinomycetota; class Actinomycetes; order Mycobacteriales; family Micromonosporaceae; genus Glycomyces; species Glycomyces dulcitolivorans. Next base: position 19,429 of record NZ_QFRW01000321.1, on the reverse strand, counting down.
GGCGCGAGGAGCAGTTCGTGGATGAAGCGGCGCCCGGGCGGGTCGGGGTCGATCTCGCCGCGCGCGACGGCGCGGTCGATGAGGGTCTCGACGGCGCGGTTGACGGGCGTGCCGATGACTTCGCGGACGGCGTCGGCGAGTTCGTCGTCGGAGCGGGCGGCGTTGTGGATGCCGGCCATGAGCTCGTGGTCGCCGGGCGCGGTCTGGGTCATCGGCTCGACTCCGGCGAGGAGGTCGCCGCGGAGCGTCCCGGTGTCGACGGTTTCGAGCGGGTGCGGCTTGTGGTGGCGCAGCGACTCGACGACGAGGCGCGGCTTGCCGTTCCAGTGCCGGTAGAGGGTCGCGGTGCTGGTGCGGGCCGCGGTGGCGATCTGCTGCATGGTGATCTTCTCGTAGCCGTGCTCCCTGACCAGGCGCATGACGGTGGAGTAGATCTCGGCCTCGCGTTCGGGCGAGAGCCGTGAGCGGCCTTCCATGTGCCGCCTCCTATCGAAACGAAGTGTTTTCGTTTCGATCGTAGCTCGGGGTTCTCCCGCCCCTGCCACCCGGCTTCGGGAGACGGCGGTCACCCGCCCGGTGCTAGACCTCGACCTGGGAGCCCATGATGATGGTCCGCTCGCGGGGGAGCCGGAAGTGGTCGGCGGCGTCGGCGGTGATGCGCGAGGTCGCGATGAACAGGTGCTTGCGCCACATCGCCATCGTCGGCTGCTCCCCGGCGCGCAGCTGGATCGTCGACAGGAAGTACGAGGCGTCCTCGACGTGCAGGCGCCCGGCGTGCCGGGTCCGGTCGAGCTGGGCGAGCGCGCGCGGTACGTCCTGGACCTCCATGTACCCGAAGCGGATCTGCACGTACACGATGCCGTCGTCGGCGAACCCGAGGAAGTCCTCCCTGACCCGGTTCTCGTCGGCGACGCGCGGGACGGGCTTCGTCTCGATCGAGGCGATGACGATCTGCTTGTGCCGCACGTGGTTGTGCTCCATGTTCGCGCGCAGCGCCAGCGGCGTGGTGAGCTTCCCGCGGTTGAGGAACACGGCCGTCCCGGGCACGCACTTGGTCTTCGGGAGCTCGGCGCGCAGCTGCTTGACGCAGGCGCGCAAGGGGCCTTCGCGGCGTTCGCGCTCGGCGGTGACGACGCCGCGGCCCTTCTGCCAGGTGACCATGACGGTGAACGCGGCGACGCCGATGAGCAGCGGCAGCCACGCGCCGTGGACGAGCTTCGTGAAGTTCGCGGCCAGGAACAGCAGGTCGAAGCCGAGCAGGAGCGCGCCGCCGGTGAGCACCACCCACAGCGGCAGGCGCCACCGCGACTTGGCGATGTACAGGAACAGGAGCGTCATGATCGCGATCGTCCCCATGACGGCCATGCCGTACGCGTACGCGAGCGCGTGCGAGGACCGGAACGCGAACACGAGGGTGAGCACCGAGACCATGAGCAGCCAGTTGATCCAGGGCACGTAGATCTGCCCGTACTGCTCCGCGGAGGTGTGGTCGATGCGCATGCGCGGCAGGTAGCCCAGGCGCGACGCCTGCGCGGCCACCGAGTAGGCGCCGGTGATGACGGCCTGCGCGGCGATCACGGTGGCGGCGGTGGCGAGGATGAGCAGGGGGAGGCGCGCCCAGCCGGGGGCGAGGAGGAAGAACGGGCCGGAGACGGCCGAGCCGTCCTCCAGGACCATCGCGCCCTGCCCCATGTAGTTGAGCAGGCACGCGGGGAAGACGAGGATCAGCCACGCCTTCGTGATCGCGGGCCGCCCGAAGTGGCCCATGTCGGCGTACAGCGCTTCGGCGCCGGTCACGCACAGGACGATCGCGGCGAGCGCGAAGAACGCGATGTGGAAGTGGTTGACCAGGAAGTCGGCCGCGTACACGGGGCTGAGGGCCTTGAGGATCTCCGGGTGCTCGCCGATGCCGCGCAGCCCCAGGAGCGCGAGGACGCAGAACCAGACGATCATGACCGGCCCGAAGGCGCGCCCGACCGCGGCGGTCCCCTTGCGCTGCACGAGGAACAGCACCACGATGATGACCGCGGTGATGGGGATGACCAGGCCCTCCAGGTGCGGCTCGACCACGCCGAGGCCCTCGACGGCCGACAGCACCGAGATCGCCGGCGTGATCATCGAGTCGCCGAGGAACAGGGACGCGCCGAAGATCCCGAGCCCGGCGAGCGTGAGCGCGGCCTTGCGGCCGCGGCCCTGCTTCCACCGGTGCAGCAGGGTGATGAGGGCCATGATGCCGCCCTCGCCGTCGTTGTCGATGCGCATCGCCAGCAGCACGTACGTGACGGTGACGATGATCGTCATCGACCAGAACATCAGCGAGATGACCCCGTAGATGCTCGCCTCCTCGACCGGCACCGGGTGCGGGTCGAGCGGGTTGAACACCGTCTGGAGGGCGTAGATGGGGCTGGTGCCGATGTCGCCGAAGACGACGCCGAGGGCGCCGACGACGAGTGCGAGGCGTGTGGCGTTGCGGACGCCGTGCCCCTCGGGGGGCTCGGCGCCGGTCGCGAGTCCGGGCTGACTCGCACTGCCGGCGGCGGTCACTGCTGATACTCCTCGTCAGGCGGGCGGGCACCCGCGGTCCTGTCCAACCGATGCACGATACCTCGCGGACCGGCCCCGCCGACCTGGAGCCGAGAACCCTGCACGCCCGGACACCGGGCACCGTTGCCGCAGATCACACCCGCATTGTCGTCCCATCCGCGCCGAAAAGCCAGGGCGGGCGGGGCGCCCGCGGGGCTACGATGGTCCGCGGTGATCCCCCGGGGCCGACGGGCCGCGGGGGCGTCCGCGGCCCCCGACCCCGTCCCGTTCCCCGAGCCCCGCTGCGGCGCAACCGAACCGGCGAAACCCGACCTTCACCCGCTCCTCGAACCGAATACTGGGGCACAGCTGCGATGGACTCCATCACCCTCGACGGAAAGCACCCGATCACCTCGCTCGCGCGGACGCTCAGGCCCCGGCGCGGGCGCCTCGGCGCGGCCGTCGCCGTCTTCATCCTCAAGGACAGCCCCGTCTGGCTGCTCCCGGTCATCACCGGCGCCGCCGTCGACGCCGTCGTCGACTCCGGCCCGCTCTCGACCCTCGGCTGGCTCGCCCTCGGCGCCGCCGTCCTCGTCTTCCAGAACGCCTTCACCCACGTGTGGTTCACCCGCCTGTACATGGGCACCGTCCGCGCCCTCGGCGCCGACCTGCGCAACGCCCTCGCCGCGCGCCTCCAGCTCCTGTCGATCGGGTTCCACTCCCGGTCGAACGCCTCGATCATCCAGAGCAAGGTCGTCCGCGACGTCGAGAACGTCGAGCTCATGCTCGCCCAGTCGGGCGGGCCGTTCCTGTCCGCGGTCTTCGTGTTCGCCGGCGCCATCACCATGACCGCGCTGACCGTCCCGCAGTTCCTCCCCGTGTTCGCCCTGTCCCTGCCGTGCGGCTTCGGCGTCTGGTGGTTCACCCGCCGCCGCACCCAGGAACGGAACCAGGAGTTCCGCAAGGAGATGGAGGTGTTCTCGGCGCGCGTCGGCGAGATGGCCGCGCTCATGCCGATCACCCGCGCGCACGGCCTCGAACACGTCGCCGCCGAACGCGTCTCCCAGGTCGCCGACGAGGTCCGCCACCGCGGCCTGCGCCTCGACGTCGTCAACGGCCGCTTCGGCGCCGCCAGCTGGGTCACCATGCAGCTCTTGTCGGTCGGATGCCTGCTCCTCGCGGCCGCGGTCGCGCTCATGGAGTGGGCGCCGATCACCGCCGGGCAGGTCGTCGTCCTCGGCACCTACTTCTCGATGCTCACCGGCGCGGTCGGCACCGTCCTCAACCTGCTGCCGGTGACCGCGCGGGGCACCGAGTCGGTGCGGTCGATCGCCGAGGTCCTCCAGGACCCCGACATCGAACGCAACGAGGGCAAGCCCGTGGTCGGCTCGCTGACCGGGCGGGTGGAGCTGCGCGGCGTCGCGGTCCGCTACCCGGACGGGGGCCGGCCGGCTCTGGACGGCGTGGACCTGGTCATCGAGCCGGGCCGCACGGTCGCTTTCGTGGGGCCCTCCGGGTCGGGCAAGTCGACGCTCATGAACACGGTCCTCGGCCTGATCCGGCCCGAGGCCGGGCAGGTACTCGTCGACGGCGAGGACATGGAGGGCCTCGACATGCGGTCGGTGCGCCGCCACGTGTCGGTCGTCCCGCAGGACTCGGTCCTGTTCGAGGGCTCGGTGCGCGCGAACATCACGTACGGGCTCGGGCCGATCGACGACGAGCGGGTGCGGCGGGCTCTGCGCGACGCGAACGCTTTGGCGTTCGTGGAGGCGCTGCCGGACGGCTGGGACACGGTCGTCGGCGAGCGGGGCGCGCGGCTGTCGGGCGGCCAGCGCCAGCGCCTGTCGATCGCGCGGGCCCTGATCCGCGACCCGCGGATCCTGTTCCTCGACGAGGCGACCAGTGCGCTCGACTCCGAGTCGGAGCGGCACATCCAGGGCGCCTTGGAGACACTGATGCGCGACCGCACGACGCTCGTGGTCGCCCACCGCCTGAGCACGATCCGCTCGGCCGACCTGATCGTGGTCCTGGAGGACGGCCGCATCACCGAACAGGGCACCCACGCGGAGCTGCTGGCGAAATCGGGAAGGTACGCCGCCCAATGGGGAGTCCAACACGCCGCGGCCTGAACGAAAAAGTTTATCGACTAAACTTAGTCCGGCCGTCGCGAGAGAGGACCCTGATGCACCCTTCCCGAGTGTCCGCAGCCGTGCACCCGATCGTCCCGGGCTTCCACCCCGACCCGACCGTGTGCCGGGTCGGCGAGGACTACTACCTGGCCCATTCGAGCTTCGAGTACTTCCCCGGGGCGCCGATCTTCCACAGCCGGGACCTCGTGTCGTGGCGGCGGATCGGGAACATCCTCGACCGGCGCGGCCAGTTCCTGCGCGCCGACGGCCGCCCCTCCGGCGGCATCTACGGCTCGACCCTGCGCCACCACGGCGGCCGGTTCTATTTCGCGACCACGAACGTCGGCGACGCCGACTCCGGCCAGACCATCGTCTCCGCCGAGGACCCCGCCGGGACCTGGAGCGACCCCGTGTTCGTCCCCGACGCGGTCGGCATCGACCCCGACCTCGCCTGGGACGAGGACGGTACCTGCTACCTCACCTGGGCCGGCGCCGTCGCCTCCGGCGACGGCGGCAACGGCATCTGGCAGGGCCGCCTCGACATGAAGACCGGCGAGTTCGAGGCACCCCCGTATCTCGTGTGGCAGGGCTCCGGCCTCGCCTATCCCGAAGCGCCGCACCTGTACCGCATCGGCGCCCACTGGTACCTGCTCCTCGCCGAAGGCGGCACCGAACGCGGCCACTCCGTCACCATCGCGCGCGCCGACCGCCCCGAGGGCCCTTACAAGTCCTGCCCGCACAACCCCGTCTTCAGCCACCGCTCCACCCCGCACCCGGTGCAGAACACCGGCCACGCCGACCTCGTCGAGACCGCGACCGGCGAATGGGCCGCGGTGTACCTCGCGGTCCGCCCCGGCGGGTTCACGCCCTCGTTCCACGTGCTCGGCCGCGAGACGTTCCTCGCCGGCGTGGACTGGGTCGACGGCTGGCCCGTCTTCGACGAGTCCCGCTACGAGTTCGCACCCGACCCGACCCCCTTCGACGACGACTTCACCGCCGCGAAGCTCGACCACCGCTGGGTCGCGCCCGCAAGCGAACCCGCCAAGATCGCCGTGATCCGCGACGGCGGCGGCCTCGACCTGCGCGACCCGGGCGACCGCTCGCCGGGCCTGCTGTGCACCCGCGTCACCGATCTCCGCTGGGAGGCCGAAGCGGTCTTCACCGGCTCGGGCCGCCTCGAAGTCCGCATCGACGACCGCCACCGCTACGGCCTGGTCTTCGCCGACGGCACGGTCCGCGCCGAAGCCCGCATCGGCGGCATCCGGGCCGAACTCGGATCGGTCGAGATCGGAGGCGAGGCACCCAGCGCCGGACAAGGCGAATCGCTCGACGCCGATCGGCGTCGAGCGGTCCTGCGGATCGAAGCGGTCGAGTGCGAGGCCGAGACCATGACGGCCTACGGCCCCGACGACCTCGTCCTGTCCGTCGGCGGCACCGTCCTGGCGCGCCTGGACGGCCGCTACCTGTCCACCGAGGTCGCGGCCGGGTTCACCGGCCGGATGCTCGGCGTCGGTGCAGTCGAAACCAGTGCAGTCGAGACGAGTGCGGCCGCAGCCGGCGGCACCGGCTCGGTGCTCCACCGGTTCACGTACCGGCCCGCCTAACGCCGCGGCCCCGACGCAGCGGCACCTAGTCCTTCTGCGACAGGTCGCGGACGACCACGACCGGGCACGGCGCGTGCGAGACGCAGTACTGGCTGACCGAGCCGACGAGCGTCCCCACGAACCCGCCGTGCCCGCGCGACCCCACGACCAGCAGTGCGGCGCCGTCGGCGGCGTCGATGAGGACCTTGGCCGCATGACCGGCGACCGCGTTCTGCTCGATCTCTACCCCGGGGTCGCTTCCGGCCGCCTGCTCGATCGACCTCGCCAGGGACTCCTTCGCGGCGGTCTCGAACTCCTCGCCGCTGGGCAGCACCATCATCCCCGTCCCGTACTGGGCGGGCACCTCCCACGCGTGAACGGCCTCGATCACGGCGCCGGTGAGCGCCGCCTCTCGCAGGGCCCATTCGAGCGCCCGCAGCGACGCGGCCGAGCCGTCGACGCCGACCACGATCCGGTCGGGCTTGCTCTCCGAGACGTCCATGTCCGCTCCTTCCGTCCGACCCCATCTGGGGGAGCCGAACGGGTACCCGCCGCGGCCCCCGCCGAATCCGAGCCCAGTTCACGCCGGTCGTCTCCGTGCACACGCCCGCCGCCCCCGCAAACCGGTCGATCGGCGCGAATCGCGGCCCCGCCGCCCGGACGGGAGTTATATTCAGGCCCGATGCCCATCGGCCACCGGGGACCGCGGGCAGGACCTGCGAGGATCCCATGGCGCACGAGACCGCGACCGAGGCCCGTCCCGCGGCGAAACTCGCGTTCTGGACGCTCACGTCCATGGTGGTCGGCTCAATGGTCGGCGCCGGCGTCTTCTCCCTCCCCGCCCGCTTCGCCCAGCAGACCGGCGTCGCCGGCGCCCTCGTCGCCTGGGCCATCGCCGGCACCGGCATGCTCATGCTCGCCTTCGTGTTCCAGCAGCTCGCCATGCGCCGCCCCGACCTCGACGCCGGCGTGTACGCGTACGCCAAGGCCGGGTTCGGCGAATACCCCGGCTTCTTCTCCGCGTTCGGGTACTGGGCCTCGGCGTGCGTCGGCAACGTGACCTACTGGGTCCTCATCATGTCGACCGTGGGCGCGATCGTCCCGGCGCTCGGGGAGGGCGACACGGTCCTGGCGATCGCCATCTCCTCGGCGGGCCTGTGGGGGTTCTTCCTCCTCATCAAGCGCGGCGTCAAGGAGGCCGCGGCGATCAACCGGATCGTCACGGTCGCCAAACTCGTCCCCATCATCGTGTTCGTGATCCTGGCGCTGTTCTTCCTCGACCCGCACGCGTTCGCCGAGAACTGGGGCGGCGCCGACTACGCCGGCTCCCTGTTCAGCCAGGTCAAGGGCACGATGCTCGCGACCGTGTTCGTGTTCCTCGGCGTCGAGGGCGCCTCCGTGTACTCCCGGCACGCCAAGCGCCGCGAAGACGTCGGCCGAGCCACGATCACCGGGTTCCTGTCGGTGTTCGCGGTGTTCGCGTCGGTCACGATCGTGTCCTACGGGATCATGCCGATGGACGAGATCGCCGAGCTGCGCCAGCCGTCCATGGCCGGGGTCCTGGAGCACGCGGTCGGCACCTGGGGCATGGTCTTCGTCTCGGTCGGCCTCATCGTGTCGGTCCTCGGCGCGTACCTGGCGTGGACGCTCATGGCCGCCGAGGTCCTGTTCGTGGCCGCCAAGGACAAGGACATGCCGCGGTTCCTGGCCCGGTCCACGAAGGAGGACGTCCCGGTCCCGGCCCTCGCGCTGTCGACGGCGCTCAGCCAGGTGGTCCTGGTCGTCACCTACTTCTCCGAGGACGCCTTCAACTTCGCGCTCGACCTCACCAGCGCACTCACGCTCATCCCGTTCCTGCTCGCGGCCCTGTTCGCGGTCAAGGTCGCCGCGGGATGGGACCGCGGCGCGGTCGGCGAACGCACCGGCGGGGCGATGCCGATCGCGCTCCTCGCCGTCGTGTACACGGCGTTCCTGCTGTTCGCGGCGGGCCTGAAGTTCGTGCTGGTGTCGTTCATCGTGTACGCGCCGGCCACGATCCTGTTCGTCATGACCCGCCGCGAGCAGGGCCGGCGCCTGTTCAGTCCGGGCGAGGCGGTGCTGCTGGCGGTGTCGGTCGCGGGCGCCGTGCTCGGCATCGTCGCACTGTCTCTGGGCTGGATCATCATCTAGAAAACCCTTGGGGGAAACCAATGACGGATGCATACGGAGTCCACTCCGAGGTGGGCAGGCTGCGGAAGGTCCTGGTGTGCCGCCCGGGCCTGGCCCACCGGCGGCTGACGCCGACGAACGCCGACGGGCTGCTGTTCGACGACGTCATGTGGGTGGAGAACGCGCAGCGCGACCACCTCGACTTCGTGAACAAGATGCGGGCCAGGGGCGTCGAGGTCGTCGAGCTCCACGACCTCCTCGCGGCCACGGTCGCCGACCCGGCGGCCCGGTCGTGGCTGCTGGACCGCAAGATCACGGCGAACGAGGTCGGCCTCGGCCTGATCGAGCCGACCCGCGCGTACCTCGAATCGCTCGCCCCCGCCGACCTCGCCGAGTACCTCATCGGCGGACTGTCCACAGCGGACCTTCCGGAGGACCTGCGCCCGGGCTACATCGCGCTGGCCCGCGAGTCGACGGGCGCCCGCGAGTACCTGATGCCGCCGCTGCCGAACACGCTCTACACGAGGGACACGACCTGCTGGCTCTACGGCGGGCTCACGCTCAACCCGCTGTACTGGCCCGCCCGTCACGACGAGACGCTGCTGATGAAGGCGGTCTACACGTTCCATCCGGACTTCACGGGCGCCACGGTCTGGTGGGGCGACCCGGACCAGAGCTGGGGGCAGGCGACGTTCGAGGGCGGCGACATCATGCCGGTGGGGAACGGCGTGGTGCTCATGGGCATGAGCGAGCGGACCTCCCGCCAGGCGATCACCCAGGTCGCGCGGGCGCTCTTCGAGCGGGGCGCGGCCGAGCAGGTCATCGTCGCAGGGATGCCGAAGCTCCGTTCCGCGATGCACCTGGACACGGTCTTCACGTTCGCCGACCGCGACGTGGTGACCCTGTACCCGCAGATCATGGACGCGGTCCACACCTTCACGCTTCTCCCGGCCGACCGCGAGCCGGGCCTCGACCTGGTCGACCACGGCACGACGCCGTTCACCGAAGTAGTCGCCAAAGCGCTGGGCCTGCCGGGCCTCCGCGTCATCGAAACCGGAGGAGACGTCTACGCCTCCGAACGCCAGCAATGGGACTCGGGCAACAACGCGGTCGCCCTCGAACCGGGCGTGGTCATGACGTACGACCGCAACACCCAGACCAACACGCTGCTCCGCAAGGCCGGCATCGAGGTCATCACGATCGTCGGCGCCGAACTGGGCCGCGGCCGCGGCGGCGGCCACTGCATGACCTGCCCCATCAGCCGCGACCCGGTCGAGTTCTGATGCCCGCCCGGTCCGCCCGCTCCGCGGGCGGACCCCGGGTTATCCACAGGCGGAAAGATTTTCCTGGCACCCCCGGGCCACCCGTGCCAGGGTTGGACCATGCGCCTGAACAGCACCGACACTCGCACCACCGGCCCGCACAGCCGGAACATCGAGGTGCCCGCGCCCCTGCGCCGAGTTATCCACAGGCGCGAAAACAATCCTTGCCGCTTTGCAGGCCAGGGTGTTGTAGTTAGTAGTAAAAAAGCCTCCTCATACCAGAGTCTTACTCTGGTTCTCGCAGGTAGGCGGCACAGTGGGATCGATCGAGCCGCACCAAGTCCGCGGGCGGGTGCACCCGCCCGCGGCACCTGCGAGAACCACCGGGGCGGTGCCGACGGAGGCCGTCGGCACCGCCCCGAATCCCCCGCGGGGATAGCGGGTGGACATGGCGCGACATGTCCACCCGCAACAACCCTCAACCCCATCGCCGGACCCGCACCACCTGAACCGCGCAGGCGGTGACCGCACCCCGCCTGCGGGGACCCGACCCCCACGGGCGGTGACCGTAGCCCCCGCCTCCGGGTCTCGAACCGCCCAAGTGGTGACCCCGCCCCTGTCTCCGGCGCTCAAACAGCGCGGGCGGTGACCGCAGCCACCCGGCCTCGCCCAGCGGTCACATTCGCAGCGAGGATTGCGTCATACCGGTGACCGCACATGAGGAGGGGACCGGATATGACCGACGACCAGTGGCTCGCGCGACGCTTCGACGAGGACCGGCCGCGCTTGGAGGCGGTGGCCTTCCGGATGCTCGGCTCCTCGGGGGAAGCCGAGGACGCCGTCCAGGAGGCCTGGTTCCGCCTGGCCGCCAGCGACGCCGACCGCATCGAGAACCTGTCCGGATGGCTCACCACCGTGGTCGGCCGGGTGTGCCTGGACCAGTTGCGGCGGCGCAAGTCGCGGGCCGAGCAGCCCATGCCCGAGGCCGGGCCCGAGCCAGCCGCGCTGCCGGGCTTCACGAACGCGCCGGCCGACCCGGAGTCGTCGGCGGTCATGGCCGACTCGGTGGGGCTCGCGCTCCTGGTGGTCCTGGAGACGCTGGAGCCGGCCGAGCGGCTCGCGTTCGTCCTGCACGACATGTTCGGGGTGCCCTTCGACGAGATCGCCCAGGTGGTCGACCGGACCCCGACGGCCGCGAGGAAGCTCGCGAGCCGGGCCCGCGCGCGGGTGCGCGGGACCGGGGAGCCGGAGCGCCGGGACACCGCGCGGCAGCGGGCCGTGGTGGAGGCGTTCATGTCGGCGGCGCGCGAAGGGGACTTCGACGCGCTGGTGTCGGTCCTCGACCCGGACGTGACGCTGCGGACCGACGCGGCCGAGGTCGGGACGATCCTGCGCGGCGCGGCCACGATCGCGGGCGGGGCGATGACGTTCGCGGCCATGGCGACCCAGGCGCAGCTCGTGCTCGCCGAGGGGAAGATCGGCGCGGTGTCGTCGATCCCGGGGATGCCCACGCGGGTGCTGGTGTTCACCGTCGAGGACGGGCGGATCACCGCGATGGAGGGGATCACCGACGCCTCGCGGATCCGCGGCATGGAGCTGACGCTCCTCGACGACTGAGCTCTGACGCATACTCCCGGGATCGTGCCTCATATCGATTCTCGATCGATAGCTATTGACTTTCGATAGATACCGATCGAGAATCGATGTATGAACCTCTTCTTCACCGTCGTCCTGCGGATGGCCGTCGCCGCCGCTCTCCTCGCTTCGCTCTTCGGCCAGATCATGATCGTGCCCAACTCGGGGATGCCGGAGTTCGAGCACTACTACGGCCCCGATCTGGCCCCCGTCCTCGGCGCCGCCTCGATCATCGGCGTCGCCTGCGTCCAGGTCATGCTCGTCGCGGGCTGGATGCTCCTCGGCATGGTCGACCGCGACGCGATCTTCAGTGCCAAGGCGTTCCGCTGGATCGACGTCATCATCGGCGCCGCACTCGCGGGGGTGCTCCTCTCGCTCGCGGTCACCGTCTGCTTCTTCGCCCTCGACTCCGGGAGCGACGAGATGGGCTTCATCGGCGCGATGCTCGGCCTGGCCTCGTGCATCGGAGGCGGGGCCTCGTTCGCGATGCTCATGGTCATCATGCGCGGGCTGCTGCGCAAGGCCACCGAACTCCAGACCGAGATGGCCGAGGTCATCTGATGGCCATCGCGGTCGACATCGACGTGCTGCTGGCCGAGCGCGGCATGTCGGTGGGCGAGTTCGCCGAGGCCGTGGGGATCAGCCCCGCGAACGTGGCGGTCCTCAAGAACGGCCGCGCGAAGGCGGTGCGGTTCTCGACCCTCGAAGCGATCTGCCGGGTGCTCGACTGCCAGCCCGGCGACGTGCTCCGCTGGGTCCCGGACAAATAGGCAACTGAGAAAGGCGACTGAGAAGCGAACGGCGGCACCGGTGTCCCGGTGCCGCCGCTTTCGTCGCTCCTAGTGGCCGAACTTGTCGGAGTCCGCGGCCGCGCCCTCGCCGCGGTCCAGGGCCGTGAGCGCGGCGACGTCGGCCGCCTCCAGCGCGAAGCCGAACACGTCGAGGTTCTGCTCCAGCCGCTCGGTGTTCGCCGACTTCACCGCGACCGCCAGGCCCAGCTCCAGGTGCCAGCGCAGCACGATCTGCACCGGCGTCCTCCCGTACTTCTCGGCGAGCGCGGTGACGACCGGGTCCTTGCGGACCTCGCCGCCCTCGCCGCCGATCGGGGACCACGACTGGGTCACGATCCCCTTGTCCGCGTGGTAGGCCCGCGCCTCGGCGCGGGTCGTGTACGGGCTGAGCTGGATCTGGTTGACGTCGGGGACGACCCCGGTGGCGTCGATGACGCGGTCGAGGTGCGCGGGTTTGAAGTTGGAGGTGCCGATGGCCTTGACGCGGCCGGATTCGAGCAGCCGGGCGAGGCCCTGCCAGGCCTCGGTGTACTTGCCGTGCTGCGGGTTCGGCCAGTGGATGAGCAGGAGGTCGAGGTAGTCGAGGCCGAGGAGGTCGAGGCGGCGCTCGGCAGCGTCGGCGGCGAGGTCGACGCCGTGCCACTCCTTGTTGAACTTGCTGGTGACGAACAGGTCCTCGCGGGCGACACCGGAGGCCTTGAGGCCGAGGCCGACGCCGCGTTCGTTGCGGTAGTTCTCGGCGGTGTCGACGAGCCGGTAGCCGAGGCCGATCGCCTCGGCGATCACCCGTTCGGCCTCGGTGTCGTCCATGGGCCAGGTGCCCAGGCCCAGGAGCGGCATGTCGGCGCCGTGGGTGAGCTTGACCGTGGGTGCGGTGGGAGCCATCGGTGAGTCCCTCTCTCATCGGATGCGATTCGGCGTCTACGCTACCCCGGTCCCGAGCCGTGGAATCGTTTGTACCAATGCAAAATATTGTTTGTATTGGCATGTAGCTTTGGAAGCATGGGAACGAACGAGAACGCCGTGCTGCGCGTGCCCCCGGCCTCCCCCGCCGACGCGCTCGCCTATTTCACCGGCCTGATGACCTACAGCACCGACGTCTCCGACGTCTACGCCGCACTCGATGGCAACGATCCCGGCTTCACGCTCGTCGACTCGCGCGGGGCGGCCGCCTGGTTCCAGGGCCGCGTCCCCGGCGCCGTGCACCTGCCGACCGACGAGATCGCCGCCCGTGCAAGCGAAATCGACCCCTCGAAGCCGGTGGTCGTCTACTGCTGGGGCCCGGGCTGCAACGGCGCCTACCGGGCCGCGGTCGAGTTCGCGAAGCTCGGCTACCAGGTCAAGTACATGATGGGCGGTTTCGAGTACTGGGTGCGCGAAGGCCTCCCGGTCGCGACCGACGCCGGCGTCGAGCGTTCCAAGCCGGACCCGCTGACGGCCCCGTCGAGCGGCGTCTCCTGCGCCTGCTGATCAGCTGCTGGAAAACGGGTGCGGGGGTCGGCCGGTGCGGCCGGCCCCCGCACCCGCTCCGGGGTGGACGGGCACTAAGCGAATGCGCCTTCGAGGGTCCCCGTCTCCCCGTCCTCTCCGGTGGCGGTGACCGTGAACGAGTCGCCGTCGCCGCTGCGCGGACCCCCGTTGGGGTCGAACTGGCCCGCGAGCGTGTATTCGGCCCCGGCGGGGACGACCGCGCCGTCCTTGAGGGTCCAGCGCATGACCGTGTAGCCGTCCTCGCTGGTCACGACCGCCTCGGTGAAGAGGTTGTCGTCGGTGGTCCAGGAGTCGACGAACGTGAGGCCGTCGCCTTCGTCGAGGCGCAGTTCGACTTCGAGCCCGGTGAGGTCGCGGTCGCTGGTGAACGCGAGCTCCGACTGGGTCCAGTACTCGGTGTTGTTGGCGTTGATGCCGCCGGTGGCGTGCAGCCAGTCGGGGGCCCCGGGCCCGTCGCCGCCGGTCTCGCCGCTCGTTTCGTCGGGGCCGCTGCCGGTCTCGTCGGGTCCGCCGTCGGTGGACTCGGCGCCGGTGGTCTCGTCGCGGCCGCTGGGCTCCTCGGTCTGTGAGCCGGGTCCGGCGGCGGGCGGCGCGGGGTCGGGGTCGGCGGAGGGCCCCAGGCCGAGGCCTTGTCCGAAGAGGACGACGGCGCCGATGAGGACGACGGCCGCGCCGGTGGCGAGGGCCAGGTGGGGGACGAGGCGGCGGCGCTCGGCGGGGGCGGCGGCGCCGCGCGGTTCCCGCATGCCGTCGGAGATCCGGGTCCACATGCGGCCCTGGTCGGGTTCGAACTCCTCCGCGGTGACGCGGAGCCGGTCGGGCAGTTCGTCGTTCACGGCCCCACCCCGTTCCTGACCGAGGCCCGCGCGGGGCCGTCCTTGGGCGGTCCGAGGAGCCGCCGCAGCTCCGCGAGGCCCTTCGAGGTCTGGCTCTTGACGGTGCCGACGGAGATGCCGAGGGCGTCGGCGGTCTCGCGCTCGGACAGTTCGAGGGAGTGGCGCAGGACCACGCAGGCGCGCCGGCGCAGGGGGAGCCGGTCGAGGGCGGCGCGGACGTCGACGACGGCGGCCGTGTCGGGGCCTTCAGCGGCGTCGGTGGGCCGCTGCCAGAACAGCATGTTGCGGCGCCTTTCGCGCACGGCGGCGCGGATGCGGGCCTTGGCGAGGTTGGCGACGATGCCGCGCGCGTACGCGATCTGGGAGCGGGCCCGCCGGGCCTGGTCCCACTGGCGCCACACCGCGAGCATGGCGTCGGAGGCGAGGTCCTCCGCCGCGGCCCGCTCGCCGATGAGCATCCACGCGAAGCGCGCGAGCTCGGCGTGGTGCCGCTCGAAGAAGGCGCGGAAGGCGTCTTCCTCCAGCTTGGCGGGGACGTCCAACGGGGGCCTTCCGGTCGCGTTGCGGGGAGGCGATTCTAGCAGCATGACCGTGACCCCCTCACGTTCCGTTGCACGACAGGCGCAGGCACCCCCGGTGCCCGCGCCTGTCGATCTCCCATGGCAGGAAGCCCATCCGATGGAACCAACCGGAGTCGTTACGGGCGCGCCATGGCGGGGGTGACGGTGGAAGTCGGTGAGGACATCGCGGTCCTTCCCTCCGGTAGATGTTCGGTGCGGCGGAGCCGGGTTGCCGCACCGTCATCCAGTTGCCGCGGGCGCCCCGAAGGTTGCCGCGTCCCCGAAGATTTCTCAGAAGTTTTTTCGGGGGCGGCGTCCGCGCAGGTGGAGGGGTCTAGCCGACGGCGGCGGGGACGTCGAAGAGTCCCGCGAAGAGGTTGTCGAAGACGGCGGTGCGGTCGAAGCGCATCGCGTACGCGCGGGCGCGCTCGGCCCGCTCGGCGCGCTCTGCGGGCTCCATGGCGACGGCTTCGTCGAGGGCGGCGGCGAGGGCTTCGCGGTCGGCGGGCGGGACCTCGATCGCGGTGTCGCCCACGGCTTCGGGGATGCCGCCGGTGCGGGTGGTGATGACGGGGCCGCCGCCGGCGAGCATCTTCTCGACCAGGGCGATCCCGAACGTCTCGACGAACTCCGGGCGCGGCTTGGACGGCAGCGCATAGGCGGCGCAGCCGTTCATGAGCAGCGGCTTCTCCTCGTCGGAGACGTCGGAGAGGAACACGACCCGCTCGTCGCCCTCGGCGAACACCTTGGTCTCGGCCAGGGCCGGGCCGGTCCCGGCGATGACGAGCTTGTGGGTCTTGTACGCGAGGGAGTCGCGGTGGGCGGCGATGAGGTCGTCGGCGCCCTTCGCGGCGGCGACGCGCGACAGGAACAGGACGTACTTGTCGCGTTCGAGGCCGCGCGCGGCCAGCGCTGCATCGACGGCCGAGGGGTCGAGGCCGGTGTAGAGGCCGGCGTCGACGGCCGGGTAGGAGACCTGGACGCGGTCGGCGACCTCGGCGGCGAAGCGGGTCCCGCACGCGCGGTCGACCTGCTCGGCCTCCTCGGCGATGAGGTCCTTCGTGTACTGGGAGACCGCGACGCACCGGTCGTTCGCGAGGTACGTGGTGAAGAGGGCGGCGGCGGCGCCGAGCTCGCCGCGGGCGAGGCACCCGCGCACGACGTTGGTGATGTCGGAGCCGACCGCTTCGGCGATGGTGGTGACGTCGGCGCCGAGCCCGGCGGCCCGGACGGACCGCAGGGCGTCGACGACGGCGTTCGCGTGCGGCGACAGGTACATCGACATGCACACCGTCGGCACCCCGTCGGTGAACAGCTCGAAGAGCCGGCCGGTCATGCCGAGGAGGTGGCGGCCGTCGGGGACGCGGTAGTCCCCGACCGGCCCGGGCCGCTCGACGGTGATCCCCTCGGAGTACGGGAGGAGCTCGTCGAGCGGTTTGAGCGGCAGCCCCGCGGCCTGCAGCGCGTCGATCGGCCAGGTCACGATGCGCACGTCGTCGAAGCCGCGTGTCAGCGCGACCTCCGCGAGGCCCCGGGCCTCGGTGGCGTGGCCGCAGATGACCGGGTCGGCGCGGACGACGATCACGAGACGGCGCTGCGAGTCGCGGGACTGCTTGGTCACGGTAGGAACTCCTGGAAGCGGGCTCCGGCGTCCCGAGCGAGGTCGGTGCGGTCGGAGGCGGACGGCGGGCGCGTCTTCGTCGCCCAGTCGGACGGTTCGGCTCCGAGCTCGATCTCCAGCCTCCCGCCGCCGTGCAGCTGGTTGCCGGTGATGAAGCTCTGGTCCAGGGGCCTGCCGTTGAAGCGGGCCGACTGGACGTACTGCGGGGCGGACCCGCGGGCGTCCTCGCCGATGCCCTGCTCGGTGTGGCCGGTCGTGACCACCTCGAAGTCGTTGCCGCCGAAGCGCAGCTGCGCTTCGGCGAACGCGGGCGCGTTGACGAGGAACAGGTTCTGGCCGGCGACGGGGAACAGCCCCAGCGACGCCCACACGTACCACGAGGACAGGGCCCCGGAGTCGTCGTTGCCGGGGAGGCCGCCGCGGCCGGTCCCGAACTGGTAGGCGAGCGCGGCGTGCACGATCTCGGCGGTCCGGTCGGGCCTCCCGGCGTAGTGGTAGGCCCAGGGGGCCTCCATGTCCGGTTCGTTGTTGAGGCCCTCGAACCGGTTGAGGTCCATGCCGATCGGGAACTCGGGCCCGAACGGCGGGACGCCCAGCTGCACGACCGGGTCGGCGCCGTACCCGAAGAACCGGTCGAGGACCGACGCGAACTCCTTGTCGCCGCCGGCGAGGTCGATGCGCGAGGCCATGTCGTGGAGCAGCCGGAACGAGTAGTTCCAGCGCCCGCCCTCGTAGAAGGAGGAGTCGCGCAGCAGCCCGTCGGGGCCGAACGCGTTGATCCAGTGGCGGGCCTTCGCCTCCAGCTCGTCGGCGAGCTTCAGGTCGCCGAGGCCGCGGGCGATGATCGCGGTGCACCAGTAGCCGGTGGCGAGGTCGAGGGTGTGGCTGATGGGGTGGACGACGCCGCGCTCGGTGTAGTCCTCGCCGTAGCCGCGCCGCAGGTCGTCCTGCATGTGGACGAGCGCCCAGTCCCATTCGGGCCCTTCGAGGCCCAGCTGGAACCCGTCGGCGAGGACGGTGTGCGCGAGCGCCGACGCCTGCCGGAAGAACCGGTCGGAGCCGCGCGCCATCCGGTACCCGATCGGGAGGTTCCCCTCCTCCTCGGCGATGCGGACGATCGCCTCCAGCATGTCGGCGCCCTTGGCCGGGTTCAGGGCCGTGAGCAGCGGGAACTGGGTCTTGTACATGTCCCACATGGTCGCGATGTCGAACACGAACGGGCCCTTGGACGGCCAGAACGGGCTCTCGTCCTGCGCGAAGCACGGCTTGATCAGCGAGTGGTACAGGCTCGTGGCGAACACCTGGCGGCGTTCGGGCGTCCCGCCCTGGACCTCGACCTGGGAGAAGTAGTCCGACCACGCGTCCCGCGTGTCCTCCAGGGCCTGGTCGAACCCGGCCCCGCCGGGCAGGACCTGCTCCAGGTTCTTGCGGGCCTGGTCGGTGCCGCGCATGGAGAACCCCATGCGGATCTCCACGACCTGCCCGGCCCTGGTCGGGCCCATGAACATGAGGCCGAACGGGCGCAGCGTGGTGCGCCGGAT
Organism: Glycomyces dulcitolivorans; assembly: GCF_003265355.1. Taxonomy (GTDB): domain Bacteria; phylum Actinomycetota; class Actinomycetes; order Mycobacteriales; family Micromonosporaceae; genus Glycomyces; species Glycomyces dulcitolivorans. The sequence goes on along the minus strand of NZ_QFRW01000321.1, from coordinate 1,309 downwards.
GTAGTCGAAGTCCAGGCGGGTGCCGCCGTCGACGCGCCGCCGGTCGTACCAGACGAGCTGGCGCCACCCGGGCGCGTCGGTGTCGATGTACACCGACAGCGGGATGCCCTCCATGACGACGGTGCCCTGCGCGCTGCCCTGCCCGAGGGACTCGATGCCGGCGCGCAGCGGGACGGTGGTGCCGTGCTCGATCGCGAGCCCGCCGTACGAGAAGTCGAGGACCACGCGCGAGGACGACGACTCGGGGAACGTGTACCGGTGCACGGCGGTCTTCGCGCCGACGGTGAGCTCGCAGCGGATCCCGTTCTCCAGGGTCGCCGCGTAGTAGCCGGGCGAGGCCTCCTCTTCCTCCAGCTTCCAGCGGTTGCCGAGGGAGTCGAGGGGCTCGATCATGGGCGTGACGCGGAAGTAGTTGTAGTACTTGCGGATCGCGCCGGTGCCGGACTGCTGGAAGTGGGTGAAGCCGCTGGCCATGTAGTCGTCGTACATCTGCTGCGGGGCGCCCTCGGTGGACATCCCGTACAGGCCGTAGCCGGTCGGGTAGGCGCCCGAGCACGCGCACGCCGAGACCATGCCCAGCGGGTAGCACGCGCCGGGGTGGGTGTTCCCCACCTGGGCCTTCGGCCACCACCAAGCGGCGGCCAGCCCCTGCGCCGCGGGCAGATCGGTAGCGGCCGTACCGATGAACGGGTCCACGCTGTCCAAGATGCGACTGAGATTAGAGCTCATTCGTCACATCCTCGTTACGGGCGAATGAACGCGCAAGCGTTCACGCGCACTTCGTCTAGAATCCCGCCCTGAGCCACCCGAAATGCAAGCTTTAGACGCCTTCCCCGACGCCCGTCCGCCCCGTAACCCGACCAAGTGGTCGACCATCGCGATCGACACGACCTCCAGCCCCGCGATCACCGTGATCGCGCCCGAGGGGACCCCGTCGCGCAACAACGCCTCCGGGACCGCCGCGTCCCCGAGGAGGGTCCGCAGCAGGTCGACCGTGACCCCGCCGTGGCACGCCACCGCCACCGGCCCCTCCTCTCCTCCTCTCTCTTCGAGGAACGCCCGGAACCGCGCCCCGGCCGCCCGCGACGAATCCCCGGACTCCGGCGCGAAGTCCCGGTCCCCGGTCGTGCGCGCCCAATCGTCTGCGAAGCGCTCGAACGGCACCCGGCCGTCCCAGTTGATCCGCTCGGTCACCCGCGCATCGACCCGCACCGCGAGCCCGGCCGCCCCGGCGACCGCCGCCGCGGTCTGGCGCGCCCGCAGCAGCGGACTCGCGAACACCGCCCGCAGGCCCTCCCCGCGCAGCCGC
>NZ_QFRW01000320.1 GCF_003265355.1 Glycomyces dulcitolivorans | reverse complement strand
GGGCCGGGCGCATTCGCGCCCGGCCCTCCACTGTATCCACCGCGGAACCAAGTATGTCCTCTGTGGTCAACCCCTGAGGCGGGCGCTCCAGTGGACGCGCGCCGGCCCCTCCGACTCCTGCCCGCTCCACTGCGGGGTCTGCGTCAGGTAGAACAGGTACGCCAGAGCCGGACCGACCACGACCGCCGCGATCCCCACGGCCACGAGCAGGCCCTGCATGGTCGCCGGCGCGCCCGCGGCCTCGCCGATGCTCACCTGGTCGACCAGGACCCACGGGTACTGGCCGATCCCCCAACCCGCCATCACGGCCGCGACCGCGACCACCGCGGTCCCGCGGGCCGGGCCGAACCGCCTGCGCCACAGCAGCACCAGCGTCGCGATCCCGCCGAGCGCCGACAGCGCCACGACCGGGGCCGCCCGGCCGACCAGGCCCTCCCACAGGGTCGGGGCGTCGTGCTCGATCGGGATAAGCGCCGCGAAGACGACGACGCCGGTGGCCGCGCCGACCACGAGCGAGCGCAGCCGCATCCGCTCGGCGAGGGCCCGCTGCCCGCGCCGGGCCGCGTCGGCGGTCAGGAACGTCCCGGCCAGGAACGCGCACGTGCCCACCGAGATCGCGCCGGTGAACAGCGGCGTCGGCGCGATCCACGACGTCCACGGGTCGCCGTTCCCGCCCGCGGGGACGCGCCCCGAGGCCAGCGCCCCGGCGATCGTGCCGAGGAAGAACGGCGCGAGCACCGAGGAGGTCGCGAACACGACCCCGAACAGCCTTGCCTGCCACAGGGTCTCGCTGTACTTGCGGAACGCGAAGCTCGCGCCCCGCAGCACGATCCCGACCAGGGCGAGCACGAACGGCACGTACAGCGTGGTCATCGCGGCGGCGAACGACTCGGGGAACCCGGTCCACCACATCACCATCACGTAGATGAGCCACACGTGGTTGGCCTCCCACACCGGGCCGATGCTGTGGTCGATGAGGGTCCGCACCTCGGCGCCGCGGCGGCTGCCGCCCGCCGTCAGGTCGTGGAAGCCCGAGCCGAAGTCGGCCCCGCCGAGCACGGCGTAGCAGAGGACCCCGGCGAACAGCGCCGCGGCGACGGCGAACTCGATCGTCATCATCGGGTCGCCTCCTCGCCGGCGGCGGTCTTCTCGATGGGGCCGTTGGCGACTGCGCTCTTCTCGTCGGCGCAGTCCCGCACTTCCGCCGGGCCGTCGGCCGCGAGGATCTGCGGTCCGTAGGGGCTCGGCAGGTCTCCGGCGCCCTTGCGCCAGCGCCGGGCCATCGAGCGGAGCACGACGACCGCGCCGAGCGACATGCCGCCGTAGAGGATCACCGATCCGCCGTAGACGAGCCACAGCGCACCCGAGTGGTCGCCGGCGGCCTCGGTGGTCCGCATGACGCCGTAGACGATCCACGGCTGGCGGCCCACTTCGGTGGCGATCCATCCGGCCTCCATCGCGGTGACCGCGAGGATACCGGTGACCGCCATGAACCGGAGGAACCACTTGTTGTCGAGGAGTTCGCGTTTTCGCCAGCGCAGGAACCAGTACAGCGCGACCGCGGCCATGAGCAGGAGCCCGATGCCGATCATCGACTGGAACGCCCAGTGGGTGAGGTTGGCGGGCGGCTCGTCCTCGTCGGGGATCTGGTCGAAGCCGGGGACGGGTTCGAGCGAGCCCATCGAGATGAGCGACCCGAGGTAGGGGATCTCGATGGCGCCCTTGACCTCCCCGTCGATGAGGACGCCGCCGATGCGCAGCGGCGAGGGGCCGTCGTCGGTGGTCTCGGCGAGTTCGAACGCGGCCAGTTTCGCGGGCTGGCGTTCGTCGAGGCCGTCGCCGAGGAGGTGCCCGACGAAAGGCTGGGCGAGGGCCGCGATGGTGGCGAACGCGAAGGGCACCATGAATCCGAGCCGGTGGTGCCGGTCGCGGCGGCCCTTGAGCATGCCGGCGGCGTAGACGGCGGCGATGGAGAACCCGGCGACCATGTAGGCGGCGACCCACATGTGCGCGAACTGCATGAAGACGTGGCTGTTGAACAGGACGGCCCACGGCTCGATGTTGGTGATCTCGCCGTCGATGACGTCGAAGCCGACGGGGTAGTTCATCCAGGCGTTGACGGCGAGCACGCAGTAGGTGCCGACGACGCCGGTGACGGCCATCGGCAGCACCATGAGCAGGTGGAGCCTCTGCGGCATGCGGCCCCACCCGTACAGGTAGATGCCGAGGAAGATCGCTTCGAGGAAGAACGCGAGCCCTTCGAACGCGAACGGCAGTCCGAGGACGTCGCCGTAGGTGCCCATGAGGCCGGGCCACAGGAGCCCCATCTCGAAGCTGAGGACGGTGCCCGAGACGGCGCCGATGGCGAAGAGCACGGCGGAGACCTTGCCCCAGCGTTTGGCGAGTCCGAGCGCGACGGGGTCGTTCTTTCGGATGCCGCGCAGGTGCATCACGAAGATGATCGCCGGGAAGGCGACGCCGAAGCAGGCGAGGATGATGTGCCACCCGAGCGAGAGCGCCATCTGCTGGCGGGCCGGGAGGAGCCCCGCGGGGTCGGCTGCGGCGACCGCGTCGGTGGCTTGGGCGAGGAGCTGGGTTGCGTCCATGTCTTGAAGATAGGTGCCCGAACGTCCGGATCCACGTTCTTGTGAAAGCTTTCACAAGGCGTGGTCGGCGTGTTCCGAACGTGTTCAAAAACGCTGGGGCCTGCGGGAACGCACCGGACGCTGCGGTTCCAGCCGCGCGGCTAGGCCGCGAGTGCGGCGGCGCTCAATTCGAGAAAAGGGCGCCGCCCGGCCCGGCCCGCTCAGCAGGAGCGGTACTTCTTGGGGAGTTTGAAGCCGTAGTCCTTCATGACGTCGCGGAGCACGTCCGGGTAGTCGGTGATGATGCCGTCGACGCCGTCGTCGATGAGCTTGCGCATGGTCGCCTCGTCGTCGACGGTCCACGGGACCACTTCGATCCCGTAGTCGTGGGCGTGGTCGACCTTCGCCTCGGTGACGTACGGGACGTAGTTCGCGTCGCCGACCTTCCCGTTCTGCGGGGAGCCGTGCACGGGCGAGAACGCGTCGGCGCCGAACGAGTCGACCGCGGCGATCGGGTCGCCGCCGAAGTCGTCGATGTCGATGCCGCCCAGCCAGGGCGAGGCCCCGGCCTGCCCGGTCTGGAGGAACGAGATGTTCGTCAGCGCCACCAGCGGCAGGTCGGGCGCGGTCTCGCCCATGAGCATGAGCGCGCCCCAGTCGAAGCTCTGGATCGTGACCTGGCGGCCGATGCGCGCCTCGCGGACGTCGGCGACGACGGCCTCCACGAACGCCTCGCGCGGCGCGGTCTCCTGCGGCGCACCGGCTTCGACCTTCGTCTCGATGTTGAGCTTCACGCCGTTCGCGCGGTACTCGCGCACCAGGCCGAAGACCTCCGACAGCAGCGGCATCCGCTCGCCGGGGTGGGCCTCCTGGCCGGGGAACGCCGCCTGCGTGAGCGTCCCGCAGTCGAGGGTGCGGACTTGGTCGAGGGTCAGGTTGACGATGTACTTGCCGACGTACGGGTACTCGGGGTCGCCCGCGAACGCGGGGGCCGTGTCGAGGCACTTGGCCCCGGTGACGCGCCGGTCGTGGGTGACGACCGCGTGCCCGTCCTCGGTGATCTGGACGTCGAGTTCGAGGGTGGTCACGCCGAGTTCGAGGGCGTTCGCGAACGCGGGCAGCGTGTTCTCGACCACCAGGCCCAGGCCGCCGCGGTGGGCCTGGAGGTCGAAGTCGCGCTCGGGGTGCGCTTCGGCGGGCGAAGGGAGGGCGATGAACAGCGCGGAAGCGGCGATGGCCGCCACCGCGCCGGCGGTGAGGAAGCGTCTCATGACCTCAGCTTCGGGGCCGGGCCTGACTTGGCGATGAACGCCGCTCCAAGGACTGGTGACATTTCCGGCCCGACCGCGGCAACCCTCCGGCGGTCCGGCTGCGCCATGGAGGGACCAATCGACCTCCCGAACGGAGACCCGAAGTGCGACACCCCATCCGCACGGCCGTGCTCGGCGGCGCCGTCCTCCTCGCCGCCACCGGCTGCACCGCCGCCACCGGCGACGGGACCGCGGCCCAGGAGGAGACCCTCGACGTCTCCCTCGCCGAGCTCGTCAACGAGAGCGCCCGCATCGAGTCCGAACTCGACGCCGCCGAGAACCGCATCATCCGCGCCTGCCTCGAAGCCCAGGGCTTCACCGCCCACGACGAAGAGGAGCTGCACACCCCCGAACCCCTTGAGCTCGAAAGCATCTCCGGCGACCACTACCCGCACGAGGCGTCCTTCCCCGACCCCGACGCGGCCGCCGAGGTCGGCTTCGGCCAGTGGGCCCAGAGCGAGGAGGCCCTGGAGTCCGGCGAGGCCGCCGCATACGAAGAGGACCACGGCGAATGGGTCGAGGACCCCGCCCCGGTCGACAACACCGCGTTCACCGCCCTCCCCGAGGACGAGCGCCGCGCCTGGTACGTCGCCTACGTCGGCGAGGAGAAGGCCCCCGGCTACGAATGGAAGTTCACCTCCGACGGCGAGATGATGGAGGACCCCGGGCCCGTCACCGTCGACGACGAGGCCATGGACGCGCAGTTCGCCAAGCCCGGCGGCTGCGAACTGGAGATGATCGAATCCCTCTACGGCGAACCGGTGCTCGTCGAGTCCGAACGCGACGAGGAGGGCTTCGACCAGTGGGTCTACCGGCCCGCCAACCCCGTCCACGACAGCGGCGCCTGGACCGGCATCGAGACCGCCTACGCCGAAGCCATGACAGAGGAACAGACCGCGTTCACCGACTGCCTCGCCGAGCGCGGCCACCCCGGCTGGGAGTTCACCGAATCCGGCGGCCTCCCCGTCTGGGAGTACTTCGCGCCCCTCTACCTCGACGAGGACCTCCTCGAAGGCTCCGACACCGGTGTCGAGGCCCCGCCCCTGCCCGGCGGCCTCCCCGACGACTACGAGGGCCGCAAGGCCTACGAGATCACCGTCGCCGTCGACTTCACCGAATGCGACGCCGAGACCGGCTACACCGCGGCCTCCGTCGCCGCCTACGACCAGGCGCACATCGACGCCTACACCGAGATCGAGGACGACCTGTACGCCTGGCAGACCGAGATGAACGACGCCCTCGTGCGCGCCCAGGAGGTCATCGAAGGTTAGAGCGTGCGGACCCGGCGCGTCAGGTCGACGCGGGACTGCCAGTCGCCCGGGTCGTCCGAATAGGACACTTCGACGAGGGTGAGGCCGTGCGGGCCGACGACGTGGACGTCGTTGGCCCGCTCGCCGATCGACAAGATCGACGCGAGCCACTCCTCGTCGCGGCGGCCGTCGCCGACCGCGAGCGCGGCCCCGACGAGGCTGCGGACCATCGAGTGGCAGAACGCGTCCGCGCGGACCGTCGCCACCGCGGTCCCGTCCTCGTCGCGGGCCCAGTCGTATTGCAGCAGTTCGCGAATGGTCGTCGCGCCCTCGCGCTGCTTGCAGAAGCCGACGAAGTCGTGCTCGCCGATGAGGCGCTGGCTCGCCGCGTGCATCCGCTCCACGTCCAGCGGCCGCGGCCAGGCGAGGGTGTCGAGGCGCCGCAGCGGGGTCACGCCGAACACGGCGTCGGCGACCCGGTACCGGTAGCGGCGCCACTGGGCCGCGAAGCGCGCGTTGAAGGACCGGTCCACGGCCTCGGCGGACACGACCCGCACGTCGGGCGGCAGGATGCCGCGCAGGCGCCACAGCAGCCGCTCGCGCAGCTCCTCCCACTTCGCGGTCGGCACGTCGACGTGCACGACCTGCCCGGTCGCGTGCACGCCCGCGTCGGTGCGGCCCGCGACCGTGAAATCCCTGATGTCGCGGAAGAGGAGCTCCAGGGCCCGGATGACCTCGGCGGCCACCGTGCGCAGGCCCGGTTGCAGGGCCCAGCCCGAGAACTCGGCGCCGTCGTACGCGACGCCGAGGCGCAGGCGCGTCGTGTCCTCCACGTGAAGACCTCCTGGGGTAAAAGAAACCGCGCGCAGAGCATAAGCCCTGCGCGCGGTTCGCCTGCCGTCTTAGTCGACGAGTTCGATGATCGCCATCGGCGCGTTGTCGCCCTTGCGGTTCCCGGCCTTGATGATCCGGGTGTAACCGCCCTCGCGGGTCGCGAAGCGGGGGGCGACCTGCTCGAACAGGTCGTGGGTGGCGTCCTTGTTGCGGAGCTTGGCCAGCGCCAGGCGGCGGTGGTGCAGCGTGCCCTTCTTGCCGTACGTGATGAGACGCTCGGCGTAGGGGCGGAGGCGGCGGGCCTTGGTCAGCGTCGTGGTGATGCTGCCGTGCTCGAACAGGGAGGCCGCGAGGCCCGAGAGCATGAGCTTCTCGTGCGCCGGGGAACCGCCCAGGCGCGGGCCCTTGGTGGGCTTAGGCATTTCTTACTCCTCTTGGTTTGACGCGGCCGGCCGTCTTACGGAACCGACCGCCGTATTCACGCAGCGGTTAGAGCTGCTCGGTCTCGCGGAGGTCTTCGCCGTCGTCTTCGTACTCGTCGTCCGCGGCGACCGGCGACCCGCCGTAGGCCACAGCGGCCTCGCTCGGGTCGAAGGTGCCGGGGGAGTCCTTGAGGCTCAGGCCCATGCCGGCGAGCTTCATCTTGACCTCGTCGATCGACTTCTGCCCGAAGTTGCGGATGTCGAGCAGGTCCGCCTCGGTGCGGTTGATGAGTTCGCCAACGGTGTTGACGCCCTCGCGCTTGAGGCAGTTGTAGGACCGGACGGTCATGTCCAGGTCCTCGATCGGCAGGGCCAGATCGGCGGCCAGCTGCTGGTCGGCCGGGCTGGGCCCGACGTCGATGCCCTCGGCCTCGGTGTCGAGCTCGCGGTACAGGCCGAACAGCTCCACCAGGGTGGAGCCCGCCGACGCCAGCGCGGTGCGCGGCGTGGTGGACGGCTTGGTCTCGACGTCGACGGTGAGCTTGTCGAAGTCGGTGCGCTGCTCGACGCGCGTGGCGTCGACCGAGTAGGCGACCTTCAGCACGGGCGAGTAGATCGAGTCGACCGGGATGCGGCCGATCTCGTTCGTGTCGGCCTTGTTCGCCGGGGCCGAGACGTAGCCGCGGCCGCGCTCCACCACGAACTCCATGTCGAGGCGGCCCTTCGAGTTCAGGGTCGCCAGCTTGAGCTCGGGGTTGTGGACCTGCACGCCCGCGGGGGGCTGGATGTCGCCGGCGAGGACGTCGCCGGGGCCTTCCTTGCGCAGGTACATGGTGGCCGGCTCGTCGCTCTCCGAGGAGACGCAGATCTGCTTGACGTTCAGCACCAGTTCCACGACGTCTTCCTTCACGCCGGGGATGGTGGAGAACTCGTGCAGGACGCCGTCGATCTTGATCGACGTGACCGCCGCGCCCGGGATGGACGACAGCAGCGTGCGCCGCAGCGAGTTGCCGAGCGTGTAGCCGAAGCCGGGCTCCAGGGGTTCGATCGTGAACTTGGAGCGGGTCGGGCTGATCTGCTGCTCGGTGAGCGTGGGCCGCTGAGTGATAAGCACTGTGCGATGTTTCCTTTGTTCGGGGCGCCCGCTATTTGACGCCTAGACACTTGGATCGGTGAAGAACTCCGTGAAGCGGGTCGCGTGCTAGACGCGGCGGCGCTTCGGGGGCCGGCAGCCGTTGTGCGGCTGGGGGGTGACGTCGTTGATCGAGCCGACCTCGAGGCCGACGGCCTGGAGGGAGCGGATCGCGGTCTCGCGGCCCGAGCCCGGGCCCTTGACGTAGACGTCGACCTTGCGCATGCCGTTGTCCATCGCACGGCGGGCGGCGGCCTCGGCGGCCATCTGCGCGGCGTACGGGGTCGACTTGCGCGAGCCCTTGAAACCGACCTGGCCGGAGGAGGCCCAGGAGATCACGGCACCGGTCGGGTCGGTGATCGACACGATGGTGTTGTTGAAGGTGCTCTTGATGTGAGCGTGCCCGTGGGGCACGTTCTTCTTCTTGGCGCGCGGGTTCTTGGAACCGCCGCGAGTCTTCGGTGGCATCAGATGGTCTCCTAACGTGCCTTCTTCTTGCCCGCGACGGTCTTCTTCGGACCCTTGCGAGTACGGGCGTTGGTCTTGGTCCGCTGACCGTGGACCGGAAGGCCGTAGCGGTGACGGAGACCCTGGTAGCAGTTGATCTCGATCTTGCGGCGGATGTCGGCCTGCACCTCGCGGCGCAGGTCGCCCTCGACCTGGAAGTTCTCTTCGATGTAGTTGCGGAGCAACACGAGCTCTTCGTCGGTGAGGTCCTTGACGCGCTTGTCGCGGTCGAGTTCGGTCGCGGCGATCGTCTCGAGCGAGCGCGTGCGGCCGATGCCGTAAATGTAGGTGAGTGCGATCTCCAGGCGCTTGTCGCGCGGGAGGTCCACTCCAACCAGGCGTGCCATAGAGGCGTACTCCTAGTGTCGTCGGAGGTCTGACCACTGCCTTCCCGCTGGGGTTCTCAACTTCCCCTGCCCTGACGGGCGATGCGAGCCCCGGCCTCCGAGCCGGGGGTTGTGCTTGCGCACTGACGGCGGTTTCCCCTTCTGGGGCCTTTCTGCTGGCGTATGTGCTGCTTAGCCCTGACGCTGCTTGTGACGCGGGTCGGACGAGCAGATAATCATCACTCGTCCGTGCCTGCGGATCACGCGGCAGTTCTTGCAGATCACTTTGACGCTCGGCTTGACTTTCACGAGTCCTACTTCATGTAGTCGTCAGGTCAGCGGTAACGGTAGACAATCCGCCCGCGCGACAGGTCGTACGGCGAGAGCTCCACCACGACCCGGTCCTCAGGGAGGATTCGGATGTAGTTCTGGCGCATCTTGCCGCTGATGTGAGCGAGTACTTTGTGGCCGTTGGTGAGTTCCACCCGGAACATGGCGTTCGGGAGGGACTCGACGACCTTGCCTTCAATCTCGATGGCACCGTCTTTTTTCGGCATGTCCTCCGCTACCGTGACAACTCGGTCTGAAAACTCCGCACGTGTTCCTCGTGTGCGGAGCTACTGGCACGCCGATCCGACGCAGATGCTTCGGGCGGGCGTGAGAATGATGCCGCGCATCGCCAGAGGTGTCCGGATCAGTACCCGGAGCACGTGACGCCCTGATAAGGGACGCACTGCACCACTGAGCGAGTCTACTCGCGTCCCGAGACCGCCTACCAGGGGGTTGACCGTGACAGAGGGCACTCGGGAGGCGCCTGAACACCGCCGGGTCGACGCGATGCCGACCGCGGCGGCGTTCAGTGCACGCTCAGGCTTACTTCGAGTAGTACTCGACGACGAGCTGCTCGTCGCAGATCACGGGGATCTGCTTGCGCTCGGGCACCGACAGGAAGCGGGCGATCAGGCCTTCGAGGTGGGCCTCGATGTAGGCCGGAGTCACTTCGCCCGCCCAGGCGCCGGCCGCGGCCAGCTGGAACGGGGTGGTCTCGCGGGACTTCTTGCGGACCTGGACGAAGTCGCCGGACTTCAGGCGGTAGGAGGCGATGTCGACCTTGCGGCCGTTCACCGTGAAGTGGCCGTGGTTGACGAACTGCCGGGCCTGGTAGATGGTCCGTGCGAAGCCGGCGCGGAGCACGAAGGCGTCCAGGCGGGATTCCAGCAGCGAGACCAGGTTCTCACCGGTCTTGCCGCTGCGGCGCACGGCCTCGGCGTAGGCGTTCCGCAGCTGGCGCTCAGAGATGTTGTACTGAGCGCGGAGACGCTGCTTCTCCACGAGCTGGTTCTTGTAGTCCGATTCCTTCTTGCGGCCGCGGCCGTGCTGCCCCGGAGGGTAGGGACGGCGCTCCATGTACTTGGCGGCCTTCGGCGTCAGAGCGATGCCGAGGGATCGGGAAAGCTTGACTTTCGCCTTAGCTTGCAATGATCTCTCCAGTAATTCATGCGTTGCCCCGCTGGTACTGCGGGGCTGAATACGTTCCTGAAGTGCAGAAACGCGTGAGTGTAGCGCGCTCAGGAGTACACCTGAGGGTTCTCAGGGCCTGGCGCGCACACGGGTGATGCGGTGGATCCACACCCAAGGGTATAGATCGCAGAACCAGGTTACGCGTCGTCCAACTTGCCGCCCACCCGGGAGGCGGCGAGAGTGACCAGGCGCTCCACGAGGTCGCCGTAGGAGACCCCGGCGGCGGCGAACGCCTGCGGGACGCCGCTCATCGGCGTGAGCCCCGGCATGGTGTTGACCTCGTTGAGGTACACGGTGCCATCGGGGGCGAGGAAGCAGTCCACGCGGGCGAGGTCGCGGCAGTCGAGGAGCCGGAAGACCTTCCGGGCCAGCGCCTGCGCGCGCTCGGCGACGCCCTCGGGGTAGTCCGGGTGCAGGTTGAACGGCTCGGGGTTGTCGAGGTACTTGGCGTCGAAGTCGAACCAGCCCTCCTCGCCCATGGCGAGGACTTCGAGGGGGAAGGTGATCTCCAGGTCCCCGTCGAGGGTCTCCAGGACGCCCATCTCAATCTCGCGGACGTCTTCGAAGGACGCCTCGAAGACGACCTTGTCGTCGACCTCGCGGGCCTTCTCGACCGCTTCGGCGAGTTCTGCGGCGGACTTGACCTTGCTGATGCCGAGGCTCGATCCGGCGCGGGCGGGCTTGACGAAGATCGGGAGGCCGAGCTTGTCGATGACGGCGTGCGCATCGAGCTGCTCGCCGGGCTTGAGGACCGCGAAGTCGCCCTGCGGGACGCCTTCGGCGGCGAGGAGGCGCTTGCTGAACTCCTTGTCCATCGACAGGGAGCTGGAGAGGACGCCCGAGCCGACGTACGGCAGGTCGGCCATCTCGAACAGGCCCTGGATGGTGCCGTCCTCGCCGTAGGGGCCGTGGAGGACGGGGAAGGCGATGTCGGCGATGGGCTGCGAGCCGGGGCCGAGGTCGACGGCGACGGACTTGCCGGCTTCGGCGGTGACCTCGGGGAGGGCGTCGGCGGCGTCGATCGCGAAGGCGGCGTCCGAGGGCAGTTCGACCCATTCGCCGGAGCGCGTGATGCCGATGGCGGTCACGTCGAAGCCGCGCTCGCGCAGCGCCTTGGCGACGCCGGAGCCGGAGGCGCAGGACACGGGTTGCTCCACGCTGCGCCCGCCGAAGAAGACGGCGACGGTCGGTTTAGTCATTGTCAGACCTCAAACTGTCGATTTCTGGTTTCGTCTCGCGCCCCATGAGTTCGGCGACCGCGGCCCTGGGGTCGAGTCCCTCGTGGCAGACGCGCTCGACGGCGTCGCAGATCGGCATCTCGACGCCGACCTTGCGGGCGAGGTCGGTGATCGAGCGGCAGCTCTTCACGCCCTCGGCTGTCTGCTTGGTGACGCGCGCGGCCTCCTCCAGGGTTGCCCCGAGCCCGAGCTGTTCGCCGAAGGTGTGGTTGCGCGACAGCGGGGAGGAGCAGGTGGCGACGAGGTCGCCGAGGCCGGCGAGGCCCGCGAAGGTGGCCGGGTCGGCACCGAGGCGCACGCCGAGGCGGGTGGTCTCGGTGAGGCCGCGGGTGATGATCGTGGCCTTCGTGTTGTCCCCCATGCCCATGCCGGCGGCCATGCCGTAGGCGAGGGCGATGACGTTCTTGACGGCGCCGCCGAGTTCGCAGCCGACGACGTCGGTGTTCGTGTACGGCCGGAAGTAGGCGGTGGTGACGGCCTTCTGGATGTCGACGGCGCGGCCGTGGTCGATGCAGGCGACGACGGAGGCCGTGGGCTGCTGCTCGGCGATCTCGCGCGCGAGGTTCGGGCCCGACAGGACCGCGATGCGCGATTCGGCGGCACCGGTGACCTCGGCGATGACCTCGGTCATGCGCTCGGTGGAGCCGAGTTCGATGCCCTTCATGAGGCTCAGGAGCGTCGAGTGCGGCTCCAGGTGCTCGGACCAGGCGGCGAGGTTGCCGCGGAGGGTCTGACTCGGGACGGACAGGACGACGAGGTCGGCGCCCGCGAGGGCCTCGGCCGGGTCGCTGGTCGCCGAGACGAGGTGCGGCAGTTCAATGTCCGGGAAGTAGTCCGGGTTGCGGTGCTCGGCGTTGACCGCCGCGGCCACCGATTCGCGGCGGGCCCAGATGGTGACCGGGGTGCCGGCGTCGGCGAGGATCTTGGCGAAGACGGTCCCCCACGAACCGGCTCCCATGACGGCTGCTTTCACTCAGAAGACTCGCTTTCCTCGGGTCGCTGCTGCCGGGGGTCGTACAAGGGGGGCGCCTCCTGGCCGCGGACCTCGGCGAGGCCGGCGCGGAGGGCTTCCATGATGGCGTCGGAGACCTCGACGAGGTCTTCGCGGCTCGGTTCTTTTCCGAGCCAAGGGGAGAGGTCGACGGGCGGGAACGCCCGGACCGTGACGGGCTTGCGCCCGAGTTTGAACTTGGGGTCGCGGTTGCGGTCGTGGATGCCGAGGGCGCCCCACTGGACGATCGGGACGACGGGCGCGCCGGATTCGAGGGCGAGGCGGGCGACGCCGGTCTTGCCGCGCATCGGCCAGCGGTCGGGCTCCTTGGTGACCGTGCCTTCGGGGGCCATGATCACGACGTGGCCCGCGGCGAGCTGCTCGCGGAGGATCCGCAGGGAGTCGGCGGCCTCGGCGCTGCCGCGCTTGACGGGGATCTGCCCGGAGCGCTTGAGGATCGCGCCGACGACGGGCACGCGCACGATCGACTCCTTGAGGAGGAACCGCGGGTGGCGGCCGGCGTTGTACACGTAGTGGACGACGAGGATCGGGTCGATGTCCGAGTAGTGGTTCCACACCAGGATCGCGGGGCCGTCGAGGGGCACGTGCTCCATGCCGGACCAGTTGCGGCGGCTGAGACCCAGGATCGCGCCCTTGACGATGTTGGCGTAGACCTGGACGTCGAAGGGGATGCGGTCGCCGCCGCGGCGGCGGAAGGTGTACTGCGCCTCGGGCTTAGGCTCGGTCACCTGCTGGCTCGCTTTCTCGGGGGGCTCGGCCGCATGGGCTCGGCCTGTGCCGTTGTGTACGGGATCGTCAGTGCATTGCACTCTAACGCCCGCACCGGCGCGCTCGGGCGACGGGAAGCGGAGCGTGGGGTTTGACTCGTTGCGCGAGGGGTACGGCTCACGCGGCGTGAACCCGCAGGTACAGGGCGCGGTGGACGCGGGCGCGGCGGGGACCGCGGGCTTGCGCCGGATCAGTTATGATGTCATCATAGAGTCAAAGTGACATCTAGATAGCCGACCGAACCCAGTCGGCTCGGAATACGACTCGACTCGGAGTGAGTGACATGAACTGGCGTCTCTTCGGCTGGCTCGCGGCCCTGTTCGGCGGTGCCATCATCGCGATCTGGCTCGTGGCGACCGTCATCGGTGCGGCCTTCGCGTTCCTCGGCGGCCTCATCAAGTTCGCCCTCGTCGTCGGCATCATCGGCGTCATCGGCTGGTTCGGGTACAAGGGCTACAAGGCGATCGGCGGCTCCGACCGCCGCCAGATCCGGAAGTAGTTCCGGACAAGAAAGCACAGCCGGAAGTAGCAAGCACGTAGGAGGCTCTGCCTCTGGCTTTCGGCGTTCCCCTTGGTCCATGCTGAAGCCATGCAGGGCACCGTCTCGATCTTCAACGAGGACACCTCAGGCGAGGTCGTCCTCGACAGCGGCCGCCGCGTCGGTTTCGACGCGGCGGCCTTCGCCGTATCCGGGCTGCGCTTCCTGCGCCCGGGGCAGCGCGTATCGCTCGAAAGCGACCAGGAGGGGACAGTGGTCGCGGTTCGCATCCCGACCATGCACCCGTAGGGTCCTCCGCGCGTGTGGCGACCTACCCGCATGTGGGTGCGCCCCAGTACCGTAAGAGGCGTGAGCGGTACGCAGAGGCGGGTGGCCGCCGCCGGCGGCCTGTTGTGGCGCAACGGCGAGCGCGGCCTGGTCGAGGTGGTCGCGGTGTGGCGGCCGAGGGTGGGCAACTGGTCGCTGCCGAAGGGCAAGCTGGACCCGGGCGAGCACCCTCTGGCGGCCGCGTGCCGCGAAGTCGAAGAGGAGACCGGGATCCCGGTCATCCCGCAGCTGTGGCTGTGCCGCGCCTCGTACGTGCTCCCCAACCCCGAAGGGGACGTGCTCAAGTGGGTCGACTACTGGTCCATGCGCACTGAGAAGCCCGACGCGGTGTTCACCGCCGACGACGAGATCGGCGAGCGCCGCTGGCTGACCCTCGCCGAGGCCCGCGAGGCCCTGACGCGGCCGCGGGACCAGGAGGTGCTCAAGGCCTTCGCGTCGCTCCCGGCCGTGACCTCCACGGTCCTCCTGGTGGCCCCCGCGGAGGTCGAGCAGGACTGGGACGGACCCGTGGTGACGCGGCCTCTGAGCCTGCGCGGGCAGGACCAGGCCGTGCGCCTGGCCGCGCTCGCATCGCTGTACCAGCCGGACCGGGCGTTCACCGCGACCGGGCGCGCGAGCGTCCAGACCGTGGAGCCGATCGCGCAGGCCGTGCGCTGCACGCTGTCCGGCGACTCGGTGTTCGACACCGAAGCGCACGAACGCAACCCCGAGCGCTCCAGCGCCCGCATCCGCGAGCTCGCGGGCGGCGGGGGCGCCGTGATCGTCTGCGCCGAGCCGGAGGTCGTGTGCGACACCGTCGCGATCCTCGCCGACGAGGACGGCGTCGAGGCGCCGGACGTGTCGACGCGGCCGGGCGAGGCGTGGGTGCTGTCGCTGTCGGGCCAGAAGCTCGTGGGGATCGAGCGCCTGTAGTGGCGCGCTAGGGTTGCCTCCGCCATCGGATTCCGGCGCCGGAGTGCGCCTTCACAGGAGGTAGGCCCGTGCCTGAGCGCGCCCCACTGCACAACTGGGCCGGGAACATCGGCTTCTCCCCCGCCCGCTTCGAAGCGCCCGCGACCCTCGACGAGGCGCGCGCGGCCGTCGCCGGCGCGTCCAGGCTCCGCGTGCTCGGCTCGGGCCACTCGTTCAACGCGATCGCGGCCTCGGACGACGTGATGCTGTCGCTGGCGGGCATGGAGCCGTTCGCGGAGCTCGACATCCTCAAGGGCGTCGTGCGGGCCGCGGGCTGGCTCACGTACGCCGAACTGAGCGCGGCGGTGCACCGGGCCGGGTTCGCGCTCCACAACATGGCGTCCCTGCCGCACATCTCGGTCGCCGGTTCGATCGCGACGGGCACGCACGGCTCGGGTGACCGCAACGGGAACCTCGCGACCGCGGTGGCCGCCGTCGAGTTCATCGGCCCCGACGGGGAGCTGCGCACCGTCAGGCGCGGCGACGAGGACTTCGCGGGCTCGGTGGTCCACCTGGGGGCCTTGGGGGTCGTCCACTCGGTGACCCTGGACCTCCTGCCGGCCTTCGAGATGCGCCAGTACGTGTACGACGGGCTGGGCCTGGACGCGGTCCTCGCGCACTTCGGCGAACTCACGAGTGCCGCGTACTCCACGAGCCTGTTCACGCCCTGGGGCGCGGAACCGGAGTTCCAGTTCTGGGTCAAGCAGCGCACCGCGGACCAGACGCACCCGTTCCCGCCCTCGAACCGCTTCGGCGCCCCGCTCGCGGACGGCCCGCGGCACCCGGTCCCCGGTGTGGACCCGGCCGCGTGCACGGTCCAGCAGGGCCAGACGGGCCCCTGGCACGAGCGCCTGCCGCACTTCAGGCCCGAGTTCACGCCGAGTTCGGGCGATGAACTCCAGTCGGAGTACCTGATCGACCGCGCCGACGCGACGGCGGCGCTGGAGGCCCTGGCGGGCATCGGGGTGGACCTGGCGCGCGTCGTCCAGATCTGCGAGGTGCGGACGATGGCCGCCGACGACCTGTGGCTGTCGCCCGCGTTCGGGCGCGACACGGTGGGGCTTCACTTCACGTGGATCAGCGACCATGCAGTGGTGGCGCCGGTGATGGCGGCACTCGAAGCGGCATTGGAACCGTTTTCTGCGCGGCCGCATTGGGGCAAATTGTTTTCGATACCAATGAATGAGGTCCGCTCGCGTTATCCGCGAATGGGCGACTTCGCGAAACTCCGCGAGCGCGTCGATCCAGAGGGGAAGTTCGCGAATGACTTCTCCGCGGCGCTCTTCGCCTGACTTCCCCGGGTAAGCGGCGAGGGCATTCAGGCGGCTCCTGAATGCCCTCTTCCCCGTGCGAGTCGGACGGGTGCCCCACCGTGCCCCGAACCGGTTCGGGGCACGGCATAAGCTTCGCCCGCGCTTCGTGGTCTTCTTCGCCGCGGTCTTCTTGGCCGCGGGCTTCGCCGCGGTCTTGCGCACGGCCTTCTTGGCGGTGCTGGCCTTCTTCGCCGGCGTCGCCTTCTTCGTGGTGGTCTTCTTGGCGGCCACGCGGCTCGTGGTCGTCGAGCGCGCGGCGGTGGACGCTGCGCGCGTGGTCTTCTTGACGGCCTTCTTCGCCGTCGTCGCCTTCTTGGTCGCGGCCTTCTTCGCCGGCGCGGCCTTCTTCGCGGCAGGAGCGGACTTGGCCGCCTTGCGCTTGCCGGTCACGAGTTCCTTGAACCCGGTACCCGGCCGGAAGGCCGGCACGACGGTCTTCTTGACCTTGACCGCCTCGCCCGTGCGCGGGTTGCGCGCCATGCGAGCGGCGCGTTGGCGCTTCTCGAAGACGCCGAAACCGGCGAAGGAGACTTTCTCCCCTTTCACCACCGCGCGCTGTATCTCGTCGATCGCCACATCCACGACTTCTTTCGCGGCGGCCCGGTCGCCAGTGCGAGCGGCGATCCGATCGACGAACTCTGCCTTGTTCACGAGTCCTACCCTCCCGATAAGGTTCTGGAGCCATACCAGCTTGTTAAGCGCACGTTATGACGTTTCGAAAGCGAACGCAACTGTTTCCGCGAAAATCGACCCGTTGTGTCGCAAGGAATTTTTATTCGGGTGCCCGAAATCGACGCTCGCAACCCCGTTGGGAGGGCCCGGAACACGCCTGGAGCCGGTGGCAGCGCCACCGGCTCCGTACGTGAAGGCTAAGAAGATCGAGTTGTGCGGTCTAGACGGCCGCGGGGAGAGTCCTAGGCCGCCAAGCATCCCGGTTCGATTCGAACGCGGCGATCTTGTCCTCGTCCCGGAGCGTCAGCGCCACGTCGTCGAGGCCCTCCATCATGCGCCAGCGCAGGAACTCGTCGAACTCGAAGGACCAGGTCCGGTCCCCTGCACGGACTTCGCGCTCCGCCAGGTCCACGGTGATCTCCGAGTCCGGGTGGAGCTCAGCGCGCAGCCACAGCTCCTCCACGGCGGCCTCGGGCAGCTCCACAGTCAACAGACCGTTCTTGAGCGAGTTGCCGCGGAAGATGTCGCCGAAGCGCGGGGCGACGACCGCCTTGAACCCGTAGTCCTTCAGGGCCCAGACGGCGTGCTCGCGCGAGGAGCCGGTGCCGAACTCGGTGCCGGTGACGAGGATCGTGGCGTCCTTGTACTCGTCCTGGTTCAGCAGGAACTTCTCGTCCTCGCGCCACTCGGCGAACAGGCCGTCCTCGAAGCCGGTCTTGGTGACCCGCTTGAGGTAGACGGCCGGGATGATCTGGTCGGTGTCGACGTTCGAGCGGCGCAGCGGGGCCACGCGCCCGGTGTGGGTCGTGAACTTGTCCATGTCCCTTGCCCTTCCTTACAGGTCCGCCGGGCTGGCGAGGTGCCCGGAGACGGCGGTGGCGGCGGCGACGGCCGGGGACACCAGGTGGGTGCGCCCGCCCTTGCCTTGGCGGCCCTCGAAGTTGCGGTTCGAGGTGGAGGCGGCCCGCTGGCCCGGCGTCAGCTGGTCCGGGTTCATGCCCAGGCACATCGAGCAGCCCGCGAAGCGCCAGTCGGCGCCGGCGTCGATGAAGACCTGGTCCAGGCCCTCTTCGATCGCCTGCTCGCGGACCTTCGCGGAGCCGGGGACGACCATCATGTTGACGCCGTCGGCGACCTTGCGGCCCTTGATGACCTCGGCGGCCGTGCGCAGGTCCTCGATGCGGCCGTTGGTGCACGACCCGAGGAAGACGACGTCCACGTCGATCTCGCGCATCGGCGTGCCCGCTTCGAGGCCCATGTACTCCAGGGCGCTCGCGGCGGTGGTGCGCTCGATCGCGTCCTCGAACGCGGCCGGGTCGGGCACGTTCCCGGAGAGCTCGACGCCCTGGCCGGGGTTGGTGCCCCAGGTGACGAACGGGCTCAGGGAGGCCGCGTCGATGACGATCTCCTTGTCGAACACGGCGCCCTCGTCGGTGGTGAGGGTCTGCCAGTACTCGACGGCCGCGTCCCAGTCCTCGCCCTGCGGGGCGTGCGGGCGGCCCTGCACGTAGTCGAAGGTCTTCTGGTCGGCGGCGATCAGGCCGGCCTTGGCGCCCCACTCGATCGACATGTTGCAGATCGTCATGCGGCCCTCCATGGAGAGCTCTTCGATGGCCTGCCCGCGGTACTCGACGATGTGGCCCTTGCCGCCGCCGGTGCCGGTGATCGAGATGATCTTGAGGATGAGGTCCTTGGCGGACACGCCCTCGGGCAGGGAGCCGTTCACGGTGACGGCCATGTACTTCGGCTTCGCCTGCGGCAGCGTCTGCGTGGCGAGGACGTGCTCGACCTCGCTGGTGCCGATGCCGAACGCGATCGAGCCGAACGCGCCGTGAGTGGAGGTGTGGGAGTCGCCGCAGACCACGGTCATGCCCGGCTGCGTCAGTCCCAGCTGGGGTCCCACGACGTGGACCACGCCTTGGTTCGCGTCTCCCAGGGAGTGGATGCGGACGCCGAACTCCTCACAGTTGGTGCGCAGCGTCTCGATCTGCTTGCGGCTCGTGGGGTCCGCGATGGTGAAGAGGTTGTCGGTGGGCGTGTTGTGGTCCTCGGTCGCGATCGTGAGATCGGTCCGGCGGACCTTGCGCCCGGCCTGCCGCAGGCCGTCGAAGGCCTGGGGGCTGGTCACCTCGTGGAGGAGGTGCAGGTCGATGTAGAGCAGGTCCGGCTGCTGGCCGCCGGTGCGGACCACGTGGGCGTTCCAGACCTTCTCCGCGAGGGTCTGCGGTCGTGCGCCCTCAGCTTCTTGTGGTGTACGTGACATCTCTGTTCCCAGTCGTTGGACTTCTCGAAATATGGGAGGTAATGTTCAGCTCGTGAGAACGAATACTATCAGCGGAGTGGGCGTCCTCGACAAGGCGGTGCTCATCCTCACGGCATGCACCAACGGCGCCAGCCTGGCTGAGCTCGTGCACGAGACCGGTCTGCCCAGGGCCACGGCCCACCGGCTCGCGCAGGCCCTGGAGGCCCACGAGATGCTGCAACGCGACCACGAGGGGCGCTGGCGTCCCGGCCCGAAGCTCGGCGAGCTCGCCGGGTCCACGGCCGACGTCCTGCTCAGCGCGGCCGAACCGGTCCTCAACCTGCTGCGGGACCAGACCGGCGAATCGACGCAGCTCTACCGCAGGAGGGCCGACGAGCGCGTGTGCGTCGCCGCGGCCGAGCGCGCCTCCGGGCTGCGCGACACCGTCCCCGTCGGCGCGGCCCTGCCGATGACCGCCGGCTCCGGCGCCCAGGTGCTCCTCGCCTGGGAACCGCCCGAAGGGATCCTGCCCCTGCTGCCGAAGTGCCGCTTCTCCTCCAAGACCCTCGCCGAGGTCCGCCGCCGCGGCTTCGCGCAGTCGGTCGCCGAGCGCGAACCCGGCGTCGTCAGCGTCTCCGCCCCCGTCCGCGACAAGACCGGCCGCGTCGTCGCCGCCATCTCGGTGTCCGGACCCATAGAGCGCCTGGGACGCCGCCCCGGCGACCGCCTCGGCATGGCCGTCATCCGCGCCGGCCAGAAGCTCTCGGGTCTCTAGGCCGCCTCGACCGTTTCGAGCGCCGCTGCCGCGCGTGCGATGTGCTTCGCGTGGCGGCGGCGTTCGTCGTCCAGCAGCGGCGAATCGGGCGCGTGCGCTTCGAGGTACGCGATCGCGACCGCGTCGTCCTGGCAGCGCCCGTACCGGTTCTGGATCCGCTTGGCGTCGGCGGCGACCACTGCCGCACTTTCCCCGAGCGCGGTCGCGGCCTCGGCGGTGTACCGGGCCCGCTTGGCGGCGTTGCGCGCCTGATGCCGCGCCTCGTCCGGATCGGCCGCCCCCGCGACCGCCTCGATCGCCCTTGCCATCTCCAGTCGCGACGCCTCCACGATCGGCCCGAGCACCTCGTCCGCGGGCTGCGCCGCAGCGGGAGTGAACACCGGCGCGGCAGCTAGCGACCCGGCCGCGTCGAGCAGCTTGCCGGTCCGCTCGCGCCCGCACGCCTCGATCAACGGCCCGTAGGCGAGCCGCTCCTTCTCCTCAAGCTCCGCGAACCACTCCGGCCGCTCGTCCCCGAGCCGCTTGGCGAACCGCATCCGCAGCACTTCGAGGTCCCGGACGCTCCCCAGCTCGTCGGCCAGCCACCGCAACCGCCGCCGCTTGAGCGGCAGCTCCGCGTACAGGCTCCCGTACGTCGACAACAGCGACCGCAGCCGCCGCGTCGCGACCCGCATGCGGTGCACTGCGTCCTCTTCGGCCCGCATCACCGGCTCCCGAAACGCCCGCAGCGCCTCGACCTGAACGGCGAGGTACGCGTGCACCCCGTCTCCAGCAGTCGACATCTCAGTCATAGGCCCTCTCCCGCTCGCACGGCCCCAATTGAAGCACCGCAACCAGAGCCTCGCCAACGCGAGCTACGAAAGCAGTTCCCGCACAATGAATTCGGTCTTGGGACTCAGCAGGTGCGGCGGGTAGAACTCCGCCACGCTGTCGAGCGCCTCCTCGACCGTGCCGAATCCCGCGAGTCGGTAGAGCTGCTGGAGGTCGTCGGAGTCGCGGCCGATCCTGGCCGCCGCGGCCTTCATCGCGAACAGGTAGCGCGGCGAGGCCACCCGGACCGTGATGCCCGGGCTCTCGAACAGCAGTGTCGCGTTCGGGTCCTCGCCAGGGAGGAAGCCCTTCACCGCGTCGTTGAGCCAGTCCTCGGCGATCCCGTTGCGCTCGGCCACCTTGCGAGCGGCCGCGTAGACGACCTGCTTCGGTTCGAAGACCGCGTCGAGGTCGCGGGTCGCCCGCCTGGTGTTGTACGCCAGCGCCATCGCAGCGCCGCCGACCAGGAAGAGGTCGGCGCGTTCGCCCGCGGCTTCGAGTTCGGCGCCGAGTTCAGTGAGCAGTTCGATGATCTCGTCGCGGCTGAGCAGGCTCACACGCTCTCCAATGAGGACCGGTCGAGGAACACACCGCGGTTCGCCAGCTCGGGCGGCGCGTCCGCGAAGGCCAGGGCGGCGAGTCCGGGGGCGGGCCGCCCCAGGAGGTCCTCGATGACGAACCAGAACCGCTTGAGGAACCGTCCGGGCGCGGTCGCCCATCCCGGGACCGGGGTCCGAGCACGGCGGCTCGCGTATTCGGCGACGCCCGCGAGCAGTGCGTCCCAGCGACGGTCGCCGGTGGTGTCGGGTTCGACCCGCATCGACCGGCGGACCGCTGCGGCGTCGGCGCCGCGGACGTCGTCGAGAAATTGGATCACGTGCCGCAGCGCGTCGTTCGGGTCGCCGCCGGAGAGCGCCAGGCGCACGGCGGTGGCGGTCGCGTCGAGGGAAGGACCGTGGGCGGACTCGACGACCATGGCGGCGCCGACTGCGTTCGCGTAGCGTTCGAGCGTGCTGAGGCGCGGGTCGGCGTCGCCGGATTCGAGCCGGGCGACGGCGGACTGGGTGGTGCCGATGCGCGCGGCGAGGTCAGCCTGGGAGAGCCGGCGGCTCAGGCGTTCGGTCCGCAGGCGCTCGACCGCGGTCGGCAGTGCTCGTTCCATAGGTCGAGTATAGCGAATGCGCTATATCGCGTCTTGCAGAAGCGGCCCGGCGGGACTCCGCCGGGCCGCTTCGTGCGTCAGCGGAGGGGGCCGACCGCGGTTTCGATCTCGGTTCGGAGGGCGGGGCCTTCAAGCTGGTGCTTGACCTGTTCGATGACGGGGGCGAGGAACTGGTCGGGGCCGGGCTTGCCGGCGATCGGGGCGACTGCGGCGATGGCGGCGCGGGCGGCCGGGCTCGGGATGAGGGGTTGGCGGAGTTGGAGCCCTTGGACGCCGGCGAGGAGTTCGACGGCGAGGAGCGTGCCGAGGTTGTCGATGATGGTGCGGAGCTTGCAGCCCGCGGCCCAGCCCATCGACACGTGGTCCTCCTGCATGCCGGAGGTCGGGACCGAGTCCACGGACGCCGGGGACGCGAGGCGGCGGTTCTCGGCGACGATGCCCGCGGCCGTGTACTGGGCGATCATGAGGCCGGAGTTGACGCCGGGGTCGGGGCTGAGGAACGCCGGGAGGCCGCGCGAGCGGGTGACGTCCAGGAGCCGGTCGACGCGGCGCTCCGAGATCGAGCCGACGTCGGCGGCGGCGATGCCGAGGAAGTCCGCGGCGTACCCGAGCGGGGCGCCGTGGAAGTTCCCGGTGGATTCGACGCGCCCGTCCGGGAGCACCACCGGGTTGTCGACGACCGACTGGAGTTCCCTGGCCGCCACCGTCTCCGCGTAATCGAGGACGTCGCGCGCGGCGCCGGCGACCTGCGGGGCGCAGCGCATCGAGTAGGCGTCCTGGACGGCGTGCGCGAGGTCGTTGCGGTGGGAGTCCATGACCTCGGAGTCCTGGAGCAGCAGGTGGATGTTCGCGGCGCTCAGCGCCTGGCCCGGCTGCGGGCGGATCTCGTGGAGTTCGGGCTGGAACGGCCGGTCCGAGCCGAGCATCGCCTCGTTCGACAGGGCGGCGCACACGTCGGCCATCGTCAGCAGGTGCCGCAGGTCCGCGACGGCGAGCAGCAGCATGCCGAGCATGCCGTCGGTGCCGTTGATGAGCGCCAGGCCCTCCTTGGACGACAGCGTGATCGGCGTCAGGCCCGCCGCTTCGAGGACCGGGCCCGCCTCCGCACGGGTCCCGTCCTGGAGCCGGACCCAGCCTTCGCCGAGGAGCACCATCGCGCAGTGCGCCAGCGGGGCGAGGTCGCCCGAAGCGCCGAGGGACCCGTGCTGCGGGACCCACGGCGTGATCCCGGCGTTGAGGACCGCGGCGAGCGCGTCGGCGACCTCGGGCCGGACCCCCGAGCGCCCCATGGCGAGCGAGCGCAGGCGCAGCAGCATCATCGCGCGCACCACTTCGACGGGCATCGGTTCGCCGACGCCGGCGGCGTGCGAGCGGATGAGCGCGTGCTGGAGTTCGGCGCGGCGCTCGGGGGCGACGAACGTGTTGGCGAGCGCCCCGAACCCGGTCGAGACGCCGTAGACGGGGCGGCCGTCGCGTTCGATCGCGTCGACGATCGCGCGGCTCGCGGCCATGGCCTCGCGGGCCTCGGCGTCGATGACGACGCGGGCCCGGTCGCGCGCGACCGCGACGACCTCCTCCGGCGAGACGGGGACCGGCTTGATGTGGACGGTGGACATCGCTCTCCTCTATTACATGATGCTGCCGCCGCGGACGACGGTCTCGATCAACGGCGTCCCCGGCCGGTAGGCCAGGTGGACGTATGAGGGGGCGTCGAGCACGACCAGGTCGGCGCGGGCCCCGACCGCGATGCGCCCGATGTCGCTGCGCCGCAGCGCGTCGGCGCCGCCCGCGGTGGCGGCCTCGACCGCTTCGGCCGGGGTCATGCGCATCTCGCGGACCGCGAG
This sequence comes from Glycomyces dulcitolivorans, assembly GCF_003265355.1. Lineage (GTDB taxonomy): Bacteria > Actinomycetota > Actinomycetes > Mycobacteriales > Micromonosporaceae > Glycomyces > Glycomyces dulcitolivorans. The sequence continues at coordinate 20,167 of NZ_QFRW01000320.1, read as the reverse complement.
CGCGATGCAGAACGCCATGCTGCTGGTGAAGGACGAGCCGGGGTTGCAGTCGGTCGCGAGCGCCACGCGAGCACCGGCGTCGAGCAGCCGCCGCGCGTCCGGGTACGGCGAGCGGGTCGAGAACTCCGCGCCCGGCAGCAGGGTCGCGACGGTGGTGGAGTTCGCGAGGGCGTCGACGTCGGCGCCGCTCAGGTGGGTGCAGTGGTCGGCCGAGGCCGCGTCGAGCTCGACGGCGAGCCGGACGCCGGGGCCTTCGGTGAGCTGGTTCGCGTGGACCCGCAGCCCCAGACCGGCCTTCGCGCTCGCGGTGAGGACCGCGCGGGCCTGGTCGCCGTCGAAGGCGCCGCGTTCGCAGAACACGTCGGCCCATTTAGCGTGGCGCGCGCAGGCGTCGAGCATGGGCCCGGCCGCGAGCGCGGTGTACTCGTCGGGGTCTGCGCCCGTGGGGACGGTGTGCGCGCCGAGGTACGTGGTCTCGTCGGTGAAATCGCGGGCGATGCGCAGGGACCGGGCCTCGTCGTCGACGGTGAGCCCGTACCCGGACTTGATCTCCACAGTGGTGGTCCCCTGGCGGAGCATCTCGGCGGTGAGGCGGGCGCAGTTCTCGGCCAGGCGCTCGTCGCTCGCGAGGCGCGTGGCGGTGACGGTGGTGCGGATGCCGCCGCCGTCGTAGGGTTCGCCGCTCATGCGCGCGTTGAACTCCGGGCTCCGGTCGCCCGCGAAGACGAGGTGCGCGTGGCTGTCGACGAACCCGGGGATCACGGCCCGGTTGTCGACGTCCAGGTACTCGTCGGCGGCGGGCCGTTCGAGCCGGTGGCCGACCCATGCGATGCGGCCGTCCTCGATGACCACCGCGGCGTCGTAGTAGACGGTGCCGTCGCCGTCGGCGCAGAAGAGTTCGCCGATGCCGTCGATCAACAGGCTCTTGAGTGGGCTCTTGGGCGGGTTCATTGCCAGAGTTCCCCGATCGCTTCGCGGAGTTCGGCCCCGGCGTCGATGTACCGGTGGCGTCCCTCGTGGACGATGTGGCGGCCGTCGGCGACGACGTCGGTGACGTCGGCACCGGTGGCGGCGTAGACGATCCCGTCGAGGCGGGCCCCGGCGGTGCGCGGGGTGTCGAGCGCGATGGTGACGAGGTCGGCGCGGGCGCCGGGCTCGATGCGGCCCGCGTCCGGGAAGCCGAGGGTCTCGTGCGCGGTGGCCGCCCCGTGGAGGAAGTCGGGCGTGAACCGGCCGCGTTCCTCGCTCAGCAGGCGCTCGTGCATTTCGAGGGCGCGGGCCTCTTCGAACATGTCGATGACGGCGTTCGAGTCGGTGCCGAGGGTGAGCCGGACCCCGGCGTCGGCGAGGGCGCGGGCGGGGCCGATGCCGTCGGCGAGGTCGCGTTCCGTGGTGGGGCAGAAGGACACCGTGGTGCCGGAGCGGGCGAGGAGCTCGACGTCGTGCGCGGCGAGGTGCGTGGCGTGGACGGCGGTGAGGTCGGGGCCGAGGAGCCCGCAGCGTTCGAGGAGTTCGGTGGGCGTGCAGCCGTGTTCGGCGCGGCAGGCGTCGTTCTCGGCGCGCTGCTCGGAGAGGTGCACGTGGACGGGGCGGCCTTCGGTGGAGCACGCGAAAGCGGCGATGGCCTCGTCGGGGACGGCGCGCACGGAGTGGACGGCGCCGCCGATGCGCGCGTGCGCCGGGGGCCGGAGGCGCTCGACGCGGTCGAGCCAGCCTTCGAGTCCGGTGTCGCCGAAGCGCTCCTGCGCGGCCGAGAGGGGTGCGCCGAAGCCGCCGGAGAGGTAGAGCGTGTCGAGGAGCGTAATGCGGATCCCGGCGTCGGCGGCGGCCTGGATCAGGGCCTCCCCCATGGCGTTCGGGTCCGCGTACGGGCGCCCGCCGGCCTGGTGGTGGAGGTAGTGGAACTCGCCGACGCAGGTGATCCCCGCGAGGGCCATCTCGGCGTACACGGCGCGCGCGAGCCGGTGGTAGGACTCGGGGTCGAGGCGCCCGGCTAGCGCGTACATGCCTTGGCGCCAAGTCCAAAAGGTGCCCTTGCCGTCGTGGGTGCGCCCGCGCAGGGCCCGGTGGAACGCGTGCGAGTGCGTGTTCGCGAAGCCGGGGAGGACGAGCCCGCCGAGGATCTCGCCGCGCGGGGCGGCCCCGGGGGTGACGGCGGCGATGCGGCCGTCGGCGACGTCGATCGCGACCGCGTCGGCGATGCCGCCTGGGAGTCGGGCGTGCCGGGCCCAGTAGGTCAGCACGCGAGGTCCTGCAGCACGGCTGCGAGGGCGTCGACGCCCGCCGCGCAGTCCTCGTCGCTCGCGGCTTCGCCGGGGGCGTGGGAGACCCCGGTGGGGTTGCGCACGAACAGCATCGCGGTCGGGACGTGCACGGCGAGGACGCCCGCGTCGTGGCCCGCGCCCGTGGGGAGGATCGGCGCGCCGCCGAGGACGGCGGCGATCCGGTCGCGCAGTGAGGCGTCGAACTCGACGATCGGCGTCTCCGATTCGGGCGCGATCTGGAAGCCGGTGCCGTCACGGGCGGCCCGGTCCTTCACTTTCGATTCGAACCCGGCGAGGATCTCGGCGAGCACGGCCTCGTCTGGTGCGCGGGCGTCGAGCCAGGCGGTGACCTCGGAGGCGATCGCGTTGGTGGCGTTCGGGACCGCCTCGACGCGCCCCACGGTCGCCAGGCCACCGGCGAGGCGGGCCTCCTTGCGGGCGGCCAGGACGGCGAACGCGAAGGTGAGCATCGGGTCGCGCCGGTCGGGCAGGCGCGTGGTCCCGGCGTGGTCGCCGGCGCCGGTGAACGTCATGCGCCAGCGCCCGTGCGGCCAGATCGCGCCGGCGACGCCGACCGGGGCGTCGAGGGCGCGGCCCTGCTCGATGTGGAGTTCGACGAACGCGGCGATCGAGGCGAGCCGGTCGGGGTCGGGGCCGAGCGCGTCCGGGTCGGCCCCGGCCGCGCGCATGGCGTCGGCGAGCGTGGTCCCGTCCGGGTCGGTCAGGCCGCGGGCCCGGTCGGGGTCGACGGCCCCGGTCATGAGGCGCGTCCCGAGGCAGGGGACGCCGAAGCGGCCGCCCTCCTCTTCGGTGAACGCGCCGATGACGATGGGCCGCTTCGGTTCGAACCCCGCGGCCTTCAGTTCGTCGACGGCGAGGAACGCCGAGACGATCCCGAGCGGGCCGTCGTAGGCGCCGCCGTGCGGGACCGAGTCGAAGTGGCTGCCGGTGAGGACGGCCGGGCCGGTCCCGGCGTCCCAGGTCGCGTACCGGTTCCCGTTCCGGTCGGATTCGACGCGCAGCCCGCGCTCGGCGGCCTGCGCGTCGAACCATTCGCGGAGCGCGAGGTCGGCCGCGCTCCAGGAGAACCGGAGGTACCCGCCGGAGTCGGCTCTGCCGATCCCGGCGATCCGGTCCCAGAGCCGCCGGAACCCCGTGGCATCCATTCAGGACTCCCGGACGGGGATGAGGCAAGCGGCCTCGGCCTGCCGGGTGCGGCAGTGCAGACCGGTCCCGTGTGGTGCGTGCATGTCGCTCCCCGTCTGTACCGCTGAGGCGCCTCGATCAGAGGTTGCCGCGCTTGGCCTGCTCCTTCTCAAGGGCCTCGAAGAGCGCCTTGAAGTTGCCCTTGCCGAAGCTGAGCGATCCGTGCCGCTCGATGATCTCGTAGAACATCGTGGGCCGGTCCTGCTGCGGCTTGGTGAAGATCTGGAGCATATAGCCGTCCTCGTCGCGGTCGACCAGCACTCGCCGCTTCTGGAGCTCCTCGATCGGGACGCGCACGGTGCCGATGCGCTCGCGCATCTCCGGGTCCTCGTAGTAGGCGTCCGGGGCCTCCAGGAACTCGACGCCGCGCTCGCGCATCGCGTCGACCGCGGCGAGGATGTCGCTGGTCGCGAGCGCGATGTGCTGGACGCCGGGGCCGCCGTAGAACTCCAGGTACTCGTCGATCTGGGACTTCTTCTTGCCTTCGGCGGGCTCGTTGATCGGGAACTTGATCTTGCGGTTGCCGTTGGCGACGACCTTGCTCATGAGCGCGGAGTACTCGGTGGCGATGGCGTCCTCGACGAACTCGACGATGTTCGTGAAGCCCATGACCCGCTCGTAGTAGGCGACCCATTCGCGCATCTTGCCGAGCTCGACGTTGCCGACGACGTGGTCGATCGCCTGGAAGTACCGCTTCTGCGGCGGGGTCACCATCGGGGAGGCGTCGACGAACCCGGGCAGGAACGGGCCGGAGTAGTTCGAGCGGTCGATGAGGACGTTCCGGGTCTCGCCGTAGGTGCCGATGACGGCGCGGCGGACGGTGCCGTGCTCGTCGGTCAGGTCGTGCGGCTCCTCGATCGCGATGGCGCCCTGCTTGACCGCGTGCGCGTAGTTCTTGTCCACATCGGGCACTTCGAGGGCGACCTCGATGACGCCGTCGCCGTGGCGGGCGTAGTGCTTTGACGCCTCGGAGTTCGCGTCGACGCCGCCGGCGAGGACGAACACGACGCCGCCGGACTTCAGCGCGTACTCGGCGTGCTCGCGGTGGCCCTGCTCGGGACCGCGGTACGCGAAGAGCGTCATGCCGAACGCAGTCGAGTAGTAGTGGGCGGCCTGGCGGGCGTTGCCGACGTAGTAGCGGACGTGGTCCCAGCCCTTGATCGGGAAGGCGTCCTCGCGGATGTCGTGCTCGACGGCGCCGACCAGGGCGGCGTCTGCGGAGCGGCTGGCGGTGTCGACCATGGCGGCCTCCTACTAGTCCTCAGTGCCAATTTCCGGCTCGCGAGCTCGCCGTGCCGGGCTGTGGCCTTGATCATTGTTCACATCGCGGGAGTGGGCAAGCAGTTCCGAAAATGCTGGTCAACTTGCGCAGATGTGCCAGTCGGAAGGCGCATACACTGGTCATCATGACCAGTGGAACCGGCATCGACGCCCTCGACGCCAAGCTCATCGAACTCCTCGAAGCCGAGCCCCGGATCGGAGTCCTCGAATGCGCCCGGCGCCTCGGCGTCGCGCGCGGGACCGTGCAGGCGCGCCTCGACAAGCTCGTCTCGCGCGGGGTCGTGCGCGACTTCGGCCCGCGGGTCGACCCGGCGGCCCTCGGCTACCCCGTGACGGCGTTCGTGACCCTGGAGCTGCGGCAGGCCGTGGGCCACCAGCCGATGGCGCAGCGGCTCGCGAAGATCCCCGAGGTCCTGGAGGCGCACACCGTGACCGGCGCGGGCGACATGCTGTGCCGCATCGTCGCCCGCACCAACGCCGAGCTCCAGGACGTCATCGACCGCGTCCTCGCCAGCGAGGGCGTCCTGCGCGCCACCACGGTGATCGCCCTCGCCGAGCAGATCCCCCACCGGACGCTCCCCCTGGTGAAGGAGGCCGCTAGCTGACCGCGGGCAGGATCGTGCCGGTCACCTCGCCGAGGCCGATGACCGATCCGTCGGCCCCCGGGGCGGTCGCCTCGATGGTGACCGTGTCGCCGTCCTCCAGGAACGTCCGCGACTCGCCGTCCCCGACGGTGACCGGCTCCTTGCCGCCCCAGGTCAGTTCCAGGAACGACCCGCGCTGGTCGGCCGCCTCGCCCGAGACGGTCCCCGAGGCGAACAGGTCCCCCGTCCGCAGCGACGCCCCGTTGACGGTCATGTGCGCGAGCATCTGCGCCGGCGTCCAGTACATCCCCGCGAACGGCGGCCGCGACACCTCAGTGCCGTTCCAGCGCACCGACATCGACAGGTCGTACCCGAACCGCTCCGACTCGGTCAAGTACCCGAGCGGCGCCGGGTCCTGCTCCGGCGCGGGCGCTTTCGCCGCGGAGAGCGCGTCGAGGGGCGTCACCCAGTGCCCGATGGAGGTCGCGAACGACTTCCCGAGGAACGGCCCGAGCGGCACGTACTCCCACGCCTGGATGTCCCGCGCGGACCAGTCGTTGACCAGGACCGCGCCGAAGACGTGCTCGGCGAAGTCGTCCGGGTTCACCGGCGTCCCCAGGTCGGTACCGACGCCGACGACGAACCCCACCTCGGCCTCGATGTCGAGCCGCGCGGTGGGCCCGAACTCGATGGGCCCGTCGGGGGTCTTGCGCTGCCCGCGCGGCCGCACCACCGGCGTCCCCGAAGGCACGACCGTCCCGGCTCGCCCGTGGTAGCCGACCGGGAGGTGCTTCCAGTTCGGCAGCAGCGGCGCCGAGTCGGGCCTGAAGAGCCGGCCGAGGTTCGTGGCGTGGTGCTCGGAGGCGTAGAAGTCCACGTAGTCGGCGACGGTGAACGGCAGGTGCATGCGCGCCTTGTGGACCGGGGTCAGCAGGGTCGCGGACTGGTCCTGGTGGCGCCGGTCGGCGAGCAGCTCGGTGAGCTGGTGGCGGACGAGGCGCCACGCGGGCGGGCCCATCGCGAGGAACGCGTTCAGGGCCCCTTCGTGGAACGCGGGCCTGATCCACGGCAGGAAGAAAGTCCCCGTCGCGAGGGCGCGCAGGTCCAGGACCTGGTCGCCGATGCGGACGCCGATGCGCGGGCCCGGGTCCTTGCGGGTCGAGAAGACGCCGTAGGGCAGGTGCGCGAGGCCGTACGGGCCCGGGTCGGCGCCTTCGACCCAGCTGGTGGCGGTCATTTCGCGTCCCCTCGGGTCAGGAGTCCCAGGTCCAGGAGGTCCTGGAGCGGTTCGTCGATGCTGCACGAGCCGAAGCCGGTCCACAGGGCGCGCGGGCGCCCCAGGAACCGCTTGGCGCGGGCGGCGAGTGCGTCGGCGTCCTCGGAGGCGAGGACCTCGGCGATGTCCTCAACCGAAGCGTTGTTCGCGGCGGCGTCGGCGGCGACCAGGACGTTCAGGAAGCCGTGGTGGACGAAGCCGGTCGCGGGGTCGGTGTGGCGGAGCGCGTGGTGCAGGCCCGCAGTGAGCTTGAACTGCATGCCGCGGCGGCGGCTGCCGTGGATCGCGGCGGCGAGCACCGCCGGGGCCGGGAACAGGTCGGCGGTGAGGCCGCCGGTGCGGAACTTCGGGGTGAACCCGGTGGGCCGGAGGGCGTCGAGCGCGTCGTCGCCGAAGGGGATCTCCGCGAACACGGGTTTCCCGGCGAGGTGCTTGGCGAGGTCGTCGAGGGGCTGCCGCGACTCGTAGTGCGTGACGGTGACCTGCGGCCCGAGGACGGCGACGGTCTCCGCGAGTGTTTCGAGGTCGCCGTCGGCGATCACGCCGATCCGCAGCTCGCCGCGCCCGGGTTCGAGGTCGCCGAGGCGGGTCTGCGGGACGAGGAGCGGGCCCACCAGGGGCTCGAACCAGGACTGCCGGTACCCGCGGTGGGCGGGGACTGCGGCTTCGAGCGGCGCGTTTCCTGGTGGGAAGAGCGCCGCGTCGTCGATCAGGCCCCGCAGCATCGCGGGGATCGCTCCAGTCATGCCCAGAGCCTAGAGCGCTTCGTGCACGCGGGTCCAGTGGTCCGCGCACGTCGTGCGCGAAGCCGCCCGGTGCGCGCCCGGGCGTGCGCGGAGCGGTCGAAATCGAACGGCCGGAGGGCTATCCTCGGGGCATATCCGTGATGGAGGCGCCACCCACGGCCTCCACGGGAACCGACAAAGGAGTCGTCGTGCCGTTCTACCGTTCGGTCGGGCAGATCCCCGACAAGCGACACACGCAGTTCCGCCAGTCCGACGGGAGCCTGTACTCCGAGGAGCTCATGGGCCAGGAGGGCTTCTCCTCGGACTCCTCGCTCCTGTACCACCGCTTCCGGCCCACCGCGATCAGCGCCAGCACCGAGCACCGCCCCGAGCGCGCCGAGCCGGCCCCGAACCACCCGCTCAAGCCCCGCCACTTCCGCACCCACAAGCTCGACGCCGCCGGCGACGCGATCTTCGGCCGCAACCACCTGCTGTCCAATGCGGACGTCAGGATCTCGTACGCGGTCGCCGACCGCCCCTCGCCGCTGTACCGCAACGCCATCGGCGACGAGTGCATCTACGTCGAGTCCGGTGCGGCCCATGTGGAGACCTCGTTCGGCGCGATCGACATCGCGCAGGGCGACTACCTGATCATGCCGATGTCCACGATCTACCGCGTGATCCCGCAGGGCGAGGAGCCGCTGCGCACGCTCGTCGTGGAGTCCACCGGCCACATCACCCCGCCGAAGCGCTACCTGTCGGTGCGCGGCCAGTTCCTGGAGCACTCCCCGTACTGCGAGCGCGACCTGCGCGGCCCCGAGGAGCCGCTGCTCGTCGAGGGCGAGGACGTCGACGTGTACGTGCAGCACCGCGGCCGCGGGTCGGCGACGCTGTGGACGAAGTTCACGTACGCGCACCACCCGTTCGACGTGGCCGGCTGGGACGGGTGCCTGTACCCGTGGGTCTTCTCGATCCACGACTTCGAGCCGATCACCGGCCGCATCCACCAGCCGCCGCCCGCGCACCAGGTGTTCCAGGGCCCGAACTTCGTGATCTGCAACTTCGTGCCGCGCAAGGTCGACTACCACCCGGACGCGATCCCGGTGCCGTACAACCACCACAACGTCGACTCCGACGAGGTGATGTTCTACTGCGGCGGCAACTACGAGGCCCGCCGCGGCTCCGGCATCGAGCAGGGCTCGATCTCCTTGCACCCCTCCGGGTTCACGCACGGGCCCCAGCCCGGCGCGCCCGAGCGCTCGATCGGCGCGGACTACTTCGACGAGCTCGCCGTCATGGTCGACACGTTCCGGCCCCTGGAGCTGTGCGAGCCGGCCCTCGACGTCGAGGACACGAACTACGCCTGGACGTGGAACCGCGATCCAGGTCTCTAGCTCCCGGTGACGGGGCCGCCCGCGAGGGCGGCCCCGTTTTTCGTTCGCGCGCATGTGCGAAGGGCCGCTACATTGGACGGGCCGACCGCGGGACTCGGGTGCGATTACCGGAACCGTTTGAAGTCGATCTTTCGCACTCGCGCCCATTACTCCCCGGTCGGCACCCCTGTTCCCCTGAACCGTGAAGGCCCCCATGAAGTCCGTCGCCGATCTCGTCGCCGCCGAGGACGTGCTGCTGTTCGTCAACGCCGCCGTCGCCGCCACCGGGCAGGACGAGTTCCACACCGGCCGCGAGCGCCAGGAGTGGTCGGTGGACTTCCTCCACGAGTACATGCTCGTGAACTACCGGGACCTGTACGCGGCGGCGCTCGTGCTCGGGATCAACGACCGCAACAAGGCCCAGATCGTGCTGCGGCTGCTGAAGTCCGGGGCTGACACGACCCCCGCGCAGCGGGCGGTCGAGGGCCGCCTCATCCGGCGGGCGCTCCGCGACCTGCCGACGAACCGCGTGTACCGCCTGTTCACGGTCTTGCAGCGGGCGAAGGTCAACAACCGGCGCACCCGCGCGGTCATGCGCGAGTGGCTGTCGGCCCGGCCCGATCCCGCCTTCGAGGCCGTCAAGTACCGCGGCGCGTTCAAGCGCGCGGCCCTCCACGCGCACCTCGACCTCGCGGGCGTCGCCGATGACGAACTGGCCGCGTTCCTGTTCGCGCCCATGAAGTCCGGCCGTTTCCGGACGCCGCTGTTCGAGACCTGGCGCCGCGCCCACTACGAGCGGGCCGCGGTGTTCGAGCTGCCGTACACGGTCGCCGAGGGGTTCGCGGTCGAGCACCGCATCCCCCGCGCGGTGTTCCTGGAGCAGATCGCCCCGAACCTCACCCGGAACGAACGGCTGCGGCTCCAGCGCAGCGGCGGCGACGCCGTCGAACTCGACGCGGCCGCGCTCGGCCGCATGCCGCTGACCAGGCTCGCCGCGTACGTCCTCGCGATCCCCGAGAAGGAGCGCATCGAGCGGCGCGACGACCTGACCGGCGCCCTCCGCGCCTCCGCGCCTCCGCCCGCAAGGCCGCCGGGGACCGGGCCGGGACCTGGGGCCGCGTCGCCGCCGTCCTCGACGACTCGTACTCCGCAAGCGGCTCAAGCGAGAAGCGCCGCCGCCCGCTCGTCGTCGCCCTCGCCGCGCACCACCTGCTCGAAGCCCTCGCCGCCGACTACCGGCCGCTGTGGCTGTCGGGCAACGAGGACGCGCTGCTCGCCAAGCCGCGCGGCGTCACCGCGCTCGGAGAACGGATCCTCGACGCGCTGGAGGCGACCCCGGAGACGCTCGTCGTCGTCTCCGACGGCTGGGACAACGCGCCGGTCGGCCTCGCCGCCGAGGTCCTGCGGATCTGGACCACGCGCCTCGACCCCGAGCGGCGCACCACGATCGTGCACTTGAACCCGGTGTTCGACGCCGACGGGATCGGCGTGCGCCGCCTCGCCCCGTCCGTCCCGACCGCGGGCATCCGCGACGCCGAGGACCTGCCCGAACTCGTGGCGTTCGCGCGCTTCGACGACGGCCGCGTCGGGCTCGACGAGCTGCGGGCCGCCGTCGACGCGCGTGTCGAGCGCTGGCTCGCCGAGGAGGAATCATGGGCCGCTTGACGTTCGCGGGTCTGGAGACCCGCCCCGGCCAGGTCTGGGGCGCCGTGCGCCTGGTCCCGCTGGTGCGCGACGAGCCCGTCGCGGGCCTGCGCATGCACCCCGGCGCGCTGCCCGAGACCGACCATCCTCGCGACGGCTGCTGGTACGTCCCGCACGGACTCACCGCCGAGTGGACCGGCGACGGCACGGCCGTGCCCGCGTTCGGGACCGCCCTGCGCATGCCGACGTCCACAGTGAAGCGCTCGCGGCGGCCGGACTCGAAGCACGAGCAGCGCACCCGCATCCGCTTCGTCCCGCGCCGCGGTGCCCTGGAGACGTACCTGCCGCTCGCCTTCAAGGCCCCGGTCATCGCGTGGGAGGAGTGGTCGAGCCGCGCGTTCCGCCAGAGCCTGCTGCCGCAGCCCGACCGGACCTATCACGGGTTCCTCGTCGACGGGCTCGCCGATGCGCTGCGGGTCTTCGAGATCCACCCCGGCCAGTGCGGCGTCCTCGTGTACGTCGCCGACGCGCTCTCCGGGGTGCTCGTCACGCCGCACCCCGACGACTACCGGGCGCTGCACCCGACGCTCATCGAGGACTCCTACGGGGAGCTGATCTGGCGGTACTCGACGCTGTACGACTCGGTGCCCGAGTTCGCGACCCGCCTCGACGCGTCCAAGGTGGACTCGCTCGCGGACCTACGCGTCCAGGTCGACGAGGCCCGGCGCGACTGGGCCGAGTTCCACGACGGCACCCTGGCCGCGGGCCTCCTCGACCCCGACTACACGTTCACCGAGACCTACGAGATGGCCGACCTCAGCCTCGTCAGGTACCGCCCGAAGTTCGAGGCCGGCCGCGAAACCCATGTGGGCGAAGCGATCCTCGACAAGAAGGGCCGACCGGCGTTCCTCCAGTCGTTCCGCCTCTCCGAGACCCAGGTCCGCCGCGGCCGCCTCCTCGAAGCGCTCGCCGCGAACGAATGGCACCTCGAACGGACCGCCGGCGCCCTCGCGCTCACCAGGCCCGCCCTCGTCGCGCTGCTGCGCAACTCCGACCTGGACTGGATGCTCCGCCGCGACGTCGTGGACCACGACCTGGCCCTGCGCCGCCGCGGTCAGTAGGACTTCAGGCGTCCGATGAGGACGCCGCTGTCGAGTTCCCCCACGGGCCGCCACTCGGCGGCGTGGACCTCCTCGGGCCGCGGCCGCAGTTCCCCGCGGACGCACCGGAACAGGTACCTGACGTCGTAGTGGTCGTGCGCGCCTTCGCCTCTGCGCGGATTCGCCGGGATCGGGTGGACGTCGACGTGGATCGGCGCCCGCTCGATGAGCTCCAGGCCGATCGGGTCGAGGCCCGTCTCCTCGACCGCTTCGCGCAGCGCGGCCGCGGGCAGCGAGTCGTCGCAGGGTTCGAGGTGCCCGCCGGGCTGGAACCAGCGGTCGAGGGCCCGGTGGTGGATGAGGAGGACCGCGCCGGACTCGTCGAGGACGATCGCCGAGGCCGTCACGTGACCGGGCATCGTCGAGCGGTCGAAGCCGGCGTCGGAGTCGAGGGCCAGGACCGGCCCGATCTCGGCGGCCGATTCGGGCCACCGGTCGAGGTAGGCGGTGAGCTGATCGCGCAGGTGGGCGATGGTGATGGGCACCGGGCCATTCTGCCAGCGCGGCCTCGGGGTAGGGCGGACCCCCGGTCCGGGAGGCAAGTCAGCATGATTCCGCCCGGGTCCGTGCACTGGAAACGTTGGGGGTGCAGGAAAACCCCCTCAGCGGAAGGCAAGTGAGATGGCATCCCTCAGCAGCACCTTCAGGGCGACCGCGGCCGCGCTCTTGGCCGTCGCCGCGCTCGCGCTGGCGCCGCCCGCGCCGGCCGCGGCGCAGGAGTCCGGACTGGTCGAGACGGAGGTGACATTCCGTTCCGGTGACCGCGAGATCGGCGCGACGATCATCGCCCCCGAAGGCGCGCAAGGACTTCCCGGCGTCGTGTTCGTGCACGGCGCCGGTCCAGGCCCGGCGCGGGACAAGTACCGGGCGAACGCGGAGGCGTTCGCCGAGGCCGGGATCGTCGCGATGGTCTACGACAAGCGCGGGGCCGAGGACGGGTACTCGCAGATCGACGGGTCGATCGCGGACCTCGCCGACGACGCGAACGCGGCCGTGGAGGCGCTTCGCGAACGGCCCGAAGCGAATCCGGAACTCGTGGGCCTGCACGGGCACAGCGAGGGCGCGTGGACGGTGATCGAGGCGGCGGCGCGTTCCGATGCGGCGGCGTTCGTGATCACCTCGGGCGGCAGCGGGCTCACGCCCGAGGCGACGCAGGCGTGGATGAACCGCAGCGAACTGGCGCGGCAGGGCGTGGACGACCGGCTCGGCGCGCCGTTGGGCGAGCGGTTCATCGCGGCGCTGGTCGCGGACGATCTGTTCCGCCTCGCCGGGTACGACCCGGTCCCGCCGCTGACCGAGCTCGATCGGCCGTTCCTCGGGGTGTTCGCGGAGTTCGACCTGAACACGCCGTCGGGACCGACGATGGAGCGGTACCGGGACGCGCTCGACGCGGGCGGGAACGCGAACTACGCGCTGCGGGTGATCCCGGGCGTGGACCACCGGATGGTGCCGACGGTCGACGGCACGAAGGGCGAGGACTACGACCGGGACAATCTCGCTCCGGCGTACGTCGAGACCGTGACCGGGTGGATCCACGGCCTGGCCGCGGGCGAGTCCAGTGTCGTGGTCGACCCGATCCCGGAGGCGGCGATCGAACCGGGGCCGGTGGCGGCGCCGTCGTGGTTCGGGACGGCGAACGCGCTGTTCATCGCGTTGGGGCTGTTCGCGGTGCTGTTCCTCGCGTACCCGGTGACGGCCCTGGTGCGGCGGATCGCGCGCCGCGGTCCGCTGGAGGCGACTTGGGCGTCGCGCACGGTGGCCGTGATCGGCCTGCTGCTGCCGCTCCTGACGGCCGGGTACGTCGGCTGGACGCTCATGTCCGGCGCGCAGATGCTGCTCGGGCCGGTGGTCCTGGGCCGTCCGCTGCCGTGGCTGGTCCTCGAAACGGCCGCGATCGTCATGGTGCTGGCGGCGGTCACACTCGGCGTGCAGTGGTGGCGGCGCCGGGCCCGGCTGAGCGGGGGCTCAAGGCTGCGGTTCACGGCGCTGCTGACCGGTGTGGCACTGCTGATCCCGTGGGGCGCGTACTGGGGCCTGGTGCTCTAACAACCGAGGATGACGCCCGGCGGCTCTCCGCCGGGCGTCGTCTTCGCCAATTTACATAGACTGTGTATATACTCGTTGTATGATTTCCAGGGACCCCGAGGACATCGACCAGCTCGCCGCGCGCCTGACCTCCCAGGGCAGCCGTTTCGCGCGGACCGCGTCGCGGAAGGCCGGGACGAAGCGGTCCCTCATCGCCCTCCGCGCGCTCGCCAATCTCCAGCAGGAGGGCGACCTGCGCGTCGGCGAACTCGCCTTGCGGGAGGCCATCACCCAGCCCGCGATGACCTCGGCCGTGAACCGCCTCGAAGCGGACGGCCTCGTCGCCCGCAGCGCCGACCCGGCCGACGCCCGCGCGTCCGTCGTGAGCCTCACCGAAGCCGGAGCCGCCGAGCTCCACGACTTCCGGATGCGCGCCGCCGCGAAGGTGCGTCCCGTGCTCGAATCCCTCCCCGAAGACGACCTGGCCGTGCTCGCCAGGGCGGCCGACCTGCTCCAGGAGCTGGCCGACCGGCTCAACCAGGAGTAACCCCGGGGCTGTGCCCCGTGCATAGGAAGAAGTGCCCGAATGCCGGAACCGAAGAAGCCGTCGATCCTGCGCCAGCCGACGGCGGTGTGGGCGATCGCGTTCGCCTGCGCGGTGTCGTTCATGGGGATCGGCCTCGTCGACCCGATCCTCCCCGCGATCAGCGAGGGGCTCAACGCCTCCCCGTCGCAGACGATGCTGCTGTTCACGAGCTACCTGCTCATCACGGCGGTCGCGATGTTCTTCAGCGGCTTCATCTCCAGCCGCGTCGGCGTCAAGCGCACCCTCATCGCCGGTCTCGCGCTCATCGTCATTTTCGCGGGCCTCGCGGGCGCTTCTGACACGGTCGGCCAGATCATCGGCTTCCGCGCCGGCTGGGGCCTCGGGAACGCTCTGTTCATCTCGACCGCCCTCGCCGCGATCGTCGGCGCCGCCAGCGGCGGCAGCCGCCAAGCGGTGATCCTGTACGAGGCCGCCCTCGGCATCGGCATGGCCGTCGGCCCCCTCCTCGGCGGCGCACTCGGCGAGGCGTCATGGCGCGGCCCGTTCTTCGGCACGGCCGCACTGATGGCGATCGCACTGGCCGCGATCCTGGTGCTCCTGAAGGCCCCCAGCGCGAAACCCGAACCGGTGCCGTTCACGGCAGGCCTGTCAGCCCTCCGCAATCCAGCCCTGCGGACCCTCGCCGCGACCGCGCTCTTCTACAACTACGCGTTCTTCACGCTGCTCGCGTACACCCCGTACCCGCTCGAAGCCGCCGCTGCGAAGGCGGGCATGGACTTCGGCGCCCACGAACTCGGCCTGGTCTTCTTCGGCTGGGGCGCGGCCCTGGCGGTGACCTCGGTCTTCGTCGCCCCGATCCTGACCCGTCGGCTCGGCCTGCTCCCGGTCCTGTACTCGATGTTCGGCCTGCTCGCAGTCGGCCTGGCGGTCATGGCAATCGGCGTCGAATCCGTCCCCATCCTGATCACGGTGGTAATCATCGCGGGCCTGTTCCTAGGCGTCCTCAACACCGCGCTGACAGAAACGGTGATGGAGGCGACCGACCTCCCGCGCGGCGTCGCCTCCTCCACCTACTCCGGCGTCCGCTTCCTTGGAGGCGCGATCGCCCCGGCCGTCTCCGGCGCGATCGCCGAAACCTGGGGCGACGGCGCCCCGTACTGGTTCGGCGTCGCCGCCCTCGCAATCTCGATCACCGTGCTCGCCTTCGGAAGGCAAACCCTGTCCCACCTCACCCGCCCCCACAACACCGCAGAGGCCGAAGCCGAGCTCATCACCGTAGGAGACGAGACCTAGGGGACGGCGCCCAACCGCATAACAAGCCGCCCGCCGTAGACGTCGTCCTCATGCAAGGTGGTGATACTGCCCGAACGAACCTTGAAGACGACATGCCCCAAAGACTCCGGTGGCATCCCGATCCAGGCGGCCACCACGTACGTCATCGCGAACCCGTGCGTCACCAGGATCTGGTGCTCCGCACCGCTCTCCAGGATCTCGTCAACGGCCGCATAGACCCTCCGCGCCACCGCGGCCCTCGTCTCGGCCCCGGGCACATCGACATGCCCCATCCGGTCCCCAACCACCGGCGGCGGCACGAACACCCGGTCCCACTCTGACTTCGGCTTCCCCTCGACCTCGCCGAACGACCGCTCCCGCAGCCTCCCATCGAACACCGGCCTCACCCCGAACCGCACCCCGACAACCTCAGCAGTCTCCGCAGTCCGCCGCAGATCCGACGAGTACAACTCGACCCCGGCCCCCGCAGGCACCACGTCCCGCAACGCCCCCGCGATCTCCCCCGCCGCCTTCACCCCGGCACCAGTGAGCCGCGAATCATGCCACCCGCCGACCACGCCCTCGACATGATGGGCCGCCTCCGGATGAGTGACGACATACAGAGTCCGCACGAGCACGACCTTTCCAGGGGCAAAACAAAAGGCCCGCGAAGCGGGCCTGTTTGTTCTGATAATGCAAATGTGGCTGGGGTACCTGGACTCGAACCAAGAACAACTGAACCAGAATCAGCCGTGTTGCCAATTACACCATACCCCAATGGTGTCGCAGCGCCTCGAAGCTCGTTGCGCCGACGAGGAGTAACTGTACCGGATGCGCGTGCGCCCCTTCAAACGGGTTCCTGTGATCGGGACGACTCGGTTGAAAGGGCGCTCGTGCGTGCGGGTCAGGCGGGTTCGGGGGTGGGGTGGGGGTGGTCGAGGCGCAGGTAGGTGAGGGTGAGGGCGGTGAAGGCGGCGAGGATGAGGAGGTCGGCGGTGTGGGCGGTCCATTCGGTGCGGGTGATGCGGCTGAGGGGGAAGAGGGCGCCGGAGGCGATGAGGAGGGCGCCGAGCCAGCGGGGCGCGAGGCGGGTCCAGGCGAGGGCGGCGCCGAGGGCGCAGAGGGCGAGGGGGAACGCGGGGCCGGGGATCCAGAGGACGACGGCGGCGGCGACGGGGTGCTCGGCGGCGGCCGCGAGGGAGTCGTCGCCGGAGACGCCGAAGATCGCCTCGAAGAAGCCCTGGAGGCTGAAGGCCATGCCGCCGGCGAAGCCGGCGAGGGCGAGGAGTGAGCCGAGGGCGCCGAGCCGGGGGCGGCGTTCGCCGATGCGGGTCCAGACGGCGAGGAGGCCGTAGATCCAGGCGACGGTGGAGCACATGAGGAGGACGCTGGCGGTGACGCCGTAGCGGTCGCCCTCCCAGAAGAACGTCGCCAGGGCGCCGAGGACGGGGCCGGCGATGAGGGATGCGGCGGTGAGGGTTCTGTTCATGTAGAGAGACTACATGTAGTCCTTCTATATAACAAGACCGTCTACGTATCGCGGCGTAGCCTTGGGCCATGGACGCGGACGGCATTCACGGACAGCTCGACACCCTCATCCTCGCCACGCTCAAACGCGGTGAGGCCCATGGCTACGCGATCATCGCGGCGCTGCGCGAGCACAGCGGCGAGCGCCTCGACCTGCCCAGCGGCACGGTCTACCCGGCCCTGCGCCGGCTGGAGCGGGCCGGGAGCATCGACGGCACCTGGTCGCAGTCGTCGGGGCGGCGCCGGCGCGTCTACGCCCTCACCGAGGACGGCCTCAAGGCGCTCGACAAGGGCGTGCAGGACTGGAGGTCGCTCCGCGAGGTCATGTCGGCGGTCCTCGGGCAGTGAACGACTACATCGCGGCCGTGGCCGCGCCGCTGCGCGGGCCCAGGCGGGTGCGCGAGGACATGCTCGCCGAGATCGAGGACGGCTTCGAGGAGGCCGTCGCCGAGCACGTCGCGGCCGGGCTGAGCCGCGACCGGGCGGTCGGGGCGGCGGCCGCGGAGTTCGGGGAGCCGGGGCTCGTCGCCGCCGAGGTCCAGCGCGAGCTGGAGGCCGCGCAGGCCAGGCGGACCGCGTGGACGCTGCTGATCGCCTTGCCCGCCATGACGATCATGTGGGACCTGTTCGGCGGCGACGGCGACCCCGGGATCGCCGCGATCCTCCTGGCGAGGGTCGTCGACGCCGCCACCGCTGTCGCGTTCGGGGCCGCCGCGCTCGTGCTCACCGGTCATCTGGAGCGCCGGGCCGCCCACCTCTGCGGCGTCCTCGGCCTCGTGCAGATCGCCGTCGCCGTCGGGTGCTCGACGCTCATCGCCCTTATAGCCGAAAGCGAAGGCCCCACCGGGGCCTGGGCCGCCCTGACCATTGCGTCGGCGGCCGGGTCCGTCCTCGTCTGCACCGCCTCCGCGAAGGCGCTTGCCGTCGCCCGCGCCACCGCCCGGTAGAAACCGTGCCGCACCGGACAACCCCGCGGGGCCGGGCGGCGTATTGAGCGTGCCGGGCCGAGCTCCCATCCACTGCCACCAGGGCGAGGCCGGGCCCCCTACCCGTCATCTGAAAGAGGCCCAGTGAAGACCGAGGAGCAGCATCGAGAGGCCGAGTTCCGTTCCTTCGCGACAGCCCAGCGCGACAGCCTGAGGCGGTACGCGTTTCTGCTGTGCGGGGACTGGTTCGAGGCCGACGACATCGTGCAGAAGGCGTTGACGAAGATGTTCGCCGCGTGGAAGCGCGTCGAACCGGGCGGTGCGCCGGCGTACGTGCGCCGCATCGTCACCAACGTGTACTTCTCGCACCGGCGGCTGTCGTGGGTGCGCCGCGAGCGCGCCAGCGACGAGCTGCCGGTGCGCCGGCTCGACCGCCCCCAGGAGGCGGTCGACACGCGGCTCGAACTCATCGCCGCGCTGGACCGGCTGCCGCCGAGACAGCGGGCGACGCTCGTTCTCCGGTTCTGGGAGCAACTGTCCGTTGACGAGACCGCCGCGGCCATGGGCTGTTCGACGGGAACCGTGAAGAGCCAGAGCGCCAAGGGAATCGCCAAGATGCGCGAACTCCTCACCGATCCCGTCGTCCCGGCCCGGGCGTAGCGGAAGGAAGCGAAGTCACCATGAACCTGCACGACGATCCCGGGACCCTGTTCCGGGACCACATGCCCGACATCACGCCGCCGCCCGCGGCGTTCGACCTCGACAAGATCGTGCGCGACGGCTACAAGGCCCGCCGCCGCCACCGCGCCGTCCTCGGCGGCGCCTCTGCGACGAGCGTCGCCGCCATCGCGTCCGTCCTCGCCCTGTCGGTCGGGGTCCTCCCGAACGGCGCGGCCGACGAGGAGGACGACTCGAACATCCCGACGGCCTCGGCCGACTTCGACTACGCCAACGCCGGCTACCCGTGGCCCGGGGACGACGGCTTCGGCGACGAAGCGGTGGCCGCGCAGCTGACCGAGGCGGGCCGGGAGGCGTTCAGCGACCTGCTCATCTCGACCGGGCGGTTCCAGGAGTCCGACTTCAGGTCGGTCATGAACGAGCCGACCGAGGAGGAGATCGCCCAGTACGCCGCCGAAATGCAGGTCAGCGTCGAGCAGGCCGAGGCCGAGCTGAGCTACGTCGAGGACGACGGCCTGTTCGTCTTCAGCGGCCACACCACGCCCGGGAACTACGGCCAGGTGCAGCTCTACGGCTACCGGGCCTGGGCGCTCGCGGCGCAGGACGAGAACGCCGAGGGGTTCAGCCACCACCTGCTCGACGTGGAGGTGCTGCTCCCCGGCGGCTGGACCGCCGAGCCCGGGCCGACCTCGCAGCAGTACTTCCCGCAGCACCTCGTCGACGACGACGCGGACTCCTTCGAGTCCACCGACCTCGGCGACGGCCGGACCCTCTACACCGTGCAGGACGGGTGCCGCCTGACCTACGCCGTGACCTACCAGAACCACGCGGCGCTGCGCGCGACCTGGGACGGCGGCTGCGCCACCGGTGACGGCGACCCGATCGCCGTCGACGCCGAGGCGTTCAAGGACGCGGTCGTGGCGATGCCCCAGATCGACTACGACACCGACGCGCTCGTCGAGGTCGACGACGTCCTCGACGTCCCGACCGGCTGGCTCGAGAGCGACCGCGCCTGGGAGGAGTGGGCCGCGGACGGCGCGCTGAGCACCCGCGAGCAGGTGGCGGCGTCCCTCGCCGAGAACACTCCGGGCGCCGTGGTCGGCGAGCCGAGCATCCTGCCGTCCGCGGAGGTGTGGGACTACGTCGACCCCGACGCGGTGACGCTGCACCGGTACCGGATGAACGGGACGCTCCCGTTCAGCACGGTCATCGACTCCACCACCGACGACGCGTCGTTCGACCTGACGTACACGCTGCCGGGCGGCTGGCTGCCGGGGTTCAACGAGGCCGGCCAGCGGGGCCCGTACCTGTCGGACTGCCGCGAGGACTTCGGGTGCTCCACGCTCGAAGTGAACGGCCGGACGGCGTACATCGCCGAGAAGCGCCTCACGCACGAGGCGGATGAGGAGTCGGGCGCCACCGAGGACTGGTTCGAGGGCGAGTACGAGATCACCGTCGTCGACCCCGACGGGTGGGCGGTGACGATCTGGACGCAGTTCGGGAACGAGGACTTCGAGCTGTCGGCCGAGGACCTGGCCGGCATCGTCGCGCAGCTGCCCGCGCCGACGTACGACGCCGATCTGGAACCGGTCCTGGGCGACTGACCGGGCCGCCGGTGCGGTGGCGGACTTCCTTCCCTCCCAAAGAAGCAGGCGGGCCCGGCTCTTTCGAGCCGGGCC
>NZ_QFRW01000319.1 GCF_003265355.1 Glycomyces dulcitolivorans | reverse complement strand
GGTGCGCGTCCGCGCCGACGCGCCGCTGGCCGCCTCCGGCTTCCAGGCCGCCGAGGAGGACGGGCTCGTCACCTTCGACGCCGAAGCCGGGACCGCATACCGGTTCATCAAGCGGCAGTGAGGAGTCGACGCTTCCATTCGCGAACCGCGCGCTCAGCGCGGGCGGGGCGGTGCGACCGACTCGCGCCAAATGACCTGCTGCAGGTCGGTCTCGAGTTCGGGAGCCTCGTCGCCGCGGATCGCGGCGACGAGGCGGCGCATCGAGTAGGCGCCGAGGCGCCGCCGGTCCTGGGACACCGTCGTGATGGACGGAAGGAAGTGCAGGCTCAGCGCGACATCGTCCCATCCCGTCACGCTCACGTCCCCCGGAACGGACCATCCGCGCTGGACCGCGGCACGGATGGCGCCGGCGGCGAGGACGTCGTTCGCGGCGATGATCGCGAGCGGGAGGACGTCGTCCGCGAGCGCCTCGACGCACTCCCTCGCGTGGATGCCGCTCCAGTTGCCGCCCACGACGCCGACGGACTCCAGCCCGAGCCGTTCGACCGTGGCGAGGTAGGCATCGCGGCGCGCGACGGCCGCGGGGTAGTCGGAAGCGCCCGCGATGTGGAGGAAGCGCCGGTGCCCGAGACCGACGAGATGCTCCATCATCTCCACGAGGGGACGTGCGTCGCTGAACGCCCCGATCGCATGCATCTCCTCGTCGAACTCGGTGAGCGCCAGGAACGCGGGAGCGGACTCCGCGGACGGCAGCCCTGGCTTCGGGAGCGGAGAGAACGAGAGGACGCCCTCGTACTCGAAGGAGCCGAGCAGGGTGTCGACCTCGCGCGCGGCCTCGTCGGACTCGTCCGACAGGTTGACGACTTCGACCGTGTAGCCGGCCTCGCGCGCGGTGGTCACCGCGCCCTCCAGGAGCGATCCGAGGTTCAGCCCCGGGAACGGGATGACGACCGCGAGCCGCCCGGTCCGCTGCGTGCGCATGGATCGGGCGGCGAGATTGGGCCGGTAGCTGAGTTCGGCGGCCGCCCGCAATACCTTCTCCCGGGTGGGGGTCGAGATGCCCTCGCGCCCGGTGAACACGAACGAGACGGTCGACTGCGAGACCCCCGCGAGTCGAGCGACGTCGTGACTGGTCGGCCGTTTCCCCATACCTGCATCCTCCATCGTGAGAATCCCACACGGAGACCTTGACCGGGCGGGCGCGCCGTGCTCATACTACCTACTACGTCTTAGTAATACGTAGTAGGAATCGCGAGGAACCATGCTCAGAATCGGAATCATCGGGACCGGCGGGATCGCGGGCGCGCACGTCGGCGGGTATCTCGCCTTCCCGAAGGAGTGCGAGATCGTCGCGCTCGCCGATGCGGTGGAGGGCAAGGCCGCGGAGAAGGCCGCGTCGTTCGGGCTGGCCGAGGCGGTCGGGTACGACGATCCACTGCGGATGATCGCGGAAGCGGACCTTGACCTGGTGAGCATCGCGACGCCGCCGTCCACCCACGCGGCGCTGTCGGTGGCGGCGCTGGACGCGGGCGTGAACGTCCTGGTGGAGAAGCCGATGGCGCCGTCGCTGGAGGAGTGCGACGCGATGCTCGCCGCGCAGGAGCGCTCGGGGAAGCTGCTCTCGGTGGTGGCGCAGAACCGCTTCCGCGACGACCTCGCCACGCTCAAGGGCGTCCTCGACTCGGGGCTCCTCGGGTCCGTCTCGCACGTGCGGGTGGACTCGGCCTGGTGGCGCGGCCTGCCGTACTACGACCTGTGGTGGCGCGGCACCTGGGAGAAGGAGGGCGGCGGCTGCACTCTCAACCACGCCATCCACCACATCGACCTGCTGCTGTGGATGCTGGGTCGCCCCACCGAGGTCACGGCGATGCTCGCGAACGCGCAGCACGGCAACAGCGAGGTCGAGGATCTCTCGGTGGCAGTGCTCAGGTTCGAACAGGGGCTCGCGCAGCTGACGAGTTCGGTGGTGCACCACGGCGAGGAGCAGGAGATCGTGGTCCAGGGTGCGAAGGCACGCGTGTCCCAGCCGTGGAAGGCGGTCGCGGAGCGGTCCAACGGGGCCGGGTTCCCCGAGCGGGGCGGCGACCCCGAGCGCGTAGCCGCGATCGAAGCGCTTGTGGCCCAGCGTGAACCGCTGCGCCACACCGGGCACGCGGGGCAGATCGGGGACCTGCTGTCGGCGATCCGCGAGGGGCGCGCGCCGATCGCGGACGGGCGGGACGGCCGGGCGGCGATCGAGGTGGTCACCGCGATCTACAAGGCGGGCATCGAGCGGACGTTCGTGCCGCTGCCGCTCCAGGCCGACGACCCCTACTACCGGTCCGGCCGCCTCGTGGAGCGAGCACCGCGCTTCCACCAGAAGCAGCACTCACTCGCCGAGGCGGCGTCATGACCGCTTCCTCATTCCCCGGAGGGACGTCCCTGTCGCACCTCGACGTCTACGAGAGCGCCGAGCGCGCGGCGATCTCGCGCACCTGAGCGAGGCTCGCGTGCGCCAGGCGGTCCCCTACGCAGGCGAGCGCGGGTTCGGCATGTGCGGCCGCCTGCGCACCTACGACATCACCGATTGAGGAGCACTCCGCAGTGAACCACCCGTACACCTTCGACCCCCTTCCGCAGCCCGTCGTCGAGCCCGGGGAGTTCGCCTTCGCGGCAGTCGGCCTCGACCACGGCCACATCTACGGCATGACCGAGGGCCTCATCGGCGCGGGCGCGACCATCACGATGGTCTTCGACAGCGACCCCGGGCGGGCCGCCGCGTTCGCGGAGCGGTACCCGACCGCGCGCGTCGCCTCCTCGGAGCAGGAGGTGCTCGACGACCCGGACGTGCGCCTCGTCGCGACGGCGGCGATACCCTCCGAGCGGGCGCCGATCGGCCTGCGCGCCATCGAGGCCGGGAAGGACGCCTTCGCCGACAAGGCGCCGCTGACCACGTTCGGGCAGCTCGAGGCCGTCCGCGAGGCGACCGCCCGCACGGGCCGCAAGTACGCGGTGTACTACGGCGAGCGGATCCACTCCGAGGCCGCGATCCTGGCGGGCCAGCTCGTCGAGCGCGGTGCGATCGGCAGGGTCGTGCAGGTGGTGTGCTTCGGCCCGCACCGGATCGGCGGCGGACGGCCGGACTGGTTCTACGACCCGGCGCAGTACGGCGGCATCCTCTGCGACATCGGCAGCCACAACTTCGAGCAGATGCTCTATTACACCGGCGCGGCCGGCGGGCGCGTGTCGGCCGCGACGGTCGCGAACTACGCCCACCCCGAGACCCCTGGCCTGCAGGACTTCGGCGACGCCCACGTCGTGCTCGACAACGGCACCACGGGCTATGTGCGCGTGGACTGGTTCACCCCTGACGGCCTGGGCGTCTTCGGCGACGGGCGCACGCTCCTGCTGGGCACCGACGGCTACATCGAGCTGCGCAAGTACATCGACATCGGCACCGACAACGGCGGCGGCCAGGTCCTGCTCGTGAACCACGGGGGCCAGTACCGGTTCAACGCGAACGGCATGACCGGCTTCCCCTACTTCGGACGGTTGGTCCGCGACTGCATCGACCGCACTGAGACCGCGATGACCCAGGCGCACGCGCTGCAGGCCGCCGAACTCAGCCTGCAGGCCCAGGCCGACGCCCTCATCCTCGCCCCGTAACAGGTGCCGAAGGCCGCCGACCACAAAGATGTGGAGATCCGAATGACCCAGTCCGTTGCATCGCAACGAATGCCCGGCAGCGACCCGCCGTCGGCGGGCGAGGCGGAGGTGAGCCCGATCCGGTCGATGATGCGGCACCGCTCTCGCCCGGGCCCGAGACCGCGCGCGAGGCGGACGTGGCGGCGCGCCATCGCCCGCGATTGGCGGCTGTACACGTTCCTGGTCGTGCCGTTCGTGTTCCTGCTGGTGTTCAAGTACATCCCGATGCTCGGGAACGTCATCGCGTTCCGGCGGTTTCGCCCCGGCGGGTCGATCTTCGGCGACGAATGGGTGGGCTTCTACTACTTCCAGGCCTTCATCACGAACCAGCAGTTCTGGAACGTCTTCTGGAACACGGCCATCCTCGGCGGGCTCACGCTCCTGGTCACCTTCCCGCTGCCGATCGTCCTCGCGCTCATGCTCAACGAGCTGCGGTCGCGCCGCTTCAAGCGGATCGTGCAGACCATCTCCTACCTGCCGCACTTCATGTCGATCGTGATCGTTGCGGGACTCGTGCTGCAGCTGACGGCGCTCGACGGCACGGTGAACCAGGTAGTCGCGGCCATGGGCGCCGATCCGGTGCCGTTCATGCAGCGACCGGAGTGGTTCCGCACGATCTATGTGTCGTCGGAGGTCTGGCAGACCGTCGGATGGGGGACCATCCTGTACCTCGCCGCACTCACCACGATCGACGACCAGCTCTACGAGGCGGCACGCGTGGACGGCGCCGGCCGGTGGCGGCAGACGTGGCACATCACGCTGCCGGGCATCCGCCCGACGATGATGGTGCTCCTCATCCTCAACATCGGCTCGTTCATGTCCGTGGGATTCGAGAAGGTGCTGCTGCTGCAGAACCCGCTCGTCTACTCGACTGGCGACGTCATCGCGACCTATCTCTACCGCGTCGGCATCCAGTCGGCCCAGTTCTCCTACGGCACGGCGATCGGCCTCTTCGAGGCCGTCATCGGCCTCGTCCTGGTGCTGTTCGCGAACGGCCTCTCCCGTCGAATGGTTGGAACCTCGCTGTGGTGACCGAACCCCTGCCCCAGAAGCCGGACATCGCCCACGTCCGCAGCTCGACCGGAGTCATCCGGGAGTCGCCCGGCTACCGTGTCTTCCGCGTCGCCAATGCGATCGCGCTCCTGCTCGTGTGCGCCGTGACCCTGTATCCGTTCGTGAACCTCGTCGCGAAGTCGTTCTCCTCGGAGGGCCATATCGCGGCAGGCGAGGTGAACCTCGTCCCGCGCGGGTTCAATCTCGACACTTTCCGGGTTGTGCTCGCAGACGACCTGTTCTGGACGAACTACGCGAACACCTTCCTCTACACCGTCGTCGGCACCGTCATCGCCATGGCGATCACCTCCACCTACGCCTACGCGCTCAGCAAGCCGCACTTGAAGGGCCGGGCGTTCTTCGTCGGCATCGCCGTGTTCACGATGTTCTTCGGCGGCGGACTCATCCCGAACTACATCCTCATCGCCAGCTACCTCGGCTGGCGCAACAGCATCTGGGCGGTCGTGGTGCCGGGCGCACTGAGCGTCTTCAACCTGCTGGTGATGAAGGCGTTCTTCGAGAACTTCCCGACCGAGCTCGAAGAGGCGGCGGCGATCGACGGCCTCTCGACCTACGGCGTCTTCTTCCGCATCGTGCTGCCGCTGTCCAAGGCGGTGCTCGCGACCATGACGCTGTTCTACGCGGTCGGCCTCTGGAACTCGTGGTTCAGCGCCTTCCTCTACATGGACGACAAGTCGCTCTTCCCGGTCACGGTCTATCTGCGCAATCTCATCGCCGCGGCGACGGGCTCGCAGGACATCGCCGAGGGGGGCGAGGCCGTCCAGGTCGCCGCCAACATCCAGGCCGTGACGATGCTGCTCACCGTCCTGCCGATCATCTGCCTCTATCCGTTCATTCAGCGCTACTTCGTCTCGGGCGTGATGCTCGGCTCGGTGAAGGGCTGAGGACCCGTCCATCCCGAATCCCCTTCCACGTCGAACAACGACGTTCCCGAATAGGAGAGACCATGTCCATCACCCGCAGAGCCCTCGTGGGCCTCGCCGGCGTCGCCGCGTGCGAGGTCGCCCTCGCCGGATGCTCCGACGGCCCGAGCGACGACGCCGTCGGCGACCGCGCCACCATCGACAAGGCGCAGTCAGTCGGCGCCATGGAGGACTACGGCGTGGGCGTCACCTTCAAGGCGACCGAGCCGGTCGAGTTCTCGCTCATGTACCGCGACCACACCAACTACCCGGTCCAGGACGACTGGTCGTTCTTCCGGCACCTCAAAGACGACCACAACGTCACCTTCTCCCGCACCGACATCCCGATGGCCGACTTCGATCAGAAGAAGTCCCTGCTCATCGGCAGCGGCGAGGCGACCGACATCATCTCCTCCACCTATGGAGGCAGCGAGACGCAGTTCATCTCGGGCGGAACGATCCTCCCGGTCTCCAGCTACTTCCACTACATGCCCCATTTCCAGCAGAAGATCCAGGACTGGGGCCTCCAGGAGGACCTCGAGAACAAGCGCCAGGCCGACGGCGGGATCTACCACCTCCCCGGCCTCCGGGAAGTGCCCGACGTGCAGTACTCGGTGGTGATCCGCGAGGACATGTGGGAGCGGGCCGGCCTCGCCGAGGATCCCGCCACCTGGGACGAGTTCCAGCAGCAGCTCCAGCAGGTGCAGGAGGCGAACCCCGAGATCGACTACGCGATGTCCGACCGCTGGACCGACTCCAGGACCCTCGGATCGCTGCTCAACGTGATGGCCGTCAACTACGGCACGTCGGCCGGATGGGGCTACGCGAACACTCACTACGACGAATCGGCCGGAGCATACGTGTTCACCGGGGCCACCGAGGAGTACAGGGAACTCGTCTCCTACGCCGCAGGGCTCATCGCGGCCGGGACGCTCGACCCCGAGGTCACCCAGAACGACGACCAGGCGGTCCAGAAGTTCATCTCGGGCCGCACGGCGGCGATCTCCGGAAACACCCAGACGCTGGTGGAGTACCGCACCAAATTCGCCGACGCCGACAAGGGCGACGTTCCCATCCGGCTGCTCTCGATCCCCGGCGGCCCCGACGGCTCGAACCTCCCGAGCGGCCGCTTCACCTCCGGCCTCCTGATCAGCAGCAAGGCGGCCGAGCAGCCCTACTTCAAAGCGCTCCTGCAGCTCGTCGACTGGCTGTACTACTCCGACGAGGGCCTGGAGTTCGCCCAGTGGGGCGTCGAGGGCGAGACGTTCACCCGCGGGTCCGACGGGACCCGCGTCCTCAACGAGGACATCGCGTGGAGCTCGATCAACGCGGGCGCCCCGAAGCTGCTGAACGCCGACTACGGCTACAGCAACGGCGTCTTCCTGGTCGCGAACGGCTCGTCGAAGGACCTCGTCCTGTCGATGATGACCGAGGAGATCGCGGACTGGACCGAGAGGCAGTTGGACGGCAAGGAGCAGCTGCCGACCGCGCCGGCGGCCCAGCTGGACGAGATCGAGCTCGAGCAGACATCGCTGCTCCAGACCCAGCTCTCGGACGCAGTCCAGGCGGCGACGGCCGAGTTCATCACGGGTCAGCGATCCGTCGTGGACGACTGGGACGCGTACGTCGCCGAGGCCGAGAGCCTCGGGGCCGACCAGCTCATCGGCACCATCAACGCCGCGCTCGAACGCACGCAGAACTGACCCGCCGACCGGTGGGCCGGTCCGCACCACCGGCCCACCACTGCGGTGCCGAACGCGAAGACGTCCTGACGCGGTTCACGATCCGCGACCGACCCTGTCCGCGACCTCCGTGCAGGGACCAACACAGAAAGCGAGAACAGACCATGGCAACGTCGCCGTCTCGAAACCCTGTCAACCGCCGCGCGGTCCTCACCGCCGGCGCCGCCCTGCCGCTCGCGGTCGGGCTGGCCGGAACCCCGGCCCACGCGGACACGGCCGGCCGGCCGCGGTCCGTCATCGTCGAGCCCAGGCGCCGCCGCCAGGTCATCCGCGGATTCGGCGGCATGACGCACGCGACCTGGATCGGGGAGCTCACCCCGCCGCAATGCGACACCGTCTTCGACAACGGCGCCGACGACCTCGGTTTCTCGATCCTGCGCATCCCGGTGCCAGAGGACCGCGCGAACTGGTCCGTCGACCTCGCCACCGCGCAGGCGGCCGCCGCCAAGGGCGCGCTCGTCTTCGCCTCGCCGTGGAACCCGCCGGAGGAGCTCGTCGAGCTGTTCGAGCGGGTGGACGAGGTGCCGAACGGCAGCCAGTACGAGGCCGAGACCGCAGCGCTCGTGAACGCGCGCATCGCGACGGACACCCCCGGCTACCAGGGCGAGGGGTATGCGCACTTCGACGGCGCCGCGGAAGCGAGCGTCGAGTTCACCGATGTCTACATCGGGTCAACGGGGACCAAGAACCTCGCGTTCCGGTATTCCGCGCCGACCGCTGACGTGCGCGTCGACATCCACGTCGGCGGCGTCCTCGTCGCCGAGAGCGTCCTGTTCACGGCGACCGCCGCGGGCGAGTGGCGGTGGAAGTCGATCCAGGTCGCGATGACGCCGGGCCGGTGGCCCGTGAAGGTCGTC
Source organism: Glycomyces dulcitolivorans (assembly GCF_003265355.1). Classification (GTDB taxonomy): domain Bacteria; phylum Actinomycetota; class Actinomycetes; order Mycobacteriales; family Micromonosporaceae; genus Glycomyces; species Glycomyces dulcitolivorans. The sequence continues at coordinate 33,758 of NZ_QFRW01000319.1, read as the reverse complement.
ACGATCGGCGAGGGCGGGCCGGACCTCGACTACCTCATGGCGGCCCCGTACACCCCGCCCGCCGAAGCGCGCCGCCTGCGCCACGACGCTTACGGCGCCTACGCGGAGCACCTGAACGACTTCGTCCGTCACATGCGCGACAACGGCGTCGACCTGTACGGGATCTCGGTCCAGAACGAGCCCGACTACGCGCACGACTGGACATGGTGGACGACCGAGGAGATGAACCGCTTCCTCCGCGACTTCGCCGGCCGGATCGACTGCCGGGTCATCGCTCCGGAGTCCTTCCAGTACGTCAAGTCGGTATCGGACCCGATCCTCGAGGATCATGCGGTCCTCGCGAACGTCGACATCGTCGGCGCGCACCTCTACGGCACGGCACTCGCGGACTTCCCTTACCCGCTCTTCGAGGACGCGGGCGAGGGCAAGGAACTGTGGATGACGGAGGTGTACCACCCCAACAGTTCGAGCTCGGCGAACCTCTGGCCCGAGGCGCTCAAGGTCGCCGAGCACGTCCACCACGCCATGGTCGAAGCCGAGTTCCAGGCGTACGTCTGGTGGTACCTCCGCCGCTACTACGGGCCGCTCCTGGAGGACGGCACGATCAGCAAGCGCGGCCGCATGCTGGCGCACTTCGCGAAGTACGTGCGCCCCGGCCACACGCGCGTCGAGGCCCACAAGGAGCCGCAGGCCGGCGTCCTCACCTCGGCATACGCCGGCGACGACGGGGCGCTCATCGTGGTGGCCGTGAACACGGCGACGGCGGCGGCAAGCCAGTCGTTCGCGGTGAAGGGCCGCCGGGTCCGCCGTGTGCAGTCCTGGCTCACCGACGCGACGCGCGACCTCGAGGAGCAGCCCCGCATCCAAGGACGAGGCGACACCTTCGCCGCATCGCTCCCGCCCGAGAGCGTGACGACCTTCGTCGTGTCGACGTGATCGCCCGGATAGGGGCCGGCGAACGCCGACGCGGCGCGGTGCCCGGCGGAGGAGTCAGATCCGGGCGCGGGCGATGGAACCGCGCGTGCGAAGCGGCATCGGCACGCGCTCGAACCCGGCGGCGGTTCCGGCGGGAGCGAGCAGCGCCTCGATGGCCCTTCGGCCAAGCTCGTAGTGGGGGAGGGCGACCGTGGTGAGGCCGGGTCGAAGCCAGCCCGCGAGCTGGTGGTCGTCGAAGGACACTACTGAGAAGTTCTGGGGCACAAGGAAACCTGCTTCCTGGATCGCCTGGTAGGCGCCGAGGGCAAGTCGGTCGTTGAAGCAGAGGACGGCTCCCTCGGTCACACCTGACTGGAGGAGCCCCGTCGTGGCCTTCCAGCCGTCCTCGGGCAGCCAGATGTTGCATACCCGCGCACTCGCGGGCTTGAGTCCGGCCTTGCCGAGCTCTTGGAGGATGCCGTCGAGGCGCTCCTGTCCGGCGATGGTCAGCGGCGGCACGTCATCGGGCGCGGGGCCGGCGCCGATGAGGTGGACCTCCCGGTGACCGGCGTCGAGCAGTGCGCGCACGGCTGCGCGGCCCGCGCCGATCTCGTCGGGCACGACGACGGGGATGTCGGCCCGGGCGTCCGCTGGGACAGTGTTGAGGAAGACGAGGGGGCGGCTGACTCCGCCGGGGACCGGCCGCTCCCGGGTGAACATGGAGGCGATGACGATCCCGTCGACTTGTCGGTCCACCATGGCCTGGATGAGGCGGGCCTGTTCGTCCTCTGACCCTTCGGATTCACCGATGAAGAGCATGTGGTCGTGCCGGCGCGCGCCTTCGAGCGCGCCCTTGATCATGTCGCCCGCGAGCTGGGACGTCGCCACCGTGTCGGAGATGAAGCCGAAGGTGCGGCTGAGGCCGGTCCGCAGGACCTGCGACGCCGCGTTGGGGCGGTACGCCAGCTCGGCCGCGACCTGGCGCACCCGGTGCTGGACCGGTTCGGAGATCCGCAGTTCGTCGCCGCGGTCCGACAGCACCAGCGATGCCGTCGTGCGGGACACGCCCGCCGCCTTGGCGACGTCGGCGAGGGTGACTCGCTTCTGGTGCACGTCGGGTCCTTCCGTACGTCGAGCGCTCCGAGCAGTTGACAAACCCGGCTCCGTCTCGCAGTATAGTCGTTGCTAACTCGGTTTAGCTCGACGGCTGCATCCTCCGCCGACCCCTGCACGACATGGATGAAAGAAGACAACGATGTCTCTCATCAGGAAGTTCAGCCGGCGCGCGCTGGTCGCCTCAGGTGCCGCCTTCTCCGCCGCCATCGGACTCGCCGCCTGCGCTCCGCCCGGGAGTGACGGCGGCGACGCCTCGGCCCCGCTGACCGGCGATCCCACGTGCGGTGAGGACGCGGTCGTCCTCAGCGCCTACTTCGAGACGGGATTTCCTCTCGCGAGGGCGCTGACCGACGAGTTCACGCGCCAGTATCCGAACATCACGTTCGACATCCGCGAAGACCAGTTCGCCGTCATCACGCAGAACGCGCCGCGGACCCTCCAGGACTCCCCTCCGGACCTCATGCGGCTGCCGCAGATGTCCGAACTCGCGACCGACGGCCTCCTCCTCGACCTGGATCCGTACGCGGAGGCGTTCGGCTGGGACGCGTGGCCCGCCTCGCAGCTTGAGCAGATGCGCGTGGCCGAGGACGGGAGCCGCGGCGACGGCCCGCTCTATGCGATGGGCCTGGGCTACTCGATGACCGGGGTGTTCTACAACAAGGAGCTCGGAGCGCAGATCGGGATGGCCGAGCCCCCGGCGACGCTCGAGGAGTTCGACGGCTACCTCGCCGCCGCCCGCGACGCCGGCATCACCCCGGTCGCGCAGTTCAACGGCGGCGCGACCGGAGGCCTCGCCTTCCCGCTGCAGGCGCTCATGGCCTCGTACGGCGACACGGCCGCGGTCAACGACTGGATCTTCCAGAAGCCCGGCGCCGACATCGACACGCCCGAGAACCTCGCCGCCGCCGGGCACCTCGCCGGGTGGATCGACGAAGGTTACTTCACCGACGACGTCAACTCGATGGACTACTCGCAGATGATGAGCCGCTTCGTCGAGGGAGAGTCGCTGTTCATGTTCAACGGGGACTGGGAGTCGGGCAACCTCGACGCGCAGATGCCCGGCGGCGCGGGCTTCTTCCTGATGCCCCCGCTCGAGGCCGGCGGCGCGATCGGCGCCATGTCGGCTCCGAACACCTACGGGATCGCCGCCACCGCCGAGCACGCCGAGTGCGCTGCGTTCTTCCTGAACTGGGCGGCGACCGATGAGCAGGCGCGGACCATCGGGGTCGAGACCGGCGGTTCGCACCCGATGGGGCCCGCCGACGGCTTCATGCCGGAAGTCGCCGAAGACTCCGTGACCGCCGCGACGCTCGCAGCGGGCGCGACCGTCAGCGAAGCGGACGGGGCGATGGACTTCATCGCCAACGCCACCGGTTCGATCTACGCCCAGAGCTGGACGCCCAACCTCCAGAAGCTGGTCGCAGGGGAGCAGACGCCCGAAGGCCTGCTCGAATCGGTGCAGGCCGACTACGAGTCGCAGGTCGGGGACTAGCCGATGCCCGCTCCCGCGTCCACTGCGTCACCGCCCGGGTCCGGCGGGACCGCCCGTTCGCGCCCGGGCGTTCGCGCCCGGCGCCGCCGCGTCGGCGGCAGCCTGCTCGCCTACGCGCTGATCGCTCCGGCCGCCCTCTTCTACTCGTTCTTCGTGCTGCGGCCCATCGTCGCCTCGGCGCAGTACTCGCTCTACGACTGGAACGGCGTCACGACGGCGACCTGGGCGGGCATCGACAACTACGTCGCGGTGCTGAGCGAGCCCAAGCTCGTGGGCGCGATCGGGAACGCGTTCGAGCTCATCCTGTACTTCAGCGTCGTCCCCGTCGGGATCGCGCTGTTCGCCGCCAACCTCATCAGGTCCATCGCCGCGAGCCGGCTGGCGACGGCCGCGCGGACGGTGCTGTTCATCCCGCAGGTGATCCCGCTGGTCGCCGCCGGGATCATCTGGAGCTGGCAGCTGTCGAGCGACGGCCTCGTCAACCAGATACTCCGGTCCGTCGGACTGGACGCCGCCGCCCGGGCGTGGTTGGGGGACTTCGACACGGCCCTCCCGGCGGTCGGGGTCATCGGCGCGTGGGTGCAGGTGGGCCTGTGCCTGGTGCTCATCCTCGCCGGCATGACGAGGATCGACGCGTCGCTCTACGAAGCGGCCCGCATCGACGGGGCGGGACCCGTGCGTGAATTCTTCTCGATCACGCTTCCCGGTGTGCGCCAGGAGATCGCCGTGTGCGCCACGGTCACCGTCATCTCCGCGCTCGCCAGCTTCGACATCGTCTACGTCGCCACCCAGGGCGGGCCGGGCGACAGCACCCTGGTGCCGGGCCTGCAGATCTTCTACCTCGCCTTCTTCGAACGCGAGATCGGCACGGCATCCGCGTTCAGCATCGTCCTGATGGCGCTGGTGATCGCCGTCGTCCTGCCGCTCCAGCGACTCCTCCGGGGACGTGAATCGTGATCGTCTCCCGCCGAGAGAAAATCACCGGCCGCGTCATCCTCGTCGTGCTGATGCTGGTCACGGTGCTGCCCTTCCTCAGCATCTTCGTCACCGCCCTGCACGAACCGGGCAGCTACCCGCGGGGCATCGAATGGCCGGAAACGCCGCACTGGGACAACTTCGTCCTCGCCTTCCAATCGGCGGACATGTTCCACCTGCTCAGCTCCAGCCTCCTCATCGAACTGGGCGTCGTCCCCGCCGCGGTCCTCCTGGCGACCCTTGCCGGGTTCGGCCTCGGGCACCTCAGGCCGCCCGGCGCCCGGGGCCTGTTCGTCGTCTTCATCCTCGGCCTGACGCTTCCCTTCGAAGGGATCATCACGCCGCTGTACTTCCAGATCCGCGACCTCGGGATCCTGAACACCCGGTGGGCGATCATCCTGCCGCTGATCGGCCTGTTCATGCCGTTCGCGGTCACCTGGATGCGCGCGAACTTCGCCACGATCCCCAGGGAGCTGTCGGAGGCCGCGCACGTCGACGGTGCCACCACATGGCACCTGTTCTGGCGCATCCACGTCCCACTGTCGGTCCCGGCGATCTCCTCGCTTGCCATCTTGTTGTTCCTGTGGACGTGGAACCAGTTCCTCCTCGCGATCGTCCTCGTGGCCGACCCGGCCCAGCGGACCATGGCAGGAGCCCTGGGCGCGTTCCAAGGCCGGTACGGCATGGACATACCCCTGCTGTGCGCCGGATCGCTGCTGATCCTGACACCGACACTGATCGTGTTCCTGCTGTTCCAGCGCAAGTTCGTCTCAGCCCTGCTCCAAGGATCGTTGAAGGGATGACCGCATCGAACCGTCCGCGCTTCTCGCCCGAGAACGAACTGGAGCTGTCCCGCCCTGCGCCTTCCCCGATGACGTCGACCGCCTCGGCTCCTGCGGCGCCAAGGCCGCCGAGCGCGTCACCGATGCCGCCCGAGCGTGTCGCTGCCCCAGCACCTCGCGATCGTCGAGGCCATCCGCCGCCGGGACCCCGCCGCCGAGGCGGCCATGCGGGCCCGCCTCCGCAATGTCATCGACGCCCTCCCGGAGTCCTCCCGGCCCTGAACGCGTGGGCCGCACAGAAGGAGACCGACACCGGCATCTCGGACGGGCTCACGTTCGATCCGGAGGCCTACGAGGAGCTGACGAAGACCCTCTGCCGGTTCCGCCTGCGCTCAGGATCGGGCCGCCCAGGGAGCGTGCGTGGACACCGCCGTGTCGGTCATCGGGGCGGGTCGAGTTCTACGAGTTCCGCGTCCCAGGGGCCGAGGACGAGGCCGTTCTCGAAGCGCTGACCGCTGATGACGCCGGATGCGTTGTGGGGGAGATCGATCGGCTTCGGCTCCCCGTCGAGGTTCAGGTAGAGGACATGCCGGTCGGAGACCGCGCGGGCCATCACTCCCGCTGGAACCGGCGGGCCGGTGCGGATGCCCAGACGGGCGATCTCGTCGTCCAGCAACGCATCGAGGACCTCTCGGCGCATCGGCAGTGCGACGTAGATCGCCTTGCCCTCGCCGTACTGGTGCTCGGTGACCGCTGCGTACTCCTGGTCGAGCCCGCCGAGCGTGGCGATCACCGTCGCGCCGAGGGGCCCGACCAGATCGAACCGCGGTGCACGCGCGGTCGTCGACCGAGCCTCGAAACACAGTTCGACCTCGTCATTGCCGCTGTGCCCCTTGGTGATCTCGTTCAGGGTCGCGGTCTCCTCGTACGGGCCGACGCGGATGCCGAAGACGTCGGCGAGGCGGCCGGGCCGGGTGGAGCGGAACACCTGGCCGTCGGCGTCGAGCGTCGCCGAGTAGGAGGTCATGATCGCCGTGCCGCCGCGTTCGACGAAGCCGCGTATCGCCTCGGCGGCGGATTCGCCGAGGACGAGCACGCCGGGGACGATGAGGATCTTGTAGTCCAGTTCGGAGCGCGAGAGGTCGACGATGCGAACGTCCAGGTTGCGGTCCAGGATCGTGCGGAACGCGGTCAGCGCCTGGTCGTCGTGGCGTTCGGGGAACGGTGCGCTGGCGATCTGGCTGGGGAAGTCCATGGCGATCGCGATCTCGGCGTTCACTTCGTAAGGGAAGCCGTGAGACTCGATCTTGCGGAATTCGGCGGCGATCTGCCGGTACTCGTCGAGTTTGCGGGTGGGCTCGCCGCCCCAGTCGACCATGCCCTGGAGGAACTGCTCCTCGCCGGCGTGCATGCTCTGCCAGGTCCAGCCGCACACGAGCTGGTTGCCGAGCATCAGCGACGCGTATGCGGAGCGGCGGATGGAGCCGGGGGCGGCGGTCATGGTGGTGAACTCGGTGCACCAGAACGGTTCGGCCTGCTCGTAGCGGATGCGGGCGATGCCGAACAGGGCATCTCGGATGCTGTCGGTGTCGAGGAGGGAGAGGCTGGGGTAGAGGCCGTTCCCGGGGCGGGTCAGGCGTCCGGCGTAGGCGCCCGGTGCCCAGTCGAAGTGCTTGCTCGGGGTGTAGTACCACATGTTGGAGGTGGTGAGCGTGCCCGGCGCGTTCGCCTCGACCGTGTCGAACAGTGCGTCGAGGTAGTCGTTCATCTCGTCGGAGATGAAGCGGTGGAAGTCGAGCACGCGTTCGGGGGCGCCGCCCGCGACGCCGGGGCGGGGCAGGCCGATCTCCTCGAAGTCGCTGACCTGGCGGGACCAGCGATGTCCTGCCCAGGCGCGGTTCAGGGCCTCCACCGTGCCGTACTTCGCCTTGAGCCAGTCGATGAAGCGGGCGCGGACGGTCGGGGAGTACGAGATCGGACCGTCGCCGGGCTCGTTGTCGATCCCGAAGGCCGTCAGGGCGGGATGGGCGGCGTAGCGGCGGGTGAGGCGGTCGGTGAAGCGGACGGCGTGCTCGCGGAAGTGGGGGTCGCCAGTGTCAAGGGTGTAGCGGTGGTTGGGGTAGCGGCGGGTGCCGTCGGGGTCGATGACGTCGATGGTGGGGTGCTTGCGGTGCAGCCACAGGGGTGCTGGGCGTGCGGCGATGTCGAGGATGACGCCGATGCCGTGCTCGTGCATGAGGTCCATGACGTCGTCGAACCAGTCGAAGTGGAAGTCGCCGTCGGCGGGTTCGAAGGTGTCCCAGGCGAGATGGCCCAGGCGCACCACGGTGATTCCGGCGTCGCGCATCATCGCGGTGTCGCGTCGCCAGGTTGCGGGGTCGGAGTCGTGCGGGTGGTAGTTGGCGCCGACGAGGAGCTTTCCGGGGCCGGTGAGGTCGCGGGCGTTCGGGCGTTCGAAGTTGCGCATGGCAGGTTCCTGGTCTGGTGGTGGAGTTGATCGCGTGTCAGTGGGACAGGTGGCGGATTTCGAACGGGGCCAGCGTGAAGGTGTCGTTCTCGGTCTTGACTGTGACGGGGTTCGTGGACTGGTTGATCAGGGTGGCGCCGTGGACGGTGGCGACGGCTTCGACCGCCGGGTCGAGCCCGTCGACGACCGGCGCTATTGCAGCCGTTTCGAGGGCTCGGTCCAGTACGAATCCGGTGCCCGCCTTGTCGGTGAAGCAGGCCAGGTGCAGTGAGGTGCCGGCGCCGAAGCGGTTGCGGATCAGGACGGGTTCGCCTTCGCGGGTGCGCGCGAGGACGTCGCCGCCGTCGAGGTCGAAGTCCTCGATCATCGTCGTGACGGCGAAGTCGGCGCCGCTCGCGCGGGCGACGCGGCCTTCTTCGGGGAGGACGCCGAAGAAGTCGACGGGCTGCCCGCCGAGGACCTCGCCGAGCTGGGTGCTGTAGCCGCCGGGGCGGAAGCGGTCGTGCTCGTCGACGATGTCGGTGAAGGCGGTCGTGACGAGTGTCCCGCCGGTCTCGACGAACCGCTCGAGCGAGGCGGCGCCTTCCTCGGTGAGTAGGTACAGGGCGGGGGCGACGACCAGGCGGAATCCGGAGAGGTCGGCTTCGGCGCGCACGAAGCTCACTTGGACGTGGCGGGCGTGCAGTGCTTCGTACCAGGCGAAGACCTCGGCCTGGTAGTCGATGTCGGCGGGGAGGTCGGGTTGGGCGAGCGCCCACCGGTTCTCCCAGTCGAAGACGAACGCGACGTCGCCGGGCGGCGGCGATGCCGGCTCGCGGTTTTCCAAGGCGGTGCCGAGTTGGGCGATCTCCTTCCAGGTCCGCGATCGCTTCCCCGAATGAGGGAGCATCGCGGAATGGAACTTCTCTGCGCCGCTTCGGGATTGACGCCACTGGAAGAAGAGGACGCTGTCGGCGCCGCGGGCGACGGCCTGCTCGCTCCAGGCGGCCATTTGCCCCGGTGCTTTGGCGGCGTTGTTGGGTCGCCATTGGACGGCGTTCGGCGCCTGCTCCATGAGCAGCCACGGCCGGTCGGGCTTCAGGGACCGCATGAGGTCGGCGGCGAACGCGGCGTGGCGGTGCGCCTCGGGTTCGCGCGGATCGGGGTAGCCGTCGTGGGACACGACGTCCACTTCGGCGGCCCAGTCCCAGTAGTTCATCGCCGGGAAGGCGCCCATGAAGTTCGTGGTGATCGGCTGCTGGGCGCCGGCGGCGCGGAGCGCGTCGCGCTCCATGCGGTAGAGGTCGAGCACCGAGTCGGAGGTGAAGCGGCGCCAGTCGAGCACGAGCGAGGGGTTCTGGGTGGTCGGTGAGGCCCGCGGCGGCCGGACCTCGTCGAAGCCGTTGTAGTGCTGGGACCAGAAGGCCGTGCCCCACGCGTCGTTGAGCGCGTCGATGTCGCCGTAGCGGTCGGTGAGCCAGGCGCGGTAGGCCAGGGCGGCGTGCTCGGAGTAGTCGGCGCGCACATGGCAGGCGTACTCGTTGTTGATGTGCCACATGGCGACCGCTGGGTGGTCGGCGTAGCGGCGCCCGAGTGCGGTGACCAGTTCGGCGGCGAGGCGCCGGTAGTCCGGTGAGGTCGGGGCGTAGTGCTGGCGGCTGCCGGGGCCGAGGACGGTGCCGGTCTCGGTGACCGGCAGGACGTCGGGGTAGCGGCGAACGAGCCAGTTCGGCGGGGAGGCGGTGGCCGTCGCCAGGTCGACGCTGATGCCGCCGCCGTGGAGCTTGTCGAGGAGCCGGTCGAGCCAGGCGAAGTCGAACTCGCCCTCGTCGGGCTGGAGGCGTGCCCAGGCGAAGATCCCGACGCTCACGAGGTTGACGCGCGCCTCGCGCATGAGCCGGACGTCCTCGTCCCACACCTTCTCCGGCCACTGCTCGGGGTTGTAGTCGCCGCCGAAGTACATGTCGTCGCTCCTGATCGTCGATCTGGTGGTGCCCGGTCCGGGGCGGTGTTATGGTAACCATTGCGTGAGCGATCACGCAACTCGTCATCCCGGCATCCACCTGCAATACCGACCCCTCCGATCCCAAAGGAGAAGCGCAATGTCGCCTTCTAATGCCCCTCGTCTCACCCGCCGGTCCCTTGGGCGGATCGCGGCCGCGGCCGCGATCGCCGCCCCTGCCGCCGGGTCCCTCGCCGCCTGCGGCCGCGACGCGGATCCGAATGCGATCACGTTCCTGTCCTGGGACAACGCCGAGGTCATGGGCCCGGTGATCGAGCAGTTCGAGCAGGAGCACTCCGAATACCACGTCGAGGTGCAATACGCGCCGCCCGTGGCCGGGTACATCCAGAAGCTCCAGACCCAGCTCGGATCCAACAGTGCGCCGGACGTCTTCATCATCACCGCCGAGAACAAGAAGCAGCTCATGGACGGCGCCTTCGTCCAGGACCTGTCCGGTGAGTCGTGGGCGTCGAACCTCAACGAGACCGCTGTCGAAACCTACTCGCGGGACGGCAAGCTCTACGGCTCGGCGATCTCGGCTTGGGCCGGCGGCCTGGTCGTCAACCTCGACCTCGTGCCCGGCGAGTTCCCGACGGACTGGGACGGCTTCCTCAGCCTCTGCAAGCAGCTCAAAGCCGACGGCACCGTCCCCTACCTCGAAGCGGTCGGCGGTATGACCGACACGGTCTGCGCCTTCGTCGGCATGCAGAACCTCGCCTACGGCGGGACCATGGACCAGCAGATCTGGGACGGCGACCTCACCTTCGAGGAAGCCTGGACCCCCGCCGTCGAGGCCTGGTACCAGTTGTTCGGGGAGGGCATCCTCGACTCCTCCGCGGCCGGGCTCACCGGCGACGTGGTGCTCCCCGAGTTCCAGCAGGGCCGCCTCGCCATCATGTCCACCGGCTCGTGGGGGATCAGCGGCATCACCGGCGGCGCACCCGACCTGAACTTCGAGTTCAAAGCCGTTCCAGGCTTCGACGGGCAGTCCTTCTGGTCCGGCGCGGTCTCGCCCGGCCTCGCCCTCAACACGAAGGCGAAGAACCCCGACGCCGCCAAGGTCTTCCTGGAGTGGATGTCCACCGAACCCGGGGTGAGCTTCTACCAGCAGGCCAACCAGTTCATCTCCACTGTCAAGGACTACGAGCCCGAACTGCCCGCACAGCTCGGCGATCTGGTGTCGGCGGTGCAGGACGGCCGGTACTACCTGCCCGCGGTCAGCTGGGTCGACAACAACGACGTCCTGGCCGGCGAGGCGAACGCATTGATCCAGCAGCTCGCCACGGGCGATATCGAGCCCGTCGACGTCGGCAAGGGCCTGGACGCGAAGCTCGCGTCCCTCCAGTAGCCGCCCGGCCGGGGCGGGCACCGCACCCGCCCCGGCACCCCGTCTCAGAGAGGAGACCTCGACATGGGCACCGCCATCGCCCCACCCCGGCCCGCGCCTCCATTCCAAAGCCCGCCCCGGCCCACCCGCCTCCAGCGTCTGCGCCGGCGCGGCATCGAGTCGTACCTGTTCACCCTGCCGGTCATCGTCGTATTCGTCGTGCTGTTCGCGATCCCGCTGGCGCAGTCGTTCTACTACAGCCTCACCGACTTCAACGGCTACTCCACGGAAGCGAACTTCGTCGGCTTCGAGAACTACACGACCATCTGGCAGGACAGCTCGATGCTGTCCGCGCTGGGGTTCACCCTGATCTTCACGATCGCCACGACCCTCGCGATCACCGCGCTGGCGATCCCGCTCGCCCTCGTGCTGAACCAGAAGTTCTTCGGGCGCAACCTGGTCCGCTCGGTGTTCTTCTTCCCCTCGGTGGTCAGCGTCGCGATCCTCGGCCTGGTGTGGGGCTTCATCTTCGCGCCCTTGGGGACCGGCGTCATCAACTCGATCATCGGCTGGTTCGGCGCCCAGCCGGTCGCCTGGCTCGCCGAGCCGACTCTCGCGAGGCTGAGCGTCATCATTGTCGCCGTCTGGGGCGGCACCGGCTGGCACGCCGTGCTCTACCTCGCCTATCTCCAGGCCATCCCGTCGGAGTTCTACGAGGCCGCGAGTATCGACGGCGCCACCCGCTGGCAGCAGTTCCGCTATATGACGCTGCCGCTGCTGACCCCTGCGATCACGGTCAGCCAGCTGCTGCTGCTCACTGGAGGGCTCAAGGTCTACGACCTGCCGTACACGCTCACCGGCGGCGGCCCCGGCTTCGCCACCCGCACGTTGACGCAGTCGATCATCGAGAACGGCATCGCCCAGGGCGAGGTCGGCAAGGCCTCGGCGCTGAGCGTGGTCTTCTTCATCGCGGTCGGGCTCATCATCGTCGCCCAGCTCGCGCTCTCCCGCCGTCTGGAGGCCCGGTTCTCATGAAGCACCTGCGCAGCATTCTCTTGAGCGTCGTGATGCTCCCCCTCGCGGGCGTCGTCGCGATCCCGTTCTACTACATTCTGGTCAACACCTTGAAGACCCAGCCGGAGATCTCGGCGAGCCCGCTCGGGCTCCCCTCCGGTGTGGACTTCTCCAACTATGCGGAGGTCTTCGAGGCGCTGCCGATCTGGCAGTCGTTCCTCAACACCCTGTACGTCGGCGTCGTGTCGATCTTCCTGATGCTCCTGGTCGGGTCGATGGCCGCCTACGGCATGCTCATCGGGCAGGGACTGCTCACCAAGCTCATCGGCGTGATCTGCCTGATCGCGTTCCTCGTCCCGGGGCAGACGACGCTGATCCCGTTGTACCGCATGCTTTCGGGCATGTACCTGGTGGACACGTTGGAGGGACTGATCTTCCTGTACATGGGCGGGGCGATCTTCTGCTACTTCCTGATCATCGGCTACATGAGGACGATCCCGACCGAGATGTTCGAGTCGGCCCGGATCGACGGGGCGAGCGCGTTCCGCATCTACCGGTCGATCGTGCTCCCGCTGATCCGCCCGATCCTGGTCACCGTCGGCGTCTTCCAGGCGATGTGGGTGTGGAACGACTTCATCACCCCCAACGTCTTCATCAACTCGCCGGACAAGCAGACCCTGGTCCTCCAGGTGTACAGCGCCGTCGGGCAGTTCTCGACCGACTGGCCCGCGTTCATGACGCTCAGCGTCATCGTGCTCGCGCCGTTGGTGGTCTTCTTCATCGCCGCCCAGCGCCACATCGTCTCCGGGCTCGTCACCGGCAGCGTCAAAGGCTGAACCCGTCACTCCGAAAAGGACACCAATGTTCCTCGCGAACCTCAAGCTCCACCCCGCGTTCACGGTCGGCGCCGTCGAGCGCGAGCTCTTCGGCGGCTTCGTCGAGCACCTGGGCCGCCACATCTACGGCGGCATCTACGAGCCCGGCCACCCCACGGCGGGTCCGGACGGGTTCCGCCGCGACGTGGTCGACCTCGTCCGCGAGCTCGGCATCTCGCACGTCCGCTACCCCGGCGGGAACTTCGTTTCCGCCTACGACTGGGAGGACGGCGTCGGCCCGGTCGCCGACCGCCCGCGGCGCCTCGACCTCGCCTGGCACTCCATCGAGCCCAACGAGGTCGGCCTTCACGAGTTCAGCGACTGGCTCGACCTCGTCGGCGCCGACCTCATGCTCGGCACCAACCTCGGGACCCGCGGCGTGCGCGAGACCCTGCACCTCCTCGAATACGCCAATGTTCCCGCCGGCACCGCCCGGTCCGACGAGCGGCGCGAGAACGGGCGTGAGGAGCCGTTCGACGTCCGGATGTGGTGCCTGGGCAACGAACTCGACGGCGACTGGCAGATCGGGGCGAAGACCGCCGAGGAGTACGGTCGCCTCGCCAAGGTCACCGCCCGCGCGATGCGCGCGATCGACCAGGACCTGAAGCTCGCCGCGTGCGGGTCCTCGTGGCGGGGCATGCCCACGTTCGGGGTCTGGGAGCGCACGGTCCTGGAGCACGCCTTTGAGGAGATCGACTACATCTCCTGCCACGCCTACTACCACGAGGTCGACGGGGACGCCGCGAGCTTCCTGGCGTCCGGCGTGGACATGGACGACTTCATCGAGTCCGTAGTGCACACTATCGAGCACGCGCGGGCCGTCAAGGGCTCCAAGCGCCGCATCGACCTCTCGTTCGACGAGTGGAACATCTGGTACCAGGACCCCGACGAGATCGACACGGCCTCGTGGCCGATCGCCCCGCGCCTGTTGGAGAACCAGTACTCGGTCACCGACGCCGTGGTCCTCGGCGGGCTGCTCATCTCGCTGCTCAAGCACGCCGACCGCGTCACGGCCGCGAACCTCGCACAACTGGTCAACGTCATCGCCCCGATCATGACCGAACCGGGCGGGCCCGCCTGGCGCCAGACCACCTTCTTCCCGTTCGCCGCCACCTCGCGCCTGGCGACGGGAACCGCGCTGCGCGGCGCGCTCGACGCCCCGAGCGTGGCGACCGCGAAGTTCGGCGACGTGCCTGCCATCGACGCCGTCGCCACCCTCGACGGCGACCGCGCAGCCGTGTTCGTCCTCAACCGCTCGGTCGACGACACCGCGGAGTTCGCGATCGACATTGCGGCCCTCGACCTCGACGGACCGGTTCGCGCCCAAGGCATCTGGGATGAAGACCGCCACGCGAAGAACACCCTCGACCAGCCCGAGCGCGTGACGCTCCGTGAGAACACCAAGATCAGCCGTGAGAACGGCACGGTCACCGTCGAACTGCCGCCGGTCTCCTGGACCTGCATCACCATCGGCTGAGCGAAGAAAGGGACTTGACGATGAGCGCTATTCCGAAACCTCTGTTCCGCGACCCCGTACAAGACGGTGCCGCCGATCCCACCGTCATCTGGAACCGGGCCTTCGACGAGTGGTGGATGTTCTACACCAACCGGCGAGTCTGGTCGCCGCCGTTCGACGACGTGTCCTGGGTGTTCGGCACCGACATCGGCATCGCCTCCTCTGAAGACGGCGGGGCGACCTGGGTCTACCGCGGTATCGCGGAGGGTCTGGAGACCGGCTGGGGTCGCAACACGTTCTGGGCTCCCGAAGTGATCGACGACGGCGAGACCTACCACATGTACGCGAGCTGTATCGAGGGCATCCATTCGCGGTGGGGGGCTGAAGGGCTGATCCGCCACTACACCAGTGAGGACCTCGCACACTGGGAGTACCAGTCCACCCTGGAACTTGATTCGAGGCAGGTCATCGACGCGTGTGTCCTCCCACTCCCAGAGGGCGGCTGGCGGATGTGGTTCAAAGACAGCTCGCGCGGTTCGCACACCTACACCGCCGACAGCCCCGACCTGTACCGGTGGAGGCCGACCGGCCCGGCCGTGGAGAACTGCGCGCACGAGGGGCCGAACGTGTTCGCGCTCGGCGGCTCGTACTGGATGCTCACCGACGAGTGGAAGGGCCTGCGGGTCCACCGCTCCGACGACCTTCGGTCCTGGGAGATCCAGGACCGCATCCTCGCCGAGTCGGGCACAGGAGCGGACGACGGCGGCAACGGCCTCCACGCGGACGTGGTCGTCGTCGGAGACGACGCCTTCGTCTTCTATTTCACGCACCCTGGGCGCGTCCCCGGCGAGCCGATCCGCGACGACCTGTACGCCCACCGCCGCACCTCGATCCAGGTCGCACGGGCGCATGTGGTGGACGGGCGCCTGGTCTGCGACCGCGACGAGGTCCTGGAAGGGCCGGTCCTCCCGGTCTCCGGGCCGTGAACCCCAGCGCCTCAGGCGGATTCGCGCCATAGGATCGACGGCACGATGCGGCGCGCCGCGGCGTCGCCCTGTCCGCTGAGGGCCTTTGCGACGACATCCGCGACCTGCTCGGCGAACTCTGTGCCCAGTATTGCGAGGGTGGTGAGCGCGGGGGAGGTCACGGCGCCGAGCGACAGGCCGTCCACGCCGACCAGCCGCACCTGGCCTGGCACGTCGATGCCGCGCCGGTGTGCGGCTCGCAGCGCACCCATCGCCATGAGGTCGCTGAAGGCGATCACGGTGTCGGTCTCGGGGAAGCGGTCCATGAGTTCGTTGAAGCCGAGCTGGCCGGCGTCCATCGACTGCGGCGGTGCCTCGCAGACGACGACGGCCTCGGCCGAATGCGCGTCGACGGCGTCCTCATAGGCGATCCGGCGGCTGCTCGGCTTGTAGATCGTGCCGAGCGGTTGGCTCTCGAGCAGGCCGAACCGCTTCGCGCCGCGCTCCCGCAGTTCGGCGGCGAGGCGCGCGAAGGCGGGGCCGAAGTCGAAATCGACCGAGTGGAGGCCCTCGGCGGTCGCGGTGCGGCCCAACAGGACCAGCGGCACGCCCCGGGCGGCCGAACCCAAGGCCGCCTCGTCGGTCTCGCCGAGATACCCGACGACCGCATCGACCTGGCTCGCCAGCCGGCCGATGAGCTGCAATTCGGGTTCGTCCTCGTGGGAGAAGATCGACATCTGCCAGCCGCGCGCCGAGGTCGCGTCGAGCAGGTCCGCGGTCAGCTCCGAGTAGTACGGGTTGCGGAACGAGTCCACGACGAACGCAATGGTCTTGGTCTTGGTCGAGCGGGCCAGGTTCGAGGCGAACCGGCTGGGGCGGTAGCCGAGCCGCTCGCTGACCTCCAGTACACGGGCGCGCGTGGCCTCGCTGATCCGCGGCATCCCGTTCATAGCCCGGGTCACCGTCTGGCGCGAAACGCCGGCTTCCCGGGCGATGTCCTCGATCGTCACACGTCGCTGCATACCCCCATTATCCCAGCCGACGCCGCTCCGGTCGGAACGCGGTTTCACCGCCACACCCGAACGCGGCCCGCCAGCCGCGGCGCCCGTCACTACTGCCAGGAAAACGACCATGAGCAATCGCATCAACGTCCGCATCGGCGCCCCGGTCGCCCCACGATGGCCTTCAGCGATTCGGCGGCGGACGAGGTCGTGTCGCCGCCCACCGCCGCGCATCCGCGCCTCAGGCCATTCAACATATTGACATTGATGCATAGAAAGCGCTATCGTACTCATCTGCGTGAGCGATCACGCGAACAGGACGCGAATCGCGATGGCATCCCCCGGCATCGTTCATCGCATGGCGCAAAGGAGCACCATGTCCCAGCTCGACACCGGCCGCCTCGGCAGGCGGCCCCTCCTCAAAGGCGCCGCCGTCACCGGCGGCCTGGCCCTCGCCGGGCTCGGCGGCTCCGCCCTCACCGCCCCGCAGTACGCCGAAGCCCAGACCGTCGGCATCCAGGCGGTCGGCCACCCGGCCATGCTCCACACCCAGGCCGACCTCGCCTACATCGCCGCGAACCTCACGGCCGAGCCCTGGCTCTCGGGCTGGAACATGCTCACCGCCAACGGGCACTCGCAATCCACCTGGACACCCAGCGCCACCGCGGTCATCACCCGCGGCGGCTCGGGCACCCAGAACTACGCACTGCTCTACCGGGACGCCCACGCCGCCTACCAGAACGCGCTGCGCTGGCGCATCGCCGGCACCACCGCCAACCGCGACGCCGCCGTCGCCATCTGCAATGCGTGGTCGTCGACGTTGACCGAGATCAACGGCAGCACCGACGCGCTGCTGTGCGCCGGGCTCCAGGGCTACCAGTTCGCGAACGCCGCCGAGCTCATCCGCGACGCGCCCGGGTTCGACCTGGCCGCGTTCCAGGCGATGGCGCTCGCGGTCTTCCACCCTCTGACCAGTGGATTCCTCAACGCCCACAACAACACCTGCGCGACCCACTACTGGGCCAACTGGGACCTGGCCGCCATGAACGCCGAACTCGCCATCGGCGTCCTCTGCGACGACGACACGATCATCGACCAGGCGCTCGACTACTTCTGGAACGGCGTCGGCAACGGCTCGATCCGCGGCGCGATCCCCTTCACCCACGACGACGGCCTCGCGCAGTGGCAGGAGTCCGGCCGCGACCAGGCCCACGCCGTCCTCGGCATCGGGCTCATGGCCACGTTCATGGAGACGGCATGGAACCAGGGCATCGACCTGTACTCGGCCGACGACAACGCGTTCGCCAAGGCCTGCGAGTACGTCGCCTCCTACAACCTCGGCAACGACGTCCCCTACACCACCTACAGCTGGGGTTCGGGCACGACCTGTGCCTACAACGAGCAGACCGCGATCAGCGCCGCCGGCCGCGGCACCGTGCGGCCGGTGTGGGCCATGATCCACCACCACTATTACTCCCGGCGCGGCCTCGACCTGCCGAACGTCGCCGCGATGGCCGCCTCGGTCGCCTCTGAAGGGGGCGGCGGCGACTACGGCTCGACCTCCGGCGGCTACGACGCCCTCGGCTTCGGGGGCCTCCTCTACAGCCGCGCCCGGGCCACCGTGCCCTACAGCCGGATCCAGTCCTACAACTTCCAGACCCACTACTGGCGCCACGCCGGCTTCGCCGCGAACATCTCGACCGGCGCCAGCCCCGCCGAGGACACCTGGTTCCAGGTGGGTGCGGGCCTGGCCGACCGGGCCGACGACTGCGTCTCGTTCGAATCCGTGAACCTCCCCGGCTACTACCTGCGCCGTAACGGCTCCGTGCTCAAACTCGAAGAGCACGACGGCTCCGCGGCGTTCGCCGCGTCCGCCACGTTCCGTGCGGTCGCCGGGCTCGCGGACGCCTCCTGGACCTCGTTCCAGCTGTACGACGACGCGACCCGGTATGTGCGGCACGGGTACTACATCCTCCGCGCCGATGTGATCGGCAGCGGCGCCTACGGCGACGCGACCTTCAGGATCACCGCCTGACCCTTTCCGCGGGCCGGGTACCGCCGTGCCCGCGGCCGCCCCGAACCACCCGTCCCCTCACTGAAATCAGGAACCGATGACACGAACCAGGCAGAGAAAGCGCTTGCGCCCCATGGCGTTCGCCGCCGCACTCGCGACCGGGATAGGGCTGCTCGCCCTGCCTCCGCAGGCGGCGCAGGCCGCCGACTACGACGACCTCATCACCGCGAACGTCGTGGCGATCAATGAGACCGTCTCCGACCAGGGGTTCGTCCACCCTGGCGTCGGATTGACGGCCGAGGACCTGCGCAACGCCCAGGAGATGGTCCGCTCAGGGCAGGAGCCGTGGGCCTCCTACTTCGAGGCCATGGCGGACACCGGCTTCGCCGGCACCGGATATCGGGCCTCGAACTCGAAGTCCGCGGCCCAGCCGGACCAGGCGCTGACCGACACCTACACCCAGGGCGGGATGCGCACCCGCCAGCGCAACGACTCGTTCGGTTCGTTGACCCAGGCGCTCATGTGGGTCATGACCGGCGACGAGGTGTACCGCAAGAACTCGGTCCAGTCGCTGCGCGCTTGGGCGGACATGAACCCCGAGGGGTACGCGTACTTCCCCGACGCGCACATCCACACCGGGCACCCGCTCTACCAGCATTTGATGGCCGCCGAGATCATCCGCGCCACCGAGCCGCTCGCCGACGACACCCCGGGGACCTACAACGGGTATGACGTGGTGTGGAGCGAGACCGACGACGCGAACCTGCTCACCAACTACGCGAACCCGGTGGTCGAGGTCTTCAACTTCTCGAACAAGAAGTGGATGAACCAGCACAACTTCGGGCTGTTCGGGCGGATCGCGACCGCGATCTACGCCGATGACGCCGAGGGCTACGCCACCGGCGTCGAGTGGCTGACCGTCAACTCCACGTACGACGGCTACGACAACGGGGCGATGGCCCCGCAGATGCCGCTGATCGAGGCCGACGACCCGATCAACCCGTACGGGTACGACTTCGTGCAGGTCAGGGAGATGGGCCGCGACCAGGCCCACGGTGAGTGCAACATCGACAACTTCACCGGCCTGGCCCGGATGCTCGAAGTCCAAGGGACGAAGGTGGACCCGACCGCCGGGACCGTCTCGACCGGCGACGACGCGGTGTCCGCCTACGACTTCCTGGGCCAGCGGCTCCTGGACGGCGCGAACCAGTTTTTCGGGTTCATGCTGGGATCGCGCATCCCCTGGGTCGACGAGCGCGGCGAGGGCTGGAACGGCAGCGTCTCCGAGGCCTACCGGGGACGGATGTTCAACGCGGTCAACGAGCTGTACTACGAGTACAAGTACGAGCGTGGCGTGGACGTGGAGACCGAGGCTCCATGGGTGGCCGAGCTGTCCTCCCGCATGGACGGCCCCTACTTCTACTCCGGGACCTCGGTCGCGAACTTCTGGGGCGCCGGGGACAAGAACCCCGAGTACTGGGTCGCCTTCCCTGAGGAACTGGCCGGAACCGCCCCGCCCGCGCTGCCCGAGAATGCGGCGCTGACCTTCGAACGGGCCGGGCTGACCCTCGACGAGGGCACTGAGATGGTGACCGAGGACGGCGAGACCTTCGCGCGCGCCTCGCTCTCCGAGACCGGCACGGTGAGTGTCGTCAACCGCGTGATGTGGGGGACGGGGACCGTCCTGGGCCTGAAGTACCGCAGCGACGGGCCCGCCGACCTGGAAGTCCTCCAGAAGGAGGACCCGTCGGGGATCAACCCGGACGAGTACGACTTCGACCCGATCACCTCGCTGGAGCTGCCGGACACGGGCGGCGAGTGGCGATACGTGGCCTATCCGGCGGGCGGCCAGAACGTCCAGTTCTACCGCCTCACCGGCGCCGAGGGCACCACTGTGGACCTGCACGGCGTCATCCTCACCGGCGCGACCGACCTGACCGCGCCGCAGTTCGCCCAGAGCGACAGTACGTACTACTTCACTGAGCGGCAGGTGAAGTCGATCGACCTCTCGGCTGTCGACACCGGCGGGGACGCCGCCTACACCGCCCACGGCCTCCCCGAGGGCGCTTCCGTCGACGCTGCCACCGGGCAGCTCGACTGGGACCCGGCCCGGCGCCAGTCCGGCCGGTATGAGGTGCAGATCGTCGCCGACGACGGTGAGACGGTCGCCGCCCGCACGTTCGAACTCGTGGTCTCCAAGAACCGCGCGAAGACCATCGATGCGGTCGTCGCGGACGGCACCCAGAAGTTCGCGGTCTACACCATGGTCACGCACGAGCCGTACCTGGCCGCGCTCCGCGAAGCGAAGGAGGTCGCCGAGGACGGCACGGTGGATGAGTTCGAGACCGCGCTTACCGAGCTGCTCGCCGCCGTCAAGGCACTGCGGCTGCTCAACCCGCACTTGGGGGACGGCACGCTCGACTTCGGCGACGGCGTGGTCTCACCGACCGTGATCACACCCGCAGCGGTGAACCTCCTGTCCAGCGAGGGCAGCGAGGGCGGCATTCCGAACCTGACCGTGGCATCCTTCGTGCTCGACTTCGGGCCCCAGTACCGGGTCGCCGCCGACTCCTTCAGCTTCCTGGGCAACTTCACGTTCGGGAACCGCATGGAGGGGACCAACGTCTACGGCTCCACCGACGGCATCACCTGGGACCTGTTGACCGAGCGGGACACCGAGAACACCAACCTGTGGGACACCATCGGCGTCGTCGATGAGCACCGGGGACAGCAGTACCGCTACCTGAAGCTCCAGGTCGACAACCCGGGCATCGCGACCGACCCGGCCTATCCGGGCCTGTGGTGCTTCCAGCGGTTCCGCATCGACGGCGTTCGCTCCGAGGTACGGGGCGACATCGACACCGTGTCCGTGTCCTCTCCGGACGCGCTCGCGAGCCGCGTCACCGAGGGCGACGACGTCACGGTGGCCTTCTCCAGTCCCACCGAGATCTCGGAGGTCAGTGTCTCGGTCGGCGGCCAGGGTTTGGAGGCGTCCAGTGAGGACGGCCTGTCGTGGACTGCGACCGGTACCCTCGGCGCGCTCGAGGGCGGAGAACGGCTCGACATCGCCATCGACCACACCACCGCCAGAGGCCAGAACGCCGCGACCATCCACGGTTCCACCGATGGCACCCACCTGTTCGGCTCCGACGAGTCGAACCTCATCGACATGTCCAATCCCGCAGTGGTGAACGCGAACGGCGAAGCCGACCAGGCCAAGGCCGCACAGGCGGCGCTGCTGCTCGACGGCAAGACCACCACGCAGACCAGCGTGCCCGCCGTCGACGGGAAGTTCCACCTGATCTGGGACTTCGGCGAGGGCTCGACCTACAGCCTCGACCGGATCGACTACCTCGCCGCCTCGAACACCAACGGCATGATCCGCATGCCCGACCTGGTGTTCCAGGGCTCCAACGACTTGGAGACCTGGACGACCATCGCCGAGCAGCCGTTCAAGACGATGCAGTGGCAGTCCCTCGAAGGGACCGACACCGGCGACTACCGCTACCTGAGGATCAGCAACTCGACGTACATCGACATCACTGAACTGAGGGTCTTCGGCACGCTCACCCTCGACATCGACCCGATCTTGGCCCGCGCCGAGGCCGTCGACCTCGACGCCTTCACACGCGGCTCCCGGATCCTGTTCCCCCGCGAGGTCGCCGAGATCCGGGCGGCCCTCGAAGCGGACGGGGCCGACGGGACGGCGCTCGCGCTGCGTCTCTTGGACGCTTGGGACCTCTTGGACCCCTTGCTGACTGAGGCGCCCGCGGCGATGGACGCGTCCTGGGTCGCGGCCAGCACCGCCACCGCCGACGGCGCGACCACCGCGGCCGCCAACGGCTGGCGCATGTTCGACGGGAACACCGCCACCTACACCGACACGACCACCAAGGCCTGCACCAACACCGTCCTGCCGACCGACGGCACCGCGTTCACGATCGAGGCCGTCCGGTACCACCCGCGCCCGGGCGCGGTCTCCCGCTCGACCGGGATGCCGATCCAGGGCTCCAACGACGGCGGCGCCACCTGGACCACCTTCGCCGGCACCGGCACCCCGGTCGCGGGATGGAACACGCTGACCCTCACCGACCCCGTGACCTACGAGGCCGTCCGGATCAGCGGCGGCAACGGCTACTGCAACGTCGCCGAACTCCAGTTCATCGTCGCTGTCATCGACAAGACGGGCCTGGAGGTCCGCCTCGCCGACGCCGCCGCCCTGACCGAGACCGACTGGACCGCCGACTCCTGGGCGGTCCTGGCCGCCGCCCGCGACGCCGCCCAGATCACCGCCGACGACAAGGGCGCCACCCAAGAGGAGGTGGACACCGCCGCTGACGCCCTCGCCAACGCGATCGACGCACTCGTCGAATCCTGACCACCCCGGAAATGAGAGCCCGGGCGCTGCGGCGCCCGGGCTCCAGCCGTGAAAGAAACCCATTCACGACTAGTCGGCAGCGTCGTGATCTGGCTTGAACGCGGCCTACTCAGGCAGCGGGAGGTGGCCGATCACCTTCTGCCCTACCGCTGCGGACATCCGAAGCGCCTTGTACCCGTAGTCGCGCATGGCCTGTTCGTAGGCGCCGATACCGTCCAGCAGTTCCTTTCCTCCCCGGGCGACGGCGAGCAGTTCCCCTCCGAGAACGTGAGCGTCGCGCAGCGCGGTGTTGGCGCCGATGCCCAAGGCCGGGCTCATGGCATGGATCGCGTCGCCGATGACGGTGACGTTCGAGGGCTCCCACGCAAGGACGGGAACGCAACTGCGCAACTTCAGCGCCTGCACGGTGGCGGTGTCCCACAGCCGGACCGTCTCGACCAGGGACGGATGCCAGGAGGCCACGCGTTCCAGCGCGTACGCCTTCAGCCGCTCGGGGGTGGCGGTGAACAGCTCGGCGTCGGGCATCATGCGGCTCGCAACGGAGTTGAAGATGCTCAGCGCGTAGTTCTTGGTGGCCTCGTCCTGGAATCCCTGATCCTGCTCCTTGATCAGCGCGGAGCCGGGGTCGCAGCGTTCCAGCGGGCCGAGCGTCAGTCCGGTGAAGTCGGAGTCGAATGCCAGCGAGAAGGCGTTGAAGAGCTGAGCTGGCAGCTCGGCCTTGGTCTCCTCGGTGATCGGGACCTTCGCGGCGATGTGCCGCGCGCCCAGGTCGGCGACCTTCACCTGCGGCAGTCGCTGATCCCGCACTGCCGAGTTGATGCCGTCCGCTGCGATCAGCATGTCGGCCTCGACACGCTCCCCGTTGTCCAGGAGCACGGTGACGGTGGAATCCGGGTTGGAGCGGTACCCGGTGACCTTGGCACCGAAGTGCACGGCCTCTTCCAGGCCGAGATAGAGGATCCGACGCAGCGTCGAGCGGCAGACCACCAGGTGCTCCGGGATGTCGGTGGGCGCCCCGATGCCTTCGGTGGCGGACTTGTCGCGGCCCGGGCGGAGGTTGAGCTGTTCGTCGAACAAGAGCATGTCGTCATTGGGCATGCCGCAGGTGGCGAGGAACAGCTCCCACAGCCGAGGCTCAAGGGCGGCGTGCAAGGAGGAGGTGCCGGTGGAGTTGATGTGGATCCGGTAGCCGGCCT
This sequence comes from Glycomyces dulcitolivorans, assembly GCF_003265355.1. GTDB lineage: Bacteria > Actinomycetota > Actinomycetes > Mycobacteriales > Micromonosporaceae > Glycomyces > Glycomyces dulcitolivorans. The sequence continues at coordinate 9,804 of NZ_QFRW01000319.1, read as the reverse complement.
CGCGTGCGGCGATGCCGGTGTCGCGTTCGTAGACGGCCACCTGCAGGCCGTGCCGGTTCAAGAAGTGTGCCAGCGTCATCCCGGCAAGACCGCCGCCAGCGATGACGATTCGCATTCCAGACAAGAGTACTCCCAGTGAATTGGTTTCGCATGAGGGAGCACACTGGATCTCTCCTAAGGAGAGGAAGATTGACGCGGCCGGACACAATAGTGAACGGATGCGCTCCGGACTACCGACCGGGAAGCAATTTCGTGTGCTATGGAATTGTCCACCGGCATGTTCCGATGGGACGCCGGACCGATTCTGCGGCCGCGGCACCTGCTACTTCAGCGCGTCAAAGTGTGCGCGCGAAAAGGCCCAGCAACGCCGCCCAGTGGCGTTCCGCGGCTTCGGCGTCGTATGCGGCGGTGTCGGCCTGGGTGAAGCCGTGCTCCGCGCCGGCATACACCTCGCAGCGGTGGCGTACACCAGCTGCGGCGAGGGCCTCGTTCAACCGCTCGATCTGCTCGGGCGGAAGCGCGCGGTCCCGGTCGGCGTGCCCGAAGTACAGCTCGGCCTTGATACGGTCCGCGAGCAGGTGCGGGCTGTCGGGAGCGGCGGAAGCGAGGTTCGCGCCGTGGAAACCGGCTGTGGCGGCCACCCGGTCCGGATAGGCACCGGCCGTACGCATCGCCAGACCCGCTCCCATGCAGTAACCGGTGACGCCAACGGGCCCGTCCTGGACCATCGGGCACTCGGCCAGCCAGCGCAGGTAGGCATCGGCGTCTCTCATCGCCATCTCAGGCGTCAGGGACATGATGACCGGACTGAGCCGCTGGAAGAGCTCCGCCCGCTCGGCCGGGCCCACGAAGTCCGGCAGATCGATCACCGGCGCTCGCCCATGGCGGTAGAAGACGTTGGGCGCCAGAACGGTGTACCCGCCCGCGGCCAGTCGGTCGGCCATCTTCTTCAGGTGCGGACGAAGTCCGAAGGCGTCCATATACAGCAGGACGGCCGGATATGGGCGAACGCTGTCAGGGTGCGCCAGGTAGGCATCGGCCGTGCCGTCCCGCGTCGCGATCTCAATGTTCGTACTGTGCACCGCATTCATACGAAGCCCTTTCTTTCGTTCGGACAGCATCTGACTGAGGATTCCGATACGGAATCGGCTTGGCATTGCGAATGGGACCGGGACGGCCCCAATATTCGATGTTAGCTGGCGACACGGCATCAGAGAGGTGCATGAAGCAGGTGACGCTTCCCCTATTTTCAATCCTTGACTCATTTCGGAAACTCTGGTCAGGCGACCCGACTTGACAGATAGCAGGATATCTGCTCGATCGAATACCGTCACGTCGGACCGGATCACTCCTTGATTGGGAGTGTCGGGGAAAGGTGACAATTATGTCTTCACGCTCCCCTGGGCTTGAAAGTCATCAGCATTTCCTGAATCAAACATCTGAAGCGCGCGTGGACCGTATCGAACGGTTGGAGTGGGAGCTGGGCGAGGCTGGCCCGGATGCTCTCGGCCTCGCCGTAGCGGTCGCCGATCTCGATCATGAGCGCCATGGCGTGCTCGCAGTAGGTCAGCGCCCGGTGCTGGTCGCCGACGCGTTCGTCCATGTCCTGGCAGAGGAGGAGGGCCCCGTCGAGGAGCGCCCGGCCGTCCTCGATCCGGCCGGTGTGGCTGAACGCCTCGGCGAGCAGGCGGATCACCCGTACCTGCGCATCGGAGTCCTGGAGCCGACGTGCGGCTTCCAGGGCGGTCTGCCAGACGGCGGCCTGGTCCTGCCAGCTTCCCTGGTCGAGATGGTCCCGCAGCGTCCAGGACAGCCGCCAGCAGTGCGCGTCGAAGCCGTGTTCGGCGGCGTAAGCGCGCAGCAGGTCGTGGAACGCGTATCTGCCGGGCCTCGGCTCGACGAGCAGGTTGGCGCGGGTCAGTTCGGTCAGGAGCCGCTGCGTCGGCTTCAGCGCCGCCCCGGCGATGCTGGCCGCGAGGGCGAGCGAGAGTTCCGGCCCGGGGTGGAGGCTCAGGAGCCGGAACAGCCGCGCGGACCCGGAGGACAGCGCCTGGTATGACGAGGCGAACACGGCCCGTAAGTCGGTGGCGGGGTCGGAGTCGGCGAGTGCGTCGAGGCGGTCGCTCGCCTCGTGCAGGTCGGATGCCAGGGCCCCCAATGGGAAGTCGGGCCGGGCGGCGGCACGGGCGGCGACGATCGCCAGCGCCAGGGGCAGGCCGGCGCATGCGTCGAGAATTCGCTGCACGGCTTCGGGTTCGGCGGCCGTCCGGGACTGGTCGAGTCTCCTGTCCCGGCGGGCCGTTGCAGGACGCGGCAGAGTGCGATCTGTCGGCCCACAGCTCCCCTCGGGCCCGCGGTCAGCTCGCGGCGCGGTCGCCCCGGTGCTCTTCCCGGAGGGTGGCCCTGGGGCGGGTCGCTCCGCGCTGGGCCGAGGTCGTCGGATTCGAGCGGTAGCGTCCCGGCGCGGTGCCGTGGAGGCGCTTGAACGCCTTCGCAAAGGCGTACTCCGACCCGTATCCGACCTGCTTGGCGATCGCCGACAGCGGCGCGTCGCCCTCCCGCAGCCGCCGTGCCGCGGTGATCATCCGCCACCGCGTCAGGTAGGCGAGGGGCGGCTCGCCGGCGCTGGCGGTGAAGCGCCGCGCGAAGGTGGCCCGGGACATGCCCGCGTGCGCGGCGAGCGCCTCGACCGTCCACTGCCGGGCGAGGTCGTCGTGGATCGCCCCGAGCGTGGCGGCGAGGTCCGGGTCGTGGAGGGCCGAGGCCCAGCCCGTCCCGTCCGGCTGCTCGGCCAGCCAGGCCCGCAGGATCTGGACCAGCAGGACGTCGAGCAGCGCGGGCGCGGCGGCGTCGGCGCCGGGGGCGCGGTCCTCCAGCTCGGCGGTCAGGAGGTCCACGGTGGCGCGCAGGTGCGGGTGCCTGCCGAGGCGGGCGGGTACGTGCACGACCTCGGGGAGGGCGTCGAGCATCGGATGCGACCAGGCCCGCTCGAACTCGTACACCCCGCACAGCAGCGTGGTCCTCGGTCCCGGCCCTTCGATGACCTGCGGTTCGCCCGGCCCGGCGGTCTCGGTCAGGGGCGTGCCGGGGGCGTCGGCGAGGCCGTGGCCCTGGTCGCCGTAGAGCAGCACGACGTCGCCGACCGAGAGCGGGATCGGCTGCGACCGCTGGGGAATGAGCCAGCACGACCCCTGCATCACCATGTGGAACCCGGCCCCGGGCACCCGCGGGTAGGCGCGGCCCCACGGGGCGTCCCGCACGGTCAGTCCGAATCCGGGGCGGCCGACCCGGGTGGCGGCGATCATGTCGCTGAGCACGTCCATGCCCTCATCCTATCGTCCATTCGAGTGAGCGTCTGAGACATCTTTTCGCCGCGTTCGATCATTGATGCGCTCGACGCGGCCGGATAGCGTCGTCTTCACTGACACGGTTGAACGACAGGAGCGATCATGGCCAACGGCATCGGACTCGGCATCATCGGCGCGCACGCCCAGCGCGGATGGGCCCGCGCGGTCCACCTGCCCGCACTGCGGGAGTCGCCCGACTTCGACGTCGTGGCCGTCGCCTCCACCGGCGCGGCGCAGGCCGCCGAGGCGGCCGCGGTGTGGGGCGCCGAGCGCTCCTATGCGGACGCGCACGAGCTGCTCGCCGACCCCGCCGTCGAGGCGGTGCTCGTCGCCGTCCAGCTCCCCAAGCGGGGCGACCTGGTCGAGGCCGCGATCGCGGCGGGCAAGCACGTGTACGTCGAATGGCCGCTGGCTCCGGACGCCGACACCGCCCTGCGGTACCGCGACCTGGCCGAGGCCGCGGGGGTCCGGCACGCGGTCGGGCTCCAGACCCGCAACCACCCGGCGATCCGGTACCTGCGCGAGCTCATCGCCGCCGGGGAGATCGGCGAGGTGCTCTCGGCGTCGCTGCACTACTCGATCGGCACGGCCGAGACGTGGTCGGAGCGGTACGCCGACCTGTTCGACAAGACCAAGGGCGTCAACCACCTCGCGGTGGTCGGCGGCCATGCGATGGACCAGTTCGGGCATGCGCTCGGCCCGTTCACCGAGCTGACCGGGCGCCTGTCGACCCGCATCCCCGAGGTGCGGATCGCCGAGACCGGTGCGCCGCTTCAGGTCACCTCGCCCGACCAGATCCTGGCCCACGGCGTCCTGGCGTCGGGCGCTCCGGCTTCGGTCCACATCATGACCGGCGGGCCCGCCGGGGCCGGGTACCGCCTGGAGGTGCAGGGCCGCACGGGCCGCCTGGTGCTGGTCTCCGCGGACGAGTCGCTGGTCGCGCCCCGCTACACCCTGTCCAAGACCACCGCCGCCGGGACCGAGGCGATGCCGGTGCCAAAGCGGCACTGGACGAACGGCTCGGACAATCCGTCGCCTTCGGACAATGCCGGCGAGGTCTACCGCGGGTTCGCCGCCGCGATCCGCACCGGCGTCGCGGCCGAGCCGAACTTCGACACCGCCGCCACCGTGCACCGGACCCAGGACGCCATCCGCACCTCCGACGCGACCGGCCTCCGCCAGACCCTCCGGTAGCAGCAGCTGGTCGGGCAGCTGTGGGTCGATGTGCGGCCGCGGATTCGGTCCGCGGCCGCACGCATATGGCCGGCTTGATTTTTTCAGCTTGTTCGCGCGAGGTGGCCCCGGCAGTACCGCGAGGCGATGCGCCCATCGAGGTCAACGCCGGATATGACGTCCCTCGCCTGGACCTCCGGCTGCGTGACCTGCGGCGGGCCCGGAATGATCTCCTGCCGGAAGTCGGCAACCGGACCGAAGGGCTGCGCCCGTATGTACAGCGTCGGATTTCGGGCACTCGCCCGACCGGACAGGGACGGTCGCGGTCCCGGCCGTCCTCGCTTCAGCACGCTCGATCGATCGGATTCGGAGTACTCATGCGCACAAGTGTGATCGCCGCAGGTGCGGCCCTGGTGGCCGCCGTGTCGGTGCCATGGTCCGCTGCAGCGCAGCAACCCGTGGAGGAGGCAGAACCGCTCCCGCCGGCCCCGGCGCAAGTCGTCCTGCCGACCGGCGAGACCGTCGGCGTCGAGGCCGACGGGATCCTGGACTTCAAGGAGCCCGACACGTCCTACACGGTCGTGCGCGGCGCCGACGGCGACCGGTTCACCGTCCCGGCGCAGGCGCTCGGCGAGGTCGCCTCAGGCGCGATGAGCCTGGGCGGCTTCAACGTCGACGACCCTGGGGAGGAACCGGAGGAGCCTGCCGAGGAGGGAACGGCGGTCACCGTCACCGGCAAATGGCTCGACGGGTCGGCGCCGTACGTCATGGGCGTCTCCGTGGTGAACCTGGAGACCGGCCAGGCCTCCCCGCCGACCTTCTTCGACGGGGGCAGCGGCGTCGGCGAGTTCCCGCAGGGCGACTACCACCTGGTCGCGGTCATGCACAGCGACTACAGCGAAGGACAGGACTACGAGTTGGCCTTCATGATCGAGGAGCTCGAAGTCGGCGACGAGCCGACTGCGATCGAGTTCGACGCGACCGGAGCGGAGCCCGTCGGGTTCGACCTCGACCGCGAGGTCGTCGCCGAGAGCGTCATCGTCGAGGCCTTCAGCTACGCGCCCGGCACCGACCGAGGCGCCTGGACCGGCCTCACCGCCCACCCCGGCGGGCAGGTCTGGGCCGTCCCCACCGACGGCCTCTCCGGCGACCGCGACACCGGGATCTCGGTCCGCGCGGGCTTCTCCAGCCCCGAAGGCGCACCAGAACCCTACGGCTACAACCTGTTCCGCATCGAGACCGACGGTATCCCGTGCGACATGGTCGAAACCGTCCACGACCGGGACCTCGCCCGGGTCGACACCGAGTTCCAGTCGCTCGGCACGCCCACCACCCTCATCCGCATGGACATGGCCGTCCACCCGGTGTACGAGCCGTTCGCGTTCACCTCGCACGGCACCGTGCCCGTGCCCTCCACCCGCACCGAGTTCTTCACCGCGAGCGAGGACCTGTACTGGGAGCAGCGCGGCGTCTTCCCCTTCGAGCGCCCCGCGAGGATCTCGGACTGGGTCTACCGCGACGCCGGCGTCCTCGAACCCGGGCAGGCCACCACCGCCGTGTGGAACGACGCGGCGGTCTCGGTCGGCCTGGAGAACCACGGCCAGGACTACCCTCCGGCGATGTTCTACCGCTGGGACGCGACCGAGGCGGTGTTCTTCTCCCCGTGGATGTTCTCGACCTCCTCAGGTGACGAGGCCGTCCAGACCGAGTACCTGCCCGGCGAGATCGCCATCGCCAACAACGGGATCCAGGTCGCCGCGAGCGACCGGATCGGCACCATCGTCGATCCCGCGGCGCTCGCACCCGGCCGGCTGACCGTGACCGCCGCGGCCGAGCGCTCCGTGCCGTGGACGACCCTCGGCACCCGCTCCGCGGCCGCCTGGGACTTCGCCTACGACCCGGCCGCGAACCCGGCCCTGCCGGTCTCGGTCGTCGAGTTCACCCCCGCGGGGATCGAGAACGGCGCCGTCGAAGCGGGAACGGTGCAGGACTTCGCGCTCGAATTCGTCCAGCAGCCCGGGGCCGACGACCAGGACTGCGCCGCGATGACCTTCGAGATCTCCTTCGACGACGGCGCGACCTGGACCGAAGTGCCGATCGACCGCACCGGCGACACCGCCGCCGCCGCAGTCGAACTGCCCGAGAGCCCCGGTTTCGCCTCGGTCCGCTTCACCGCCGCCGACGAGGCCGGCAACACCGTCGTCCACGAGACGATCCGCTCCTACGCCCTCCGGTAGCCGATCGGACGAGCACTGACCGGGCCGCAGGGGCCACCGTGAAGGTCGACCCTGCGGCCCGTCCCGCATCAGAACAGGCAGGCGTTGAGGGCGTCGACGAGGCCGTTGACGCGGAGGTCGTTGCCCTCCAGCAGTTCCGAGCCGCGGTTCGGGGTGTACGCGAACGCGATGCCCGTGGCGGGGTCGGCGTAGGCGAAGGAGCCGGTCGCGCCGCCGTGGCCGAAGGCCGTCGACGGCAGGCCGCGGGGCGTGAAGGGGCCGCCGGGGAGCATGAAGCCCAGGCCCCAGTCGGTGCGGATGCGCAGGACCGCGTCGGTCCCGCTGGAGTGGCTGCGGGCGGCCTCGGCCGCGAGGCCCGGGCCGATGAGGCGGCGGCCCCCGACCTCGCCGATGAGCGCGGCGAAGAGCCGCGCCAGGCCCGCCGCGGAGGCGACGCCGTCGGTGGAGGGCGCCTCGACCTCGGTGAACTTCGGGTCGGTCGCCTCCTCCCAGCCGATGTGCATGGAGCCGTACAGGGCCCGGTAGGTGAGCGAGGCCGGGTCGCCGAGCGCCTCGTACAGCGGCAGGAGCTCGGGGACCTGGCTGCCGAGCTGCACCGACGCGGCCGTGTCGGGCAGGACCAGGGCGGCGAGCCGGTGCCGCTCGGACGCGGGCAGGCCGATGCGGCAGTCGAGGCCGAGCGGCCCGGCGATCTCGGCGGCGAAGTACGCGCCGACCGTGCGGCCGGTGACGGCGCGGACGACAGCGCTGAGCAGGTGCCCGAAGGTCACGCCGTGGTAGCCGTGGGCCGTGTCCGGCTCCCACTGCGGCCGCGCCGCGGCGATCGCGTCGAAGACCGGCTCCCCGGCCGCCAGGCCCGCGTACGTGACCGGCGCGTGTTCGAGGGCGACGACGCCCGACCGGTGCGCGAGCACCGTCCGCAAGGTGATGCCCCCCTTGGCTTCCGCGGCGAACGCCGGCCAGTACGCGGCGACCGGCCGTTCGAGGTCGAGCACGCCCTGCTCGACCAGGGCCAGCGCGCTCGCCGCGGCCATCGCCTTGGTGGTCGAGGCGATCGACACGACCGTGTCGCGCCGCCACGGCGTTCCGGCGGCCGGGTCGGCGAGGCCGCCCCACAGGTCCACCACCGGGACGCCGTCCCGCAGGACCGCGACCGCCGCCCCGACTTCTCCTTCCTCGCTGAAGTTCTGTTCGAACCGTTCGTGGACCGCCTCGAATCCCGTTGCCGTCCAGCCGTTCACGTTCATGCGATGCCCTTTCGAAGTAGCCTACCGACCGTTAGGTAGAGAAGCGTAACCGCCCGACCGGACGGTAGGCAAGGGGGCTAGGATGACTCCGTGAGCGATACCGGTTCGACCCGAGACAAGATCCTGGCGGCGGCCTGCGAGCTGTTCGCCGCCCAGACCTACGGCAAGGCCTCGATGAAGCAGATCGCCGACCGCCTCGGGATCGCCAAACCCTCGCTCTACCACCACTTCCCGAGCAAGAGCGCGATCCTCGACGCGCTCATCGGCGCACCGCTCGACGAGCTCGCCGCGGTCGTCGACGCCGCCGGGCGCGACGGCGGCGACGCCCGCCGGGCCGTGCTGCGCGGGTGCATCGCCGTCATGGTCGACCACCGCGACGTCATGGGGCTGCTGCTGCGCGACGCCTCCGTCTACGGCGACGGCACCGTGCAGGCCGTCGGCCGCGTCAACGCCACCGTCGACCGCGCCATAGGCCTGCTCGCCGGCCCCGACCCCGACTGGCGCTCGCGTCTGCGTGCGGCCCAGGCGTTCGCGGCCGCCACCGACCCGATCGCCCAGTTCCCCGACGTCCCCGTCGACGAGCTCCGCGACGCCCTCCTCGCCGGAGCCGAGGCCGTCCTCGACCCGGCCGAGCGGTAGCGCACCGGCGGACACCGTTCCACGCCGGCCGAAGCGCGGCGGCGACCGCCGCGCAGTACCCTCGCCGCCGGGCCCCTCGGGGCCCGGCGGCCATAGTATTGGCGCACCAGTCGACGAAAGGCGGAGCCTTGGCCAAACGGGTGACGATCCTCGATGTCGCCGCCGAAGCCGGAGTGTCGCGGCAGACCGTGACGCGGGCGATGAACGGCATGGCCGACATCAACGAGGCGACCCGGCGGAAGGTCCTGGACGCCGCCGAGCGGCTCGGCTACCGGCCCAGCCGCTTCGCCCGCAACCTCGTGACCCGCCAGAAGACCCACGCCCTCGGACTGGTCGTGTCCTCCTTCCGCAACCCCTACTACACCGACACCGCCGCCGACATCCTGGCCGCGGCCGCCGAGCGCGGCTGGCAGGTCGTGATCGCCTCGGCCGAAGGCGACCTGGACGCGTCGCTCGAACTGCTCTCCGGCCAGGTCGACGTCATGGTCGGGCACTTCACCGGGAGCGACGCCGACCTGCTGGAGACCTGCCGCGGCCTGCCGCTGGTCCGCCTGGAGTCGCGCAGCACCCTCCCGGGCGTCCACTCCGTCGAGATCGACATCGAGACCGGCGTCGCCGAAGCGGTCGCGGCCCTGCGCGAACGCGGCGCGCGCCGCTTCGGGATGGTCGACTCGGCCTACAGCGCCCGCGACGGCGCCCGCTACGCGCCCTCGGCGCGCCGGGAGTGGTTCGAGCGCCTGGTCGGCGCCGACCTCACCGCGGTCGTGGCGGGGGAGGAGACGATCTCCGGCGGCGGCCGCGCCTTCGCCGAGCTGATCCAACGCCGCCCCGAGACCGACGCGGTGCTCATGTTCAACGACCTCATGGCGCTCGGCGCGGTCCAGAGCGCGCATACCCTCGGCATCGACGTCCCCGGCCGCGTCCGCATCGTCGGCATCGACGGCCTCGCCCTCGGCGAGGCGGTCGACCCGCCGCTCACCTCGATCGCGCTCGACCGGCACGGCCTGGCCTCCCACACCCTCGACATCGTCGAGATCCTCGCCAAGGCCGACTTCGCCCGGCTCGACCCGATCCACCGCAGGGCCCGCTCCAAACTGCTGTGGCGGGCCTCCGCCTAGCGCCCGCCGAACACGCCTGCGGCCCCGCGCGCCTCGCGCGGGG
>NZ_QFRW01000318.1 GCF_003265355.1 Glycomyces dulcitolivorans | reverse complement strand
GCACTGCGCGCCGCGCCGGGGGCTTCGTCGATGGTCTTCGACATGCTCAAGGCCCTAATTAATCGGTGATGATCGATTCGAGCTGCGTCTGGATCTTGTCCAGCTCGGTCTGGGCGTCGCCGCCCTCGTTCCAGAAGGTGCCGAGGTTGTCGTTGAACGCCGCCTGCATCTCGTTCCACTGCGGGATGAACGGCGCGCGGAAGATGAAGCTGGAGGACTCGCCGAACGCGGCCATGTTCAGCGGCGTGGTCGCCCACGACGGGGCCAGGAACGCGTCGGACTGCTGCACTTCGAGGTTGGCCGGGACGTCCTGGGCCTTGTCGATGATGAGCTCCTGCGCGTCGGCGCCGGTGAGGAACTCGATGGCCTTGAACGCCTTCTTCGGGTCCTTGGCGTCGCGCGAGATGGCGAGCCCGGAGCCGAAGGCCGAGACGGCCTGGTCGGCGCCGCGCCACAGCGGCGCGATGTCCCAGTTGAAGTCCGCTTCGAGCAGCCCGCCGATGGCCCAGAAGCCGGTCGCGTTGATCGCGACCTTCTGCGCCGCGAAGGCGGGGTCGCCGCCCATGTCCGGGCCCATGTCCGCGTACTCGGCCGCGGTCGGCACGACGTGGTCCTTGTGCGCCAGGTCGTTGGCCCACTGGAGGGCCGCGACGACCTCGGGGGAGTTCGCGGTCGGCTGACCGGAGTCGTCGATGATCTGCCCGCCGTTCTGGTACGCGAACGACCACCACTGCGGCCACCAGCCGGCGCCGCCGTAGCCCCACTGGGTGCCCGGCACGGTCAGCTTCTCCATGGCGGCCTGGGCGTCCTCCTGGGTCCACTCGGCCGTCGGGTACTCGACGCCGGCGGCGTCGAAGAGGTCCTTGTTGTAGTAGACGATCATCGCGCCCGAGCGGTCCGGGATCGCGTAGACCTTGTCCTCGTAGGAGTACAGCGTGCCGACCGGGCCGAAGCGCTGCTCCAGGTCGAGGCCCGCGTCCTTGGCGTAGTCGTCGAGCGGCAGGATCTGGCTCTTCGAGGAGTACGTGTTGACGCCCTCGGCGACCTGCATGATGTCGGGGCCGTCGCCGCCGGCGATCATCGTCTGGACCTTCTGCTCGTACTGGTCCGCGGGGATCAGCTGGAGCTCGATCTTGATGTCGGGGTTCTCGGCCTCGAACAAGTCGATGCGCGCCTGGTAGGTCTCCTTGTCGAGGTCGCCGCCCCAGACGACCATCTTCAGGGGGCCGTTGCCGTCGTCGCCGGAGCCGCACGCCGCCAGGACGGGCGCCGCGACGCCAGCCGTGGCCGCGGCCTGGACCAAAGTGCGCCGGCGAATCTTGTTCTCCATGTCTCGGCCTCTCTCTGTCTTGCACCGACTACACCGTCGGCACGGGGTTGAGACGGGGGTAAATCTAACCCATAGATAAACGGTTGGATAGATCCCCCTCGATAACGATTCGAGCAACGGCGCCGCAGGTGGCGGACCTATGGACCGATACAAGTGTTATCGGTAAGATGCGGTGCGTCACAACCCAAGGGGGACACCGGACCCCAACGGCCCCACGAGCGCCCCGGCCGGGATGCGATCATTGCCGTCGACCGCGAGTGAACGGAGTGGTGACAGTGCACCTGCCCGACCTGCCCCCGCCCATCGGCATCGACCGTCCCGGCTCCTTCAGCCGCTCGGTCTTCCACGAGCGCCACCCCGTGCTCATCGCCAACCTCGTCGCCGACTTCCCCTACCCGCCGCACATCGCGGACGCCCTCGAAGCGCTCCTGGCCGAGTCCCTCGCCGGCACCGTCCCGCCCCGCACCCCCGGCGGCCCCGAGATCCACACCTGGCACCTCGAAGTCGAGGCCCACGCCGGGCGCACTTGGGACTCCCTGCCGTTCCTGTGGGCCGAGTCGTACTTCTACCGCCGCCTCCTCCGCGCCGTCGAGTACCACCACTACGACAGCCCCTGGTGCGGCGTCGACCCCTTCACCCCGCAGAAGCACGCCCAGCTCGCCGGCCCCGAACTGCGCGCCGACCTCGACGCCTACGCGTCATTGAAGGACGCCGACGCGGCCGACCGCCGCCGCGCCCTCCTCCTCGCCGCTCTCTGGGGCAACCAGGCCGACCTGGGCTTCCGCACCAACAACCCCGACGCCGACACCCGCAACGGCGACCTCCTCGCCGACGACTCCGAGGCCCTGTGGGCGCTGGCCGAGGCACCCGGGGACGCGCCGGTCATCGTGGTCGCAGACAACGCCGGACGCGAGATCACGGCCGACCTCGCCCTGGTCGACCACCTGCTGGAGAGCGCGAGCGGCCCGGTCGAGCTCCACCTCAAGCCGCACCCGTACTTCGTCTCCGACGCCACCGGCCTCGACGTCAACGCCACCTTGAACACGCTCGACGCGGACCCGCACCAGGAGGTCCGCGACCTGGCCCGGCGCCTGCGGGACGCGATCCGGCTCGGCTGGCTGCGCCTGCGCACCCACGGCGCGTACGTCCACCCCACCGAGTACCGCACGCTCCCCGCCGACCTCGCCGAGGAGTTCGCGGCCGCCAAACTCGTGATCCTCAAGGGGGATCTGAACTACCGCCGCCTCGTCGGCGACCGGCAGTGGGACCCGGCCACCCCGTTCGCGGAGGCGGCCGGGTACTTCCCGGGGCCGGTCGCGGCGCTGCGCACCGCCAAGTCCGACCTGGCCGTCGGCATCGAGCCCGCGCGCCTCGCGGAGCTCGACGCCGACGCGCCCGACTGGAAGCTGACCGGCACTCGCGCGGTCATCCAGGTGAAGCCCTGATCAGCCCTTGAGGCCGGAGTGGGCGAGGCTCTCGACGAACTGGCGCTGGGCGATCAGGAAGACCACCAGGACCGGGACGACGGTCATCGTGGCCGCCGCGAGCTGGGTGTTCCACATCTCGCCGCCGTAGGCGTCGGTGAACCTGGTGAGCGCCTGCGGGAGTGTGAACAGCTCCGGCGACGTCAGGTACACCGTGGGCTCCAGGTACAGGTTCCACGAGGACAGGAACGTCAGGATCGCCACCGCCGACAGCGCGGGCTTGGCCAGCGGCAGGCAGATGCGCCGCCAGATCCCGAAGCGGCCCAGGCCGTCCAGGCGCGCGGCCTCCTCCAGCTCGACCGGGAGCGCGATGAAGAACTGCCGCATGATGAACGTGGCGAGCACGCACGGCGCGGCGAACGCCGTCACCAGGATCAGCGGCCAGTGGGTGTTGACCATCCCGGCCTGCTTGAACATCTGGAACAGCGGCACGATCGTCACCTCGCTGGGCACCAGCAGCCCGACGAGCACGACCACGAACAGCAGGTTCCGTCCGGGGAAGCGGATGCGCGCGAACGCGTACCCGGCCAGGCTGGAGACGAGCATCGTGATCGCGGTGACCACGAGTGCGATGTAGACGCTGTTGAGGTACTGCCTCGCGAACGGCTGGAACGTGAACGCCTCCGAGTACGCCGCGAGCGTCGGGTTCTCGCTGAAGAACGACGGCGGCGACGCGAAGATCTCGCTCAGCGGCTTGAACGACGAGGTGATCATCCACAGTGTCGGGATCACGAACGGCGCGGCCAGCAGGATCAGCGCGGCGTAGAGGGCGACACGCCGGGCGATGGGCCCGAACCGGTTCGGAGCGGCGACGGTCTCAGTCCTCATAGAACACCCACTTCCTGCGCAGCTGCCACTGGATCACCGTCAGCACCATCACGAACGTGAGGAGCATGAGCGCGAGCGTCGAGCCGTATCCGATGTCGTTGAAGCTGAACGCCTGCTGGAACACGTAGTAGACGAGCACCGTCGTCGACAGGCCCGGCCCGCCCTCGGTGAGGACGGCGATCTGCGCGAACGACTGGAGCGCGCCGACGATCGTGATGATCGCCGTCAGCAGCAGGGTCGGCGAGATGAGCGGCAGCGTGACCCGGAAGAAGATCGTGCGGCTCCCCGCCCCGTCGAGGCGCGCGGCCTCGTACAGCTCGCCCGGGACCCCTTGCAGCGCGGCGAGGAACAGCACCATGTTGATCCCGACGCTGCGCACCACCTGCGTGAACGTCACGGCGATCATCGCGGTGGGCCCGGACTGGAGCCAGTTGGGGCCGTCGACCCCGACCGCCGCGAGCGCGCCGTTGAGGCCGCCGTTGTCCTGGAGCAGGAAGCCCCACACCAGGGTCCACGCGACCACCGACACCACGACCGGCGAGAAGAACAGGGTCCGGAACAGGACCGAGCCGCGGAAGCGCCGGTTGAGCATGACCGCCAGGGCGAGTCCCAGGACCAGGTTGAGGACGACGACGCCGCCGGAGAACACCGCGGTCGCGCCGAGGACGCTCGGCAGCTGCGGGTCCTCAAGGGCCGCCTGGTAGTTCCCGGCGCCGACGAAGGCCATGTCGCCGGTGAAGATGTTCCACTCGTTGAGGCTGTACCAGACTGCGAGCCCGACGGGGAACACGACGAAGACGAGCACGCCGAGCAGCTGCGGCGCGATGAACAGGTAGCCGGTGGCCGCGTCCGCGCGGCCCATGGTCCACCATCTCCGCTGCGGCGCCCGGCCGCGGGAGGCCGTCCCGGCCTCCCGCGGCTTGGTTCGGGTGTCGGTCACCGCTACTCCGCCAGCAGCGGGTCGATGGCGTCGCAGACCGTGCCGAGCACGGCCGCGACGTCGGCGTCCTCGGTCCACATCGCGTCCAGCGCGGTCTTCGCCTTCTGGGCGATCTCGGCCGGGTTCGTGTGGTTGGGCAGCGTCACGGCGCCGGCGACCTGGTCCACCACGACGGTCTGGAGCTGCTCGGCGGTGAACTTGGTGTTGTTGGCCGCCAGGGCCTCCCCGGTCAGGAGCGACTGGCGCGGCGGCGGGAAGTACTGGGCGAGCTTCGCCGCGTTCTCGGGGTTGGTGAGGTACGCGAGGAACCCGGTGGCCGCCTCGACGTGGGCGCTGGACTGGAGCACGCCCATGCCGGCCTGGCCGATCACCGAGTACTCGCCGACCGGTCCGGCCGGGAGCGGCTGGATGTCGTACGCGAAGGACCCGTCGAGGTTCCCGGCGCGCGAGACCTGGGCGACGGCGAAGGCCGCGTCCCCGGCGAAGAAGTCCGCGGTCGTGCCCGGTCCGGGCATCGACTTGTCCGTGTAGATCGCCTGGTGCAGGAACGTGAACGCCTCGGCCATCTCGGGGGAGTCGAAGCCGCACTCGGTGCCGTCCTCGTTCCACGCGGAGGCCCCGAACGCGGTCCAGACCGTCGCGAGCGTGTTCCACGAGGAGTAGTTGAAGTCGTTGACGACGAAGCCGCCCTTGCCGGTCGCGGCGTTCACGGCCGAGCCGAGCGCCGAGACCTGGTCCCAGGTCAGGCCCGCCGGGTCGAGGGTCTGCCCGGCCTCGCCGAGGAGGTCGGTGTTGACGTAGAGGGCGAAGGGGGAGTTGGAGAACGGGTACGCGTACAGCTCGCCGTCCCGGCTGAACTCGCCGGTCACGCTCGGCAGCAGGTCCTCGTAACCCCAGCCTTCGGTGCCCTCCAGCGTCTCCGTGAGGGGCACGAGCGCGCCGGAGTCGATGAGGTCGGCGGAGAGGTCGCCCATCCACGCCAGGTCGGGGGCGTTGCCGCCGGCGATCTGGGTGGTGAGGGTGGTGTTGTACTCCTCGAACGGCAGGCTCTCGAACGTGATCGACTTGATCTCCGCATGGTCGGCGATGTAGGCGTCGGCGATGGAGTCGAACAGGGCGAGGTGGTCCTCGTTGGAGGTCCACACGGTCATCCGCAGTTCGACGTCCTCGTCGGAGGCCGCCGTGGCGCCGCCGCAGCCGGCCGCTGTCGCGAGGGTTCCCAGCGCGAGGGCGCTGACCAGCTTCTTTGCTGTCGTGGGCATGATCTGTTCCTTTAATATCCGATGATCTCGGGCCAATGGATCTCGACGCCGGCCCCGGTGAGGACGGCCTGGAACCGGCGGACCAGCTCGGGTTTCGAGCAGACCTCCGCGGGGGTCAGCGAGCGGTCGAGGCAGAACGCCGCGAGCTCGCCGGCGGATTCGCCGATGTTCCATTCGACGGGGTGCAGCCGGTACGCCCCGTTGGTGATGTGCGTGGTGCCGATGTTCTTCGCGGCCGGCAGGAGGTTGACCGTGGCGACCGGGACGAGCGCGCCGAGCGGGATCTCGAACGGCGCGCACTCGACGTCGATGTAGTTGTCGCCGCCGGTGGAGGGGTGCAGGTCGATGCGGTACATGCCGACCCCCACGGAGTCCTCGAACACGGCCGGTCCGCCGTGCCCGCGGACGGCGACCGCGACGTCCTGCTCCACGACCGTGCGCATCGCGCGGATGCGCCGGGACTCGCGGATGTAGGGCGCCTGCGCGAAGCCGTCGCCGGTGCCGGTGACGTCGCCGCGCAGGCGCAGCCCGGGCCACCCGGTACCCCCGTCGGGCCGGGGCGCCTCGGTCTGGAGCCAGTACACGAAGGACCGCGACTGCGCCTTGGCCGCTCGCAGGTGCGCGTCGCGGTCGGGCGTGTCGATGATGGAGCCGCCGAGGTAGTCCAGCTGAGGCCAGTTCGCCAGCACGATGTCGCTGTCGAGGCTGCCGGGCGTGAACGTCTCGCGGGCGGCGATGCGGCGGAAGACCCACAGGTCCAGGTCGCCGGGGTCCTCGCCGTGCGCCTCGTCGCCGCTCACCGTGGCGTACGGCGGGTTGACGTTGAACGTGCGCGTCTCGGGTTCGAGGGTGCGCGGGCTCGGGGCGGTGAACGACAGCATCGCGTCGCCCCAGAAGTCGGGGGCCAGGGCCCGCCAGCGGTCGTAGTCCGCGGGCCGCTCGATGGTGTGGTCGCCCTCGACGTGGTCGAACACGAAGCACCAGGCGATCGACTGGACGTTGCCGGGGTCGCCGTGCTCGGGGGCGCTGGGCTCCCCGGTCTCGGCGCGGCCCTCGGCCCCGGTCACATAGGCGGTCCCGGTGAGCGGCAGCAGGTCCCCGGTCTCGGTCGCGTCCAGGACGAACGCGGCCTCGACTACCGTGGTCTCGCCGGTCCCGGTGTGGCGCAGCGTGACCGAGCGGACCGTGCCGTCCACGGTCTCGGCCGCGACGGGCACGTGCGGCTGGAGGACGGTGAGCCGCCCGCTCGACAGGTGCGGGGCGAGCATCTTGGTGATGACCGCCAGGGCCACTCGCGGCTCGTGGCAGAGGCGGCTGACGCGCCCGCGCCCGGGGTTGAGCCGCGGGTCGCGGCGGGCCTCGTCGGTGAGCGGGTAGGCGTCCCGGTAGTACTGGCGGATGCCTTCGCGCAGCGCCCGGTAGGTGGCGGTGATCCCGAACTGCTCGACCCAGACGTGCTCGTCCGGCGGCACCGCCTGGCTGGTGAGCTGGCCGCCGAGCCACGGGTACTCCTCGCTGAGGACGACCCGGCGCCCGCGCCGCAGGGCCGCGAGGGCGGCGGCGACGCCGCCGAGCCCGCCGCCGACGACCGCGATGTCGGCCTTGACCACCGTCATCGGGCACCGCCGCGCGCGGTGAGGGTCTCGCCGAACGCGACCTCGCCCTGGAGCAGGCGCTGGATCTCGATGCCGCCGCGCTCGTCGGGCGCAGTGGAGATGAGCTGCTGGAGGAGCGCGAGCGCCTCGGCCGCGATCTGCTGGCGCGGGGTGTGGAAGCCCGTCAGGTTCCGCCCGCCGATGCGGTGGCCGCGCACTTCGGCCAGGGCCGCGAGCGACACCGCGTCCGCTCCGGCGTCGCCCAGGACGAGGGCGGCGTCCTCGACGAGGAACGCGTCCTCGGCGAACACGGCCGTCGCCCCGGTCTCGCCGATGAGCCGCGGCAGTCCGGCCAGGTCGTCGCCGACGACGGCGAGCGTCACCGCGGGGGAGTGCCCGGCCCGCTCGATCGCCGCGAGGCGGTCCCTCGCGGTGGGGCTGTTGCGGTTGCGGTGGATGTACAGGACCCGCTCGTGCCCGAGCTCGGCGGCGCGGCCGAGCAGGGTCTCGGTCAACGCGCCGTAGTCGATCCCGACGTACGGCACGGGCGCCTCGGTCTCGTCGCGGCGGCCGACGGCCACGAACGGGAAGTCCTCGGCGACGAGCCGTTCGAGGTCCTCGCCGTCCATCTGCTGGCCGAGCAGGACGCAGCCGTCGGCCAGGCGCAGCCGCGTGTTGCGGTGGAACAGGCGCCGGCGGCCCTCCTCGACCGGGGAGCTGGTGAAGAACAGCAGGTCGCAGCCCAGCGACTCGGCGGCGCGCTCGATCCCGTTGAGCAGCGGGCCGTAGAAGTCCATGCTCTCGGGGGTCAGGGCCGACTCGTAGGTGAAGACGCCGAGGATCTTGTTGTCGAGCCCGGCGAGGCGGCGCGCGGCGGGGTCGGCGACGTACGTGGACTGCTCGATCGCGCGGCGGACGCGCTCGCGGGTGGCGTCGGGGATGCGGATGTTCGAGCCGTCCCGGTCGTTGAGCACCATCGAGACGGTCGTCTGGCTGACTCCGGCGATGCGCGCGATCTCGCGCTGTGTCACCTTGCCGGGTTTCGCGGTCATTGGTGGTTCCCATCCGATTCGATAATGCGCATTAGCAGCGGTCCTCGGAACGATAATACGTAAAATCAGATCCCGCAAGACCCTTGACACGGCTTCCTCGCGCCCGGCACGATGTTCGGCGAGCCGCTGATAATGCGAATTATCAATACGGCGATCTCCAAGACGGCCCCGGCGCCCCCGCCGCGGGCCGCGCGAACCGCATGGGAGACGGACGATGACGTCTGAACGCACACACGAGCTGACCCGGCGCGGCCTCCTCGGCGCCACCTTCGCCGCGGGCGTCATGCTCGCCGCCGAAGCCAGTCCCGTCGAGGCCTGGGCCGCCGCCGGCGACGTGACCATCTCGGCGAGCGGGGTGAGCGTCCTCGCGAGCGTCGGCGGCCGCGTCGCCATCCGCGACGGCCAGGGCACGACCCGCTCGGCCGGCTCGAAGTTCCAGATCAAGGACACCGCCGCGGGCATCCAGCTCTCCACCGGCGGCACCCCCACCCTCACGACCCTCGCCGACGGCACGCCCGCGATCCGGATGGACTACACGATGCCCTTGAGCACCGTCGCGGTGTACGGGCTCTTCACCGTCTCCACCAACCGCGTCCACCTCGAATGGCACGTCACCGGGCCCGCTACGCTCGTCCCCGACGGGTTCCTGTTCAGCCGCGCGATCCAGAGCCCCACCGAGGCCGACGCGTACGTCCCCGTCACCGAATGGGTCCGCGACTCCGGCGGCGGCATCCCCTACGAGGACACCGTCGGCATCGCCCACACCTCGACCTGGGGTTCCCTCCACGGCATGTTCCTCCTCGCCGACTCCCGCCAGGCCTGGACCAACGCCACCTGGATCCACGCCCCCGGCGTCCCCCAGACCGACGGCTCGATCGTCAGCCAGGCCGACTTCTTCTTCACCACGCAGCGGCCCAAGGCCGCGGCCTCCATCGGCACCGCCGAGGACCTGGGCATCGAGGTCTGGACCGACCAGCCGTTCAACCTCTGGGGCGCCGCGGGGGCGACCGCCAGCGTCCACGTGCAGGTCGCCAACGGCTCCCAGACCACCCGCGCCGTCGACCTCGACTGGTGGGTCAAGGACTTCAACGGAACCCAGCTCACCAGCGGGAACATCATCGGCAGCGTCCCGGCCGCGGGCACCTGGAACCACACGTTCACCGTCGCCGCCCCCGCCGCGGGCATCGCGACCGCCGAGGTCATCGCCTCCTACGGCGGCCAGGAGGCGTTCGCGCGCACCAACATCGGCGTCCTCGCACCGCACGCGTACCAGTCCGGGTCCGACAGCATGTTCGGCATGGCGAACTACCCGTGGCTCCAGGTGCCCTCGGCCGACGCGCTCCTGGACCTGTGGCAGCTCGCGGGCGTCAACCGCGTCCGCATCGCCTACGACGGCGGCCCCGGCCTCCCGCCCGCCGCCTTCGACGCCCGCGGCATGGCCCACAACATCGAACTCCAGCCCGACCTCACCGTCTCCGACGAGGCGGCCGAGACGTGGGCCCAGGTCAACACCGACATCGCGATCAGCGCCGGGGCCGAGTGCTTCGAGGTCGGCAACGAGCTCAACCGGCCCTTCAACGAGGGGACCGCCGCCCAGGCGTACATCGACAAGGCCCTGCGGCCCGTCCGCGAGTACCTCGACACCACCGGCGCCGACCTGAAAATCCTCAACAACGGCCTCGCGGGCATGGACGAGCCGTGGGTCGTGAACTTCATCGCGGGCGGCGGCTGGGACCTCATCGACGGC
The DNA here is from genome assembly GCF_003265355.1 of Glycomyces dulcitolivorans. Classification (GTDB taxonomy): domain Bacteria; phylum Actinomycetota; class Actinomycetes; order Mycobacteriales; family Micromonosporaceae; genus Glycomyces; species Glycomyces dulcitolivorans. The sequence goes on along the minus strand of NZ_QFRW01000318.1, from coordinate 27,745 downwards.
TTCGCCTACCACCCCGGCCGCGGCAACTTCACGCCCGACTACGTCCCCGACGGCGGCGACTGGGACGCGGGCGCGACCGGCACCTACTGGAACTTCCTCGGCGGCCTGCGGAAGCTCCAGGCGCTCATGGCCGTCCACGGCGAGAAGGAGATCTGGCTGACCGAGGCCTACGCCTGCACCCGCCCCAACGGCTGGTGGAACGACACCTACCGGTCCGCCGCCGAGAACGTCTTCCTCACCCTCGCCCTCGCGAAGGCCGAGGGCATCCGCAACGTGTGCTGGTACCAGTTCCACGACAGCGTCCTCGGCAAGCCCCAGGTCGCCGACCCCGACAACGTCGAATACCACTTCGGACTCGTCAACCGCGACACCAGCCCCAAGCCCTCGCTCCTCGCCTACGCCACCGCCGCACGCGAACTCGACCAGGCCGTCCCGCTCGGGTGGCTCGCCTTCCCGAACCCGCAGACCAAGGGCCTCCTGTTCGACACGCCCGCAGGCCAAGCGGCCGTCCTGTGGAACCGCGCCGACGGCTACCTCCTCAACGCCGACCACGACCCGTCCGGCCGGTACTTCCCGGCCCCCGAACCGTGGGTCGACCACTGGCCCACCAAGACCTCGCTGTGCGTCGACGCCGCCGGGGCCGCGGTCACGCAGGTCGACTGCATCGGCCAGCGCCGCACGATCCAGGCCGCGAACGGCTGCGCCACGGTCGTCCTCGACGGCGCCCCGCGCCTGTTCATCGGCACCGACCTCGCCGACCGCCTCGCCTGACACGCGAAAGCCGCCCCGGGGGAGCACCCCGGGGCGGCCTCGGCCGTCCTCAGACGTCGGTCTTCTTGAGGCGGAACGCGGCCGCCGCGAGCGTGAGCGCCACCCACCCGGCGAACACCGCGATGCCGGCACCGGGGGAGAGGCGGTCTGAGGTCTCGGTCAGCGCATACGCCGCGCCGCCGGCGTTCGACGGGAAGTACGGGTTCAGCGTGTCGTACCAGGAGTCCGGCAGCAGCATCGCCAGTCCCGGCAGGATCAGCAGGATGCTCACCAGCGCGGCGATCCCGCCCGCCGGGGACCGCAGCAGCGCCCCCAAAGCCACCCCGAACACCGCGACCAGCGCCAGGTACAGCGCCGCCCCCAGCAGCGCCCGCAGCACGCCGTCATCTTTGAGCGACAAGGCGATCGCCTCCCCGTCGAGCCCGACCGACCCGATCAGGAACGCCGCGAACGCGCCGACCGCGGCCACGACGAACACCGCGGCTCCCGCGAGGATCGCCTTGGCCCACAGGACCGGCAGCCGCTTCGGGACCGCGGCCAGCGTCGAGCGGATCGTCCCCGTCGAGTACTCGCCCGCGGTCGACAGGACCCCGAACACCCCGACCACCAGCGACGCGAACGACAGTCCCATGAGCGCCAGGCTCACCGCGTCGAGCGGGCGCCCGGCGATCCCGGGCGGGCCGTCGGTGACCGCGGCCCCGCCGCCGTCGTAGGTGAACGCGCCGATCGACCCGAACAGGCCCAGCAGCACCAGGCCCAGCGACAGGCAGATCCACGTGGACCGGATGGTCCGGAACTTCGTCGTCTCCGAGAGCAGGACCCGCCCGAAGCGCACCGGCTTCACCGCGGTCCGCCCGCTCGCCGCGCCCTCCTGAGGGCGTTCGATCGCAATCGCGCTCATCGCGCGCTCCTTCCGTCCGCCGGGGCACTGCGGTACTCCAGCTCGTCAGTGGTCAAGTCCATGAACGCCGCTTCGAGGGAGGCCCCGAGCGGCGTCAGCTCGTGCAGCGCCACCCCGTGGCGCAGCGCCACCCGGCCGATCTCCCTCGCCCCGAGGCCCGTCACCAGCAGTTCGGTGTCGGTCGAGCCCGACACGGTCACGTCGGGCCCGGCGAGGAGCTCCCGCAGCCTGGCGGCCTCGTCGGCGGCCACCCGGACCGCGCCCGTCCCCGTCTCGCGTACGAACGCCTCCACCGTCGTGTCCGCGAGCAGCCGCCCGCGCCCGATGATGACCAGGTGGTCGGCGATCTGCGCGGTCTCGGACATCAGGTGCGAGGACAACAGCACGGCCCGGCCCTCGGCGGCGAGCTGCGCCAGGAGGTTGCGGATCCACAGCACCCCTTCGGGATCGAGCCCGTTCACCGGCTCGTCGAGCATCACCACCTCGGGGTCCCCGAGGAGCGCGGCGGCGATGCCGAGGCGCTGGCCCATGCCGAGCGAGAACGCCCCGACCCGCTTGTTCGCCACACTGTGGAGCCCGGCGAGGTCGATGACCTCGTCGACCCGCTTGCGGCTGATCCCGTGGGTCTGCGCGAGCGCGGTCAGGTGCCCCACGGCCGAGCGCCCGGGGTGCACGGACTTGGCCTCCAGCAGCGCGCCGATCTCGTGCATGGGTGCGGCGTGCCGGTCGTAGGCCTTCCCGTTGACCGTGACCGACCCGGCCGTGGGCGCGTCCAGGCCCAGGACCATCCGCATGGTGGTGGACTTCCCGGCCCCGTTCGGTCCGAGGAACCCGGTCACCTCGCCGGGTTTCACGGTGAAGCTCAGGCGGTCGACCACGGTCTTGTCCCCGTAGCGTTTCGTCAGTTCGCGCGCTTCGATCATCGCGGTTCCCCCGTCTCCTCCGGGCCGCGACGGCATCGCGGCCTCATGGATTCGAAGCTACGGACGGGAACCTCTCACCGCATGGGCCTGGACGCGGGTCTTCGGAGGCCCGGGTTCGTACCTGGGTCGTACCCGGGCCTACGCGCGGGCGCTTAGACGGCGCGGGGCCGGATCGTCAGCGCCTGCTGCGACCGGCCGAAGTGCCCGGCCGCGTCGTGCAGGGCGCTGGAGGTCAGGCCGAGGCCGTCGGGGCCGAAGACAACGGTGGTGTCGAGGCCGAGCCAGCGCCCGACCGGCCGGCGGAACAGGTGGATCGTCAAGTCCACGTTGGGGTACAGCCACTCCTCGGGGCTCTGGCGGACCGCGATGCCGTTGGAGGTGTCGGCCAGGCCGATGAGCCGCGCGAGGTCGCTGGGGTCCTCGCCCGCGGCGACCGGGACGAGCGCCCGGACCCACACGGTGCCCCGTCCCGGCTGCGGCGTCCCGACCGGGCGCGCCTCGATCGACCGGATGTACCCGCCGGGCCAGACGCCGTCCAGCGGAAAGGGTTCCACGGTCTCCGGCCCCGGCAGCGGCGCGTCCTCGCCTCCGACCACTTTCTCCGTGTCCTGCACGACCGTGCGCCACACCCGCGCCCGCACGGCCGCGCGGCCGCCCGAGACGACGGTCGCCTCCAGCAGCTCGATCGTCCGGCCCGGGCGCACCACCTCCACGGCGACTTCGAACGGGTCGAGGGTGAGCACGCCGAGGATGTCGGCGCTGATGCGGCTGACGGCCAGCGCGTCGGGGCCGCGCCGGGCGCAGAAGCGCTCGATCTCGTGGACGATGAGCCCGGTCATGGGGCTGATGTGCTGCTCGCTGGTGTTCCAGGCGCCGCCGGTGTGCGGGGTCGGCTGGAAGCGGGCGCGGTCGCCCTCCTGGTCGAGGCGGACGAAGTAGCCGTCGTGGAGTTCGGTCATGGGGTGAATCTAGGTGAGCGCCTCGGCCAGGAACTCCCGGTACACCTCCGCTGAGGCGCGCAGCGCGACGGTCGCGTTCGCCGGCTCCGGCTTCCACGGCCGGGTGTCGACCAGGAGCTGCCCGAGCGTGCGGGCCCCGGCGGTCTCGACGCTGACGTGCGCTTCCACCGTGGCGGTGAACAGGTCCGGGCGCGCCAGGTATGCCACGCACATCGGGTCGTGCACGGGCGCCGCCGCGGTCGCGTGCGCGGCCCGGTCGGTCTCGATGCGGTGCCGGATCAGTGACGCGGCCGCGGTGCCGACCGCGTTGACCTCCAGGGCCGAGCAGTCCGCTTCGGTCAGCGGCGCGGAGTGCGTGGCGTCGAGCGGCACGATCACCACCTCCCGCAGGCCCGCGCTCAGGACCGCTTCGGCCGCTTCGGGATCGGCCCAGAAGTTGAACTCCGCCGCGACGGTCACGTTCCCGTTCCCGTGCGCGCCGCCCATGACCACCAGCCGCGGAATCCGCTCGACCAGCCGCGGCTCCAACGCGAGTGCCAGGGCGAGGTTCGTGAGCGGCCCGGTCGCCACCAGTGTCACGTCCGCGTTGGCCGCGTCCATGAAGAAGTCCACCAGGAACGGCACCGCGTGCCCGTCGCGCACGGCCGAGACCGCTTCGGGCAGTCCCAGGCCGTGCTTCTGAAAGGCGCTGTCCTTGTTGAGGACGTGCCGCGGCACCGGCAGGTCCGGCCGCACCAGCGGCCGCACCGCCCCTGCGCGGACCGGCACGTCGGCGCCCGCGAGGTCCAGGGCCCGCAGCGTGTTGTCCGTGACGTGCTCCAGCGCCACATTGCCGTTCACCGTGGTGACGGCGACCAGGTCGAGGCCGGGATGCCCGACCGCCGCGAAGATCGCGATCGCGTCGTCGGACCCGGTGTCGCAGTCGAGGACGAACCTCATCGCAGCGCTCCTTCGTTACGGCACATGAAGTTCGATGGTATCCAGGACCGCCCGGTCGCCGATCGCGCGCAGCTCGGCGATGCGGTCGCCTTCGAAGCGGACCGTGAAGACCATGAGCAGCTTCCCGCGCGGGACGACGGCCACGGCGATCTCGCCGTCGAGCAGCACGGCCCGGGCCAGTCGCGCCTGGCCGGAGAACGCCTCGGCCACCGCGCTCGCACCGACCAGGTCGGCGCCGCCGCTGAGCCGGATCGCGTCCTCGTCGAGGCGAAGCGTCACGGTGGGGTCCAAGAGGGTCAGGAGCGTCGCGAACTCGCCGTCCCTGGCGGCCTGGAGAAATGCTTCGACCGCCTGGTGCCGCCGCGCCAGATCACCGTCCACACTCGACTTCCCGCGGACCCGCTGCCGGGCCCGGCTCGCGATCCGCTGCGTCGTCTCGGGGCTGCGCTCCACGATCGGCGCGATCTCGCCGAACGGCACCTGGAACAGGTCGTGCAGCACGAACGCCAGCCGCTCCACCGGCGAGAGCGCGTCCAGGACCACGAGCATCGCCAGGCCCACCGAGTCGGCGAGCACCGCCTCCTCCTCGGGGTCGACCCGCCGTGCGAGCCGCACCTGCGGCTCCTCGGTCCCGAAGTCCTCGCGGCGCGACTTGCGCGACCGCAGCAGGTCCAGGCACACCCGCCCGGTCACCGTCGTCAGCCAGCCGCCGAGGTTCTTGACCCCACCGACGTCGGCCCGCGCGGCCTTGAGCCACGCCTCCTGCACCGCGTCCTCGGCCTCGCTGAGCGACCCGAGCATCCGGAACGCCACCGCCCGCAGATGCGGCCGGTGCGCCTCGAACTCGTCCGCCGAGATTTTTTCTTCACGCATCCGTCTGGTTCCTTCGACGCCGTCCGTCAGAGCAGTGACAGCAACCCCGACAGGAAGCAGATGGTAGCCATGGAAACCCCGAACACCCAAACCGCACTCGTCACCGGAGCCAACAAGGGCCTCGGCCTGGAGACCGCCCGCCGCCTCGGCACCCTCGGCTGGAAGGTCTTCGTCGGCTCGCGCGACGAGGCCCGCGGCCAGGCGGCCGTCGAGAAGCTCGCCGCCGACGGCATCGACGCCGTCCTGGTCCCGCTCGACGTCACCAGCGACGAGTCGGTCGCCGCCGCCGAGCGCCTCGTGCGCTCGCACACCGACCGCCTCGACGTCCTCGTCAACAACGCCGGTTCCCCCGGCGCGATCGTCCACCCCTCCAAGGCGACGGTCGCCGACCTCCAGCCCGCGTTCGACGTCAACGTCTACGGCCCGGTCCGCGTCACCCACGCGTTCCTGCCGCTCCTCCAGGCCGCCGACAACCCCCGGGTCGTCATGGTCTCCAGCGCCGCCGGCTCGTTCGCGGTCGTCACCGACCCGACCCAGGCCGTCTCCCAGATGCACGAACTCGCCTACACCACATCGAAAGCCGCCCTGAACATGCTCACCGTCCGCTACGCGCAGGCGTTCCCCGACATCAAGTTCAACGTCACCACCCCCGGCGAGACCTCGACCGGGAAGTTCGCCGCCACCGACATGAACCAGCACCGCGGCCAGCTCACCGTCACCGAGGGCACCGACCCGTTCATCCGCCTCGCCACCCTCGACCCCGACGGCCCCACCGGCACCTTCACCGACCGCCTCGGCCCCATCGCCTGGTAGCCGCCGCGGTCCGGACCGGTGTGGAAGCGATTGCCGCATTGCGGGAGACTGTTCCCGTCTTCGATGTCGCAGGAGGTTCCATGCCGGTCCACGAGTACTTCACCGCCATCTTCAGCGGCACCGCCGACCCGTACGACCCGGACTGGGACACCACCGGCCTCGCCGTCGCGGACACCGCGGTCCCCGGCCCGCACGGTCCCGTCCCGGTCCGTACCTACCGGCCCGAAGGCGACCTTGCCGGCGCGATCCTCTGGGTCCACGGCGGCGGCTTCCGCCACGGCGACCTCGACATGCCCGAAGGCCACATCGTCGCGGCCGAACTCGCCCGCCGCGCCGGCGCCTACGTCGTCTCCGTGGACTACCGCCTCGCCGACGGCGAGCACGTCCTCTACCCCGTCCCGATCGACGACGTCCACGCCGCCTGGACCTGGCTCACCGGACTCGACGAGTTCGCCGCCGCACCCGTCGGCATCGGCGGCGCGAGCGCCGGGGCCGCGCTGGCGATCTCGACCGCCTTGCGCGCCAGGGACACCGGCCCGCGCCCGGCCGAGGCGCTGCTGCTGGCCTATCCGTTCGCGCACTACCCGAACCCGGCGCTCGACTGGAGCCTGTACCCGGAGATGGCCGAGATCCCGGCCCGGTTCGACACCGCGAGCGTCGAGGACATGGTCCGCAACTACGTGGGCCGCATCAGCGACGTCCCCGCCGACGCCCTCCCCGGCGCGGCCCGCCTCGACGGCCTGCCGCCGACCCGGATCGTCGTCTCCGAGTACGACGACCTGCGCGCCTCGGCCGAGCTCCTCGAACGCCAGCTCGCCGACCTCGGCGTCCCCGTCGAGTCCTACCTGGCGCTCGGCATGACCCACGGCCACCTCAACCACCCGCCGCGCCTGCCCGCGATCGACGAGTCGATCAGCTTTCTTTCAAAGGGGCTCGGTCTGGCCAAGGGCCTCAACGGCTGAGGCCTAGTTCTGGTAGCCCTTCGCGCCAGGGAACAGCGACCGGGCGCGGTCGAGGTCGGGGGCCACGAAGCGGCCCTCGGCCGCGACGAGGACCGTGTCCGGGTCGTCCTCGGGGACGACCGAGCCGGAGACGGTGATCTTGCGGCCCTCGATGCCGGTGACGCGGGCGCGCATGAGCAGCGGCATCTCGACCGGGACAGGCCGCTGGTAGCGCACGTCGAGGGCGATCGTCATGGCGGGCAGGCCCTTCGCGGCGCACGCCCAGCCCATGAGCTCGTCCAGGAGCATCGCGCTCATGCCGCCGTGCGCGAACCCGGGCGGGCCCTCGTGGGCGACCCCCATCGTGCAGCGGCCGACAAGGCCGTCCTCGACCTCCTCGATTTCGAGGGGCGGCGCGAACGCGCTGCCGTGCCCGGTCGCGGGGCTGTACATGCGCAGCCCGAACGGGAAGACGTCGACACTCGGGATCTCGGAGCGCTCGCGGCGGTGCCCGGTGAACCGCGCTTCGAGGCGCTGGACCTCGCCCGCGAGCTCTTGGAGCACCTCCGTGGGAGTCTCGGTGCGCGCGACCGTCTCCATGAGCGACCGCAGCTCGCCGCCGAGCTCGGCGACCGCCTTGCGGCGCAGTTCGAGGTCCTCGCCGGACATCCGCGCTCCTCCCACCGGCCCGACCGGGCCTATGACGCTCGTTATAACCAGGGCTTGCGCCAGGTTACCACGGCGTAGCAGACGTCCCGGTGAACCGATTCCGGCGCGCCGGGGCCGGGGGTGTGCACAGTCGACACGCGGCGGTCAGTAGGGTCGGGGCACGACCCTTTACCGCCGCCCCTCATGCGCGGGGCTGCGGCCGTTTGAAGGACGAAACCGGCAATGAGTAGACCTTCACCCCGCGAAAGCATTCGCAGTCACCGGCTGCCCGGAATGGAGCACTGGCGGCGACTCCTCATCGTGGCGGGCGCCGCGGTCGGGATCACCGCGGCCAGCACTATCGCCGCGGCCATCACGCTCACCGCGGACCAGCCCGAGCGCAACACCGTGCCCGAGCTCGCCTCCACATCGGAGTCCGCACTCGAAACCGAAGGGGGCGAGGCCGCCTCCGACGGCGGCCCGGCCGAACTCCAGGCCAGCGCCGTCCCCAACGACGACGGCATGTGCAACCGGACCGCGGGCCCCAGCCCCGAAGTCACGGTCACCGAAGTCGACGCCGACGTCATCGGCAACGGCGGCGAAGGCGACACCGACCCGCTCCCGGCGGCCATCGCCGCCACCCCGACCGGCCGCTCCTGGCTCGCCTGGGACGGCACCGACGACCAGATCCACCTCGCCCGCCTCGACTGCGACGACCAGATCGAAGGGGACCAGGTCGAGCTGGAGGGCATCGACCTCCAGGACGTCATCGCCGACGAGGACGGCGTCACCGTCCTGGTCACCCGCGAAGGCGCCTGCGGCGACGGCCCGCTGTGCGGCGGCTCCTCCAGTCCCTGCGCGACCATGCACATGGTCCGCTTCGACAACGCCGGCGCCCAGGTGTGGGAGCGGCAGGTGACCAACCTCGGCGACGGCCTCGACGGCTACGACGACGGCGCCCGCTTCGTGTGGTGGTACCAGCACCACGGGCGCCTCGCCTCCGACGGCGCGAACACCGCCGCCTACTTCGGCGTCGCGATCACCGTCGCCAACGGCGGCTGCGTCGACATCCACCAGGGCGACCGCATGCAGGTCGTCGACGCCGACGGCAACCTCGCCGACCACGCCGACTCGTTCGCCGTGGGGTGCAGCCACTCCTGGACCACCCGCATCGCCTGGAACGCCGACCGCGACGAGTTCGGGATGGTGTGCGCCACCGACAACCAGTGCCGCATCGCCGTCCCCGCCTACACGACCGTGGCCGACGGGACCTGCGACGGGACCCTCTTCGGCGGCGACCTCGTGACCGCCGCAGACGGCGGCTACTGGACCGCCTGGAGCCAGGGCGGACAGGCCCGCCTGGAGCACTTCACCGACGGCCCCTCCGACTCCACAGTGGAAACCGGGGCCGACACCGACCACCCGCACCTCGTCGGCTACGGCGACGCGCACATGCTCCTCGCCTGGGCCTCAGGGGACGGCATGCGCGCGCAGGTCTACAGCGCCGACTCCGGCGACGCCGCGGGGGAGGGGTTCGACATCGACGTGCCGGACCACGCCTACCAGGCGTTCAAGGCCTATCCTGACGGCAGCGCCGCCTACCCGGCGGCCGGAGGCGGCGGCTCGATCCGCATCGCCCGCGTGATGCCCCTCTCCTGACCCGACGAAAGGCCCCGCCATGGAACTGCTCCACCTCGTCGCCCTGTTCGCGGCCCTGCTCAGCGCCGGGCTCATGGCCGGGCTGTTCACCGGGTACTCGTACTCGGTGATGCCCGGGATACAGATCCTCGACGACCGCTCCTGGGTCGCCGCGCTCCAGCACATCAACCGGGTGATCATCAACGGCCGCTTCATGACCGCGTTCCTCGGCTCGGTCGCGTTCTCGCTCCTCGCGGTCGTCATCGGCTTCTTCGTGGACGACAGGTCGGCGCTGCCGTGGACGATCGCCGGACTGGTCTTCAACCTGGTGAGCTTCATCGGGACGATGGCCAAGAACGTGCCGCTCAACGACAGGCTCGAAGCCGCCGGGGACCCGGCCGCGATCGCCGACCCCGCCGCGCTGCGCGCCGAGGTCGAGGCGACCTGGATCAAGTGGAACCACGTCCGCGGCGTCGCGAACCTCCTGGCGCTGGCCGCCCTCGCCTTGGCGCTCTACACGGCCTAGAGCAGGTCGGCGCGGTGGACGAGTGCCGCCGCGCCGATCAGCGGGGCGTCGCCGCCGAGTTCGGCGCGCACCACCTTCAGGTCCGCCGCGTACGCGTTCACCGCGTGCTCGCGCACGGCCGCGGCCACCAGTTCGGGGTAGTGGTCGGCCACGAACGAGAACCCGCCGCCGATCACGGCGATCTCCAGGTCGAGGAGCGTCGCGGCGTTCACCAGGCCCAGCCCGACCGCCCGCGCCGACCGACGCACCGCGTCCGTCGCGATCGGCACGCCCGCAGCGTAATCGGCCGCCAGGTCCTCACCGGTCGAGCCCTCCCAGCCCTTGGACTGCGCCCACCGCACGGTGTTCGGTCCCGAGGCGATGCCCTCGACGGTCGCGGCCGCCGCGGCGCCCTCGACCCGGTCCACGACCACCTGCCCGATGTGGCCCGCGTTCCCGCCGCTCCCGGCCACCAGCCGACCGTCGCTCACCACGCCGCCGCCCACGCCCGTCGAGACGACCATGACCAGGGCGTTCCGGGTCCCGCGCGCCGCACCCAGCCACGACTCCGCCAGTGCGATGCACGTCCCGTCCAGTCGCAGCACGACCCGCTCCAGGCCGGTGAGGCCCCTGACGAAGTCCACGATCCCGAAGCCCCTGAGCGAGGGGAGGTTGATCGGCGCGATCGCGCCCGCGGCCAGGTCCACCGGCCCGGCCGAGCCGATCCCGGCCGCCTCGACCCCGGACCACTCCGGTGCGGCCGTGCAGTGGCGCACGACCTGCTCGATCGCCTGCTCGGCGGCGCCCCGGTCGGCGGCCGCGGCCGCGCCGGTGGTCGCGCGCGACCGGGTCCCCTCGACCACCGAGCCGTCCTCGCGCACGAGCGCGGCCTCCACCTTCGTGCCGCCGAGATCGAGGGCCATCGTCACGTTCATGACGGGAAGCCTATCGAGCCCCGTGTCCGGACTACTCCACCCGGTAACCGGGGTTCCGCGGACCGGGCTGCTGCTGGTACGGCGCGGGCTGCGGGAACTGCACCGGCTGCTGATGGACGGGCCGCTGCGGGTACGGCGGCGGGTAGTGCCCTTGGGGCGCTTTCGGATCGGGTCCGTACCGGTTCGGGTGCCGGTCGCCCTCCTGGGAGAAGAACACGATCATGATGATCGCGCCGACCCCGCCGGGGATGAGCGCCATGAGCAGCCACACCCCGGACTTGTCCGCGTCGTGCAGGCGCCGCACCCCGACCGCGATCGCCGGGACGATCGTCCCCACGTAGTACAGGAGCAGCGGGAGCACCAGGACCGCGCCGCCGTCGCCGTCGATGGAGTCCCGGAACGGGAGCGACAGCGCCATCGTGAGCAGCCACAGCACCAGCATGGCCGCCACGTGGTAGAACACGAACATCCAGTACTCCCGGCGGCGCGCCCGCCCGGAGAATCCCGCGTAGTTCTTGAGCACTCCGAAATACCAGCCCAAAACGGTTCCTTTCCTCGACCCGCCCGATCATAGGCCCGTGCCTCAGGGGCGCAGCGGCGCCGCCGACTCCCTGATGACGATGTGCGTGCCGAGGACGACCCGGTCGTCCTGGTCCGGTCCCCTGTGGAGCGCCAATCTGACGGCCTCGCGGCCCAGCTGCTCGTGCGGCACGTGCACCGTCGTCAGCGCCGGCGTCAGGTCCGAGGCGAGGGGGATGTCGTCGAAGCCGACGACCGAGACGTCCTCGGGCACGCGCACACCGCGCCCCCGCAGCGCCTTGAGCACCCCGGCCGCGACCATGTCGGTGGCCGCGAAGACCGCCGTGACGTCGGTCCGCTCGGCCCACAGCGCCTCGGTGGCGGCGGCGCCGGACTCGCGCGAGAACGTGCCGGGCCGGATCAGCGACTCGTCCAGGGCCACACCGTGGTCGGCGTGCGCCCGGCGGAACCCGGCGATGCGCTCGTCGGTCGTGGACAGCCCGATCTCGCGGCCCACGTACGCGATCCTGCGGTGCCCGTTGGCGAGGAGGTACGCGGTCATGGCGTACGCGCCGCCCTCGTTGTCGTACTCGACCACGGTGGCGGGCACGTCGGGCCCGGGGGAGGGGCGCCCGCACAGGACCAGGCGCGACCCCGACTTGTCCAGGGACCGCGCGAAAGCGGACATCCGCTCGGTGTACGTCTCGGAGTCCTGGGCGCCGCCGACGAGGATCACGGCCTCGGCGCGCTGCTCGCGCAGCAGCTCCACGACGGCGAGTTCGCGCTCGGGGTCGCCATGGGTGGTGCACAACAGGCACAGGCGCCCTTCGGAGGTCGCCTGCTGCTCGACGCCGCGGGCGATGAACGCGAAGAACGGCCCGGTCGCGTCGTCGAGGACCAGCGCCACGGTCTTGGTGGTCGCCCCGGCGAGGGCCCGGGCGTGCGCGTTGACGACGTAGTCGAGGTCGCGCATGGCCCGCAGGACCTTCGAGCGGGTCGGCGGCGCCACCGGGTAGTTCCCGGCGATGACCCGGGAGACGGTCATGGCCGAGACGCCCGCGCGCTCGGCCACGTCGGCCAGCGTGGGGCGCCTCCCCGGGTCGTTCCGCTTGGGCACCGGTTCATCTCCGCATCGTCGTGTCAGGCCTGGCGCCAGCGTAGGTCGCCGTCGACGCGGTGCGCGAGCGGGCGGCCCGCGGCGAGGCGCTCGGCCTCCTCCACGATGTACAGTCCCATGCGGGCCAGCTCGTTCCCCTGGGAGCCCGCGACGTGCGGGGTGAGGAACACGTTCGGCAGCGTGAACAGCGGCGAGTCCTGCGGCAGCGGTTCGGGTTCGGTGACGTCGAGGACCGCCGAGATCCGCCCGGTCGCGAGCTCCCTGATCAGTGCACCGGTGTCCACGAGTCGCCCTCGGGCCGTGTTGATCACGACCGCGCCGTCCTTGAGCGCCGCGAGTCGCTCGGCGTTCAACAGCCCGGCGGTCTCGGCCAGGTCGGGGGCGTGGAGGCTGACGATGTCGGCCTCGGCCACGAGCCGGTCCAGGTCCACCAGCTCGGCGCCCAGGTCCTCGGCCGCGTCCACGTACGGGTCGGCCAGCAGCACGCGGAAGTCGAAGGGCCGCAGCAGTTCCAGCACGCGCCGCCCGATCCGGGAGGCCCCGACCACGCCCACGGTCCGGCCGAAGTTCCCGACCGCGGGGTGGATGTAGCCCAGCTCGAAGGACCTCTCGGCCCGGAACGCCTCGCGCAGTTCGAAGATCCCCTTGCCCGCCAGGAGGATCGCGGCCAGCGCGTACTCGGCCACCGGCAGCGCGTTCGCGTCGGCCGCCGAGGAGACCGCCAGGCGCTCCCACCCGGCGTCGGCCACGAGCGGCTTCACCGAGCCGGCCGCGTGCAGCACCGTGTGCAGGCGCGGCGCCCGGCCGAGGACGGCGGCGTCGAGTTTCGGTGCGCCCCAACCGGAGACGATGACCTCCGCGTCGGCGAGCGGCCCGAAGTCCTCGTACCGCTCGGCGATGAGGGACGGGTCGATGTCGAGCACCGCCCGGAGCCGGCGCATGAGCGGCGCGGGGAAGAGCCCGGGCAGGTGGACGGGGTCCATGGCGAACAGCGCGGGCAGACGATCGGCCACCGGAGGGCTCCTTCGGTTCATGAAGAACAGTTATCGGTTTCTACCATAGAAGCCGAACCCTCACTTGTCGAGCCTCGCCCGCGAGCGCCCACTCGGCACCTCCGCTCCGCCGCTGACCTGCACACATCCAATGCCAGGCAATCCAAGCGACCGAGAACGGTAACGATTCGGCAAAGTCGGCTTGTGTTCGCGGGCCCTCGCCCCTAGCATCACAGATAGCGGTATCTATACGATGCCCGACAGCCTCTCACCGCTGAAGGAGAAGACATGCGAAACGCAAGGGCGCGTTCGTCGGCCGGTTCGATGCCGACGCGGGGACTCTCACGCCGTTCGCTCATGCAGTCCGCCGGGGGTCTCTCGATCGCGGCCGCCGTCCCGTTCGCGCTGACCGCGTGCGGCACCTCAGGCGGCACGACCGGCGGCAAGACCGCCATCCGGTTCCTGTACGCCACCGGCGACGAGACCTGGAACTCGGTCGCGAAGGGCGTCGCCGACGCCTTCAACGCCAAGAGCGCCACCGCGATCGTCGAACTCGAACCCCTCCCGGCCGGCACCGACTACCCGACCGCCATGAAGACCATGGACGCCACCGGGAACTGGCCCGCCCTGGTCGACATGCGCGACACCCTCACCTACCTGGAGGCCGGGAAGCTCGCCCCCATCCCCGCCTCGGTCACCGACCTGCTCAACGACGAGGTCTACGCCCCCGTCGAGGACGGCGACGTGTACATCGTCCCCACCACCGCCCTCAACGGCGAACTCGGCTTCAACATGGTCTACGACAAGGACTACTTCGCCGAGCACTCCCTCGCCGTCCCCACCACCTACGCCGAGTTCATCGCCCTCCTCGACGCGATCAAGGCCAACGGCGACGCCCCCCTCGCCACCGCCGCCGGCGAGATCTGGCCCTCCGACCAGCTGTGGAAGCCCCTCGCCGCCCCCACCTTCGCCCAGTACAGCGAGGCCGGCGGCTTCTGGAACGCCGTCCGCGCCGGCGACGCCTCCCTCGCCGACCTCCGCGAACCCCTCCAGCGCCTCAAGGACATCACCGACGAGTACGTCCTCGAAGGCTGGCAGTCCACGCAGGACGCCCAGACCACGACGCTCCTGGTCAACCGCCAGGCCGTCATGGCCACCTCCTCGGCCGGCATCGGGCGCCTCAACGACGTCAACAAGGTCGACCCCGACTTCAACGCCGGGATCTTCTACCTGCCCGCCGACGACGGGAAGCTCAACGTCCTCAAGAACTCCGTCAACGGCGACACCGCCTCCGGCTTCGCGATCTCCGCGCAGGCCCAGGAGGACGGCAAGCAGTACGACGCCGCCGTCGAGTTCCTGGAGTTCTACTTCTCCGTCGAGGCCTGCGACCTCATGGAGGAGACCGGCATGATCGCCCCCAACATCAAGGCCAGCGACGAGGTCGTGCGCAACTCCACCATCCCCGGCGCCGAGGACTACTTCGCACTCCTCGCCAACCCGTCCCTCAACTGGTTCGCGAACGAGACCACGTGGGCCGGCTTCAGCACCTTCCACACCTTCTTCCGCCAGGCGCGCATCGAGATGCAGGACGGCCAGACGACCATCGACGAGTGCATCGCGAAGGCCCAGGAGGAGTTCGACAACCAGGCGGAGAACGAGTGACCGTCCAGACCGCCGAACGCCCGGCCGCCGTCCGCGGCGGCCGGGCCCGGCCCGCTCCCGACCGGCGCCTCACCCGCCACCGGGCCGTGATGCTCCTGTTCATCGCGCCCGCACTGATCGTCTACGTGCTCATGGTGATCGCCCCGTCCATCCAGTCGATCCAGCTGAGCCTCACCGACTGGGACGGCATCAACCCCGCCTACGAGTACGTCGGCTTCGCGAACTACCAGGACATCCTCACCAGCGACCGGTTCTGGAACGCCACCAAGAACACGCTCATCCTCGGCCTGGGTTCGGCGGTCGTCGTCAACGCGGTCGCCCTCGGCGTCGCGCTCATGCTCGACAAGCTCCACCACGCCCAGGGGTTCTTCCGCACCATCGTGTACCTCCCCGCGCTCGTCAGCGGCTTCATCGCCGCCACGATCTGGAAGTACATGCTCAACTTCAACTTCGGGGCCGTCAACACGGTCCTGCGCGACCTCGGCTTCGACGACGCGGCCATGGACTGGCTGGGCGACAACGACATCGTCGTCGGCGTCCTGCTGTTCATCATCTGCTTCACCCTCGGCGGCAACACCACCCTCATCTACCTGGCGAACCTCCAGTCGGTCCCGCAGGACCTCGTCGAGGCCGCCAGGATCGACGGCGCCTCCCGCGGCCAGGTCTTCCGCTACGTCACCTGGCCCATGCTCGCCGGCGCCGTCACCGTCAACATGACGCTCATGATGATCGCCGGGTGGACGATCTTCGACCAGGTCATGGTCCTCACCGCGGGCGGCCCCGGGTTCGTCTCCGAGACCATGGCGTTCTTCATCTACAAGGTCGGCTTCGGCGAGTACCGCGCCGGATACGGCTCCGCGGCCGCCATCGTCCTCTTCATCGTCGTCCTGGCGACCACCGTCCTCGCCAACAAGTACATGCGCAGCAGGGAGGTCCAGGCATGAGCGCACGCACCCGCCGCCGCGAGCGGCGCCGCCTCACCGCAGGCGAGGTCGTCGTCATGGCCGTCCTGTCGGTCCTCGTCCTCGCCGTCTCGTTCCCGGTCCTCTACGCGCTGCTCAACTCCTTCCGCAGCTACGCCGAGATCACCAAGGACCCCATGGGGCTCCCCTCCGGCTTCAGCTTCGAGAACTACGTGCGCCTGTTCCAGACCACCGACTACGGCGAGGCCCTGCTCAACACCCTCGTCATCACCGGCGGGACCCTGATCCTGCTCCTGGCGATCGTCCCCATGGCCGCCTGGGGCATCGAACGCCTCGGCGGGCGCTCCTCCCGGTGGATCTACCTGCTGTTCATCGCCGGGCTCATGATCCCCTTCCAGGTCCGCATGATCCCGCTCGTCTCCTCCATGAACCAGCTCGGCCTCTACAGCACCCTGACGAGCGTCATCCTCGTCCACCTCGGCGGCGCGGCCTCCTTCGGCATCCTCCTGTACTGCTCCTTCATCAAGGGCGTCCCGCGCGAAGTCGAAGAGGCCGCCGAAGTCGACGGCGCCGGCAAGCTCCGCACCTTCTGGTCCATCGTCTTCCCCATGCTTCTGCCGGTCACCTCCGCGTTCGTGATCATCCAGGCCCTGAGCCTGTGGAACGACTTCTTCATCCCACTCGTCTTCCTCGACGCCTCCTCGGCCGGGACGATCAACGTCGCCCTCAGCCGCATGGTCGGCCTCCTCACCTCGCAGTGGGAGCTCATCTACACCGGCGCGATCCTCGCGATCGTCCCCTCGGTGGTCCTCTTCGCCGCGTTCCAGCGCTACTTCATCAAGGGCATGTCCATCGGGGCGGTGAAGGGATGACCTCCTGGCTCGCCTACGACTCGCGCCTCTCCCGCGTCCTCCTCGCCGTCTTCTGGTGGTTCGCCACCTCGGTCCAGCTCCTCGCCACGGCCCTCCCGTTCGCCGCCGTCGACCACGCCATCGGCCTGTCCCACCTCGGCATCTGGCTCGGCGCCCTCGCCGCCCTCCCGGCCGGGCCCGGCCTGTACGCGGCCCTGAAGTGCATGAGGGACTTCGCGACCGACGGCTACCCGGGCGCGCCCCTCACCACGTTCTGGCGCGCCTGGACCCAAGGCCTCCGCCTGTGGCGCATCTGGACCGGCGCCGGCGCCCTCGGCCTCCTCCTGGCCTACAACGCGGTCCTCTACGGCGCCGGCGACGCCGCCTTCGCCGCCATCACCATCGCCGCCGCCCTGATCCTGGCCGCCCTCATCGCCGTCGCTTCCGCATCACTGGCCGGGGCGGAGGGCCCCACGCTGGCCGTCCTCACCGCAGCCCTCCGCGCCGCGGCCCTGCGCCCCCAGGCCCCGATCGCCTGGCTCGCGCTGGCCTTCCTCGCCTACGGCTCGGCCCAACTCCCGGTCGTCGGCCCCAACCTCGCCCTCTTCACACCCGCGGCCTGCGCATTCGCGATCCTGATAGTCAACGCCGCCACCGGCTTCGACCGCAAGGCCGCCTGAGTCGGGCCCCGGTGGCCGGGGCCCGACCGCGTCACCGCTCCAGTCCGGGCCGTTTGGCCGGGAACCCGTGGGCGCGGGCGCTGAGCACGACTGCCGCGACCGGGGCCATGAGCGCCAGGACGCCCCAGGGGAACGAGGAGGCGCCGAGCAGGCTGAGCATGAGGCCGCCGGCCGCGCCGCCCGCGGCCATCGAGGAGTTCCAGGTCGTGACCAGCAGGGCCTGGCCGCGGTCGCCGCCCGCGTCGTTGACCGCGGTCTGGAGGAGGGTCGGCACGCCGCCCCAGCCCAGGCCCCACAGGACGACCGCGAGGAACAGCGGGCCCGGCTCGTCCGCGAGGACCGTCAGCACCGCGGCCGCGACCAGGAACAGGACCGCGCTCAGGATCGTGAGCAGACGCAGCCGCCGGTCCACTAGGGCCCCGGTCACGACGATGCTCGCCGCCGACGCGATCCCGAAGACGAGCAGCACCTCTTCGCGGAGTGCGCCCATGCCTTTGTCGTGCAGGAAGGTCGCGATGTACGTGTAGAGGATGTTGTGGGCGAGGACGTAGGCGGCCACGGTGAACAGGACCGGGACGACGCCCGGTAGGCGCAGTGCGGCGAGGATCGGTTCGCGGCGGCCCGCCCGGCGTCCGGGGAACTCCGGGACCGAGGCGCGGATCCAGACCGCCAGGAGCACCGAGACTGCGGCGACCAGGCCGAACGTGAGGCGCCAGCCCAGGAGGTCCCCGAGGAGCGTCCCCAACGGGATGCCGAGCGACAGGGCCAGCGGCACGCCCGCCATGGTCAGCGCGATCGCGCGCCCCTGGAGGTGCGGCGGGGCGAGGCGGCGGGCGTAGGCGACGAGTTCAGCCCACACGACCGCGGCGGCGACGCCCGCGGCGAGGCGCAGGACCATGGTGAGCGCGTAGGAGTCCGAGACGGCGGTGACCAGGTTCGCGACCGCGAACGTCAGGGCCGCCGCGAGCAGGAGCCGCCGCCTCGGCCAGGCCGCGGTGGCGGCCATGACCGGGAACGCGGAGACGCCGGTGGCGATGGCGTAGACCGTCAGGGTCTGCCCGGCGGCGGCCTCGCTCACCGACAGGCTCGCGGCCATCTCGGGCAGGACCCCGGCGGGCAGCGCCTCGGTCAGGATCGCCATGAACGCGGCCGTGGTCAGGGCCAGCAGGGGCGAGATCGGAAGCTTCTGGGCCGCTTGGGCTTCGGTGCGGGTGTCGGTGGTGGTCATGACCAGAAGCCTCCAACCTTGACACCTATGTCAAGGTCAAGTCCCGGTCGCGTGAGCTGCGACATAGGAGGGCCCCGGACTCGACCGAGCCCGGGGCCCTGTTGTCGTGTTGTTAGCGGCGTTCGGTGACCGGGTCGCCGATCACCCTGGGGGAGATGACGACGCGGTCGATGTTCGGCGCCCACGCGTCGGGGTTGCCGAGGCGCAGGGGCTGGTCCGCCGTCGCCAGCGTGACCGGGAGGGACCGCTGGGAGAAGCTGTCCCACGAGTAGGTGTAGCGGAAGTAGGCGTGGCCGACCTCCGCGCCGCCCTCGGTCGCCTGGAGGAGGCGGTCGACGACCTGCGGGTTGTAGTCGTGGTGCCCGGAGGTCTCGGCGTTGGCGTAGAACACGGTCACGGTGTAGTCGCCCGGGGCGGCGAAGCCGTCGCGGGGGAGTTCGACGGCATTCTGAGCGCCGTTGCCGACCCAGCCGACGTAGGCCATGCCGGAGGCGTTCGACCCGGTCGAGTCGGCGAGGTTCGTGACCGCGGCCGAACCGAGCAGGACCGCGTCCTCGGCCTCGATCGACACGGCCGCCTCGTCGGCGGCCCGGTTCCGCACCGTCGTCAGCGACTGCACGGTCGCGCCCTCGGGGGAGCGGATCTCGATCTCGTTGATGCCCTCGACGAGGTGCACGGTGGCGCTGGAGTGCCAGCGGCCCTTGCGGTCCGCGGTCAACTCCACGGCGGCTTCGCCGTTGACGACCAGTTCGAGCGAGGACGCCTTCGCGGACGCCCAGTCGACGGCGAGGTCGTAGTAGCCGGTCTCCATCGCGTTCGCGTACAGGTCGGCGCGGTCGTCCCCGGCGAGTTTCGCCGAGCCGCGGTCGTTCCCGTTCGCCCAGTTCAGTACCGCGCCCTCTTCGAGGCGGAACGTCGAGGCCGGGTACACGGTGGACTCGGTGGCGACCGAGGTCAGCGACGCCTTGTCGAGGGTGATGTCGGAGTTCGGGAGTAGGGTCGTGCCGTCTCCGCTGGAGCGGATGGAGAGGAGGTGCTCTCCGGCGGTGAGCTCCACGAGGACCTCGGCACTGCCGCGGTACTGCCAGCGGCTGTTCGCGTTCAGCGCCAGGTCGGCCGCGTACTGGGCCGTGCCGGCCGCGGCGTCGTCGACGAACAGCGCGTGGCGGCCCGGGACGCCGGGGGCGCCGCCGATGACCTGGAGCCGGTAGACCCCGTCCTCGGGGACGTCCACGGTCCATTCGGCGCGCGAGGTCGCCTTGTTGAACGAGCCGACGTCCTGCCCGCCGGAGGCCAGGAACTTCCAGCCGCCGTTGGACTGCGGGTCCTGGGTGTACACGGTGGCGTCGGTGAGGGCCATGTCCTCGGCCTCGATCGACGCGGTCCAGGCCTGCGCCTGGGCGTCGGCCTCGACGTCGCGGGCGCCGTCCGGGGTGATGATCACCTGGTACCCGGCGTACCGGTCGTACACCGACACGTCGAGGTCGAGCCTGCCGTCCGTGAGCTTGACGCCGTTCGCGGCGGCGATCACGCGCGGCGTGTCCGTCAGGCCCTCGGCGCCGTTGAGGGCGACCTCGCGGACCTCGACGTCCACTCTGCTGCCGAAGATCGACTTGTCGAGCCCGCTCAGGTCGAGCGTGACGTCGGCGTCGGTGCCGCCGAACAGGACCGTGGCCCGCCGGTTCGCCTCGTCGATCGCGCCGATGCCCTGGAGCGAGTCGACCGCGTTCAGCTCAGGGGGCGTGACCGCCACCGTCTCGGACCCGGCGAGGTCGCCGTACCACTTGAACATCCACCAGCCGGCGTTCGCGCCGTTGGGGCGGGCCGAGTTGTCGGAGAGGTTGCCCGCGTAGTTCCAGTACGCGACCTGCGCGTCGACCTTGGTGTCCTCGAACATCGCGAACCACTGGATCAGCTGCCCGGGCACGCCCATGTCGCGGAGCATCCCGTACTCGGTGATGTTCACCGGGATCGGGTCGATCCCCAGCTCCTGCTCCAAAGCGCGGTAGTCGGCGAAGTTCTGCCGGTACGACGCCAGGTTGTTGATGCCCAGCTCATGCCAGATGAAGATGTCCGGCAGCGACCCGTTGTCCTTGGCGAACTGGAGGATGTCGGCGCTGCGCTCGGGCTGCCAGCGGGTGTCGCCGGGCCCGCCGATGCGGGCGTGGCCCAAGCCGTGGCGCTCCCAGACCTCCTGGATCTTGTCGTACGTGGCCTGCCAGTCGGCGAGGAACCGGTCCTTCTGGTTCGCCCAGTCCGGGTACCAGTTGCCGCCGTCGGGCTCGTTGTACGGGATGAAGACGTAGTCCTGCGGCCGGTCGGAGTCGGTGGCGACCGCCTCGGCCACGAACTCGGTGACCTCCAGGAAGTCCCAGACCCCGTTGGGCGCCTCGGTGTAGGTGCCGTCCTCCTGGTTGTACGTGCGGTCGTCGCCGGGGCGCTTCCCGCCGTTGTACGACCAGTCCGGGTAGTAGTCCTGCACGTAGATGTACAGGTCCTCGCCGTGCTTGTCGAAGAAGCCGTCCTCGATCTTGATCGCGTCGCCCGAGGGGTGCTGGGTGCCGTAGGGGGCCTTCTGCGACGAGTTCGTGATGTGCGCGCCGTTGATCACCGCCTGGGTCGGCGCGCCCTCGTCGCCGAACCCGTACAGGGTGCCGGACGCGCCGCCGCGGAACTCGCCGGTGCGCTCGGCGAAGTCCACAGCGAGCACCTCGGTGTCCTGGGCGCTGGCTGGTGCGCCGCCGAGGCCGGTCACGGCCGTCGCGGCGACCGCTGCGGCAGCGACAGTTGCCATCGGTCTCCTCATTGTTCGGTCCTCTCGTCGTCATTGACAGGGGTCGATCCTTAGATCCGAGCCTGACCGTACCCAACTTTGATAACGATTTCAAGACGAGATTTGAAATCGATATCAGATCCGGCTAGGGTACCGAGTGAAATCGATATCAGATCGCCGGACCTCGGCCATCTGATCAGATCACAGGGACAAGGGGCACCGTGGCCGAACAGTTCGCTTGGGGCAGTGACCGACTCGCGCTCCGGTTCGAGTGGGGCGAGGACGCCCCGGTGCGCGTCGCCGGGATCGTCAGGGACGGCCGGGACCTCCCCGTCCACCCCGTGCCCGTCGCCGAGGTCCTCACGACCGACCGCGGCCACCTGCCCTCCTCCGACCGCCTCGCCCACACCGAACTCGGCACCCTCCTCCGCCACGCCTCCCACACCGAGGAGGCCGTCGCAGGCGGCCGCCGCCTCGTCATCCGCCAGACCGGCGACGGCGTCGAGACCGCCACGATCCTCGAACTCCTCGACGGCGCCGGCGCCGCCATCCGCGCCCGCCTGGAGGTCCGCGCCGTCGACGTCCCCGTCGTCCTGCGCTCGGCCGCCTCCTGGACCATGGGCTTCACCGCCCCCGCGGCGGGGGAGTTCGACTCCTGGCGGCGCCTGCACGGCGTCGGCGACTGGCTCGGCGAAGGCCGCTGGGCCGTCGAGTCCCTCCGCGGCCGCGAGTTCCCCGAACTCGCCTCCGAACTCACCAACCAGAACCCGCGCGGCAACTGGTCGGCCACCTCCGACGGCACCTGGTCCACCGGCCACCACCTCCCCGTCGGCGGCGTCGAGTCCGAGGCCGCCCGCCTCGCCCTGACCTGGCAGATCGAGCACAACGGCGCCTGGCGCTGGGAGATCGGCGAGGACGTCGAAGGCGGCTACTTCTCGCTCTCCGGACCCACCGACGCCGACGCCTCCTGGACCCGCCGCCTCGAACCCGGCGACGCCTTCACCACCGTCCCCGTCACGTTCGCCGCCGGGGACGACTTCGAGGACGCCGTCGGCGCCCTCACCGACTTCCGCCGCGCCGCCCGCCGCCCCCACCCCGACAACGCCGCGATGCCCGTGGTCTTCAACGACTACATGAACACCCTCCTCGGCGACCCCACCACCGAGAAGCTCCTCCCGCTCATCAAGGCCGCCGGCGACATCGGCGCCGAGATCTTCTGCATCGACGCGGGCTGGTACGACGACTCCGGCGACTGGTGGCCCACCGTCGGCGAATGGAAGCCCTCGACCACCCGCTTCCCCGGCGGCCTCGGCGAGGTCATCGACGCCGTCCGCGACGCCGGGATGACCCCCGGCCTGTGGCTCGAACCCGAGGTCGTCGGCGTCCGCAGCCCCATCGCCGACACCCTCCCGGCGGACGCGTTCCTCCAGCGCCACGGCCGCCGCATCGTCGAGCACCACCGCTACCACCTCGACCTGCGCCACCCCGCAGCCGTCGCGCACCTCGACGGCGTCGTCGACCGCCTCGTCACCGAGTTCGGCATCGGCTTCTTCAAGTTCGACTACAACATCAACCCCGGCCCCGGCACCGACCGGAACGCGCAGAGCGTCGGCGACGGCCTCCTGGAGCACAACCGCGCCCACCTCGCCTGGCTCGACGGCCTCCTCGACCGCCACCCGGGCCTCGTCGTCGAGAACTGCTCCTCCGGCGCGATGCGCCAGGACTTCGCGATCCTCTCCCGCCTCGCCATGCAGTCCACCTCCGACCAGCAGGACTTCACCAAGTTCCCGCCCGTCGCCGCCGCCGCGCCCCTCTCGCTCCTGCCCGAGCAGGCCGCCAACTGGGCCTACCCCCAGCCCGAGATGAACGACGAGGAGGTCGCGTTCTGCCTCGTCACCGGCCTCCTCGGCCGCTTCTACGTCTCCGGCCACCTCAACCGCATGACCGAACGCCAACGCGCCCAGGTCGCCGAGGCCGTCCGCGTCGCCAAGACCCTCCGCGAAGACGTCGCCGCAGGCCGCCCCCACTGGCCCGCCGGCCTCCCCGGCTGGACCGACCCCTGGACCGCCCTCGCCCTCCGCAACCCCGCGGGCGACCTCGTCTCCCTGTGGCGCCGCGGCGGACCCGCGGCCACCGAACTCCACTTCCCCCACCTCGCCGGACGCGACGTCGACGTCGCCCACGTCTTCCCCCGCGACCTCCCCGAATGGAAGACCGACTGGGACGCCGCCACCGGCACCCTCACCGTGCAGACCGACGGCGCCGACACCGCCGCCAGGACCCTGCGCCTGACCGTCCGCTAGAACCCTTCGCAGCACCAAGGAGCAGTTTCAATGAAGAACAGATTCCGCACCGCCCTCGCGCTCGCCGCCGCCGGAGCCGTCACCCTCGCCGGGTGCTCCGACCCCGGCGCCGGCGACACCGCCACCGGCCCCGCCGACTGGCCCGCCCAGGACGCCGACCTGAGCGGCACCACCCTCACCATCTGGGCCGCCCAGAACTCCAACACCGTCCCCGACAGCGTCATCGCCGGGTTCGAGGACCTCACCGGCGCCGAGGTCGAAGTCGTCACCATCCCCGACCCCTACGAGCAGGGCGTCCAGACCAAGGTCGCCACCGGCGACAAGCCCGACCTCGCCTTCTGGCAGCCCACCGCCTCCCAGCTGACGGCCCTGAACGCCTCCCAGAACCTCCAGTCCCTGGACGGCGCCCCCTGGCTCGACGCCTACGACCCCGAGCTGCGCGACATCACCGGCATCCTCGACGACACCCGGTACGCCGCCCTCATCACCACCCCCGCCGTCGAAGGGGTCTACTACAACAAGGAGGTCTTCGCCGCCAACGGCATCACCGACCTCCCCACCGACTGGGCCTCCTTCCTCCAGACCGCCCGCGACCTCAAGGCCGCCGGCACCACCCCCTTCTACGAGATGGGCGCCGACCGCTGGGCCACCCAGTGGTGGGTCCAGGTCCAGCTCGCCGACGCCGCCGAAGACGGCCTCTGGGACCGCGTCAACGCCGGAGAAGAAGCCTTCACCGACCCGACCATCCAGGGCGCCATCGACCAGTACAAAGCCCTCATCGACGAAGGACTGTTCAACGAGGACATCAAGACCGCGACGTTCGAGGACCAGGGCGCCGCGCTCCTGGCCGGCGACGCCGCCATGGTCATGCAGGTCAACTCCTTCTTCGGCCAGCTCCAGTCCCTCGCCGACACCGACGAGCTGAACCAGAAGATCGGCTTCTTCCCGATCTCCCCGACCGGCACCACCGGCACGTTCATCCCCGACCAGTCCAACGCCCTCGTCGCCTTCAAGACCGGCGACGAGCAGCAAGAGTCGGCCTCCCGCCAGCTCCTGTCCTACTGGCTCGGCGACGGCTACGGCGACTTCGTGAACGCCCAGTCCACCGTCTCGCTCCAGACCGGCGTCGAGACCCCCGCCGACGTCCCCGAAGCGCTCCTGACGGTCGCCGACTCCGTCGGCACCTCGGTCGGGTCCATGCAGGCCCTCGCCATCGCCAACCCCGACCTGTACATCTACCTCGCCGACATGATCCAGGGCACCAAGACGCCCGCCGAGGTCGCCGAGGCGACCCAGGCCCAGTTCGCCGAACTGGCCAAGGCCCAAGGCGCCGAAGGCTTCTAGACCGCGCCCCAGGGGGCGCCGGACAGGCATGATCCGGCGCCCCCGCCCCTGGCTCCAGAAAGGCATCCCAATGGCATCCGTCTCCGCGGGGGCCCCGCGCTCCCGACGCCGCGACCACCCGCTGTGGTTCCTCGTCCCGGCCCTGGCCGTCCTGGTCGTGTTCTTCTTCGTCCCGACGCTGTTCAACTTCGTGTACGCGTTCACGGACTGGTCGAGCTTCAAGAGCGCCATCAACTTCGCGGGGACCGACAACTTCGTCTCCCTGTTCTCCAACGGCACGCTCCTCAACTCCCTCAAGGTCACGCTCGTCTACGCCGTCCTCGTCGCGCTCTTCCAGAACCTCTTCGGGCTCGGCCTCGCGCTCCTGCTCGAACGCGACACCGCCGTCAACCGGGCCGTGCGCGTCGCGTTCTTCATCCCGGTCGTCATGTCCGCGCTGGCGGTCGGCTACATCTTCCAGGCGCTCCTCAAACCCGACGGGGCGCTGAACGGCATCATCGGCTGGTTCACCGGCTCCGAGGTGACGATCCCGTGGCTGGGGTCGACGACCTGGACGATCGTGGTCGTCGCGGTCGTCCACGCCTGGAAGTGGATGGGCCTGTCGATGCTCATCTACCTGGCCGGGCTCAAGACGATCGACGAGGACGTCCTCGAAGCGGCCCGCCTCGACGGCGCGTCCCGCTGGACCATGTTCCGCTCCATCAGGTTCCCGCTGCTGGCCCCCGCGGTCACGTTCAACGTCGCGACCGCGCTCCTCGGTTCCATGAACGGCTTCGACATCGTCCAGGCCACCACCGAGGGCGGCCCCGGCGGCACCACCGAGCTGCTGAACATCTTCATCTTCCGGACCTTCGGGCAGGGCCTGTTCGCGCAGGCCACGACCATGAGCCTGGTGCTGTTCCTGATGGTCGCGATCCTCGCGTTCCCCGTCATCCGGTACCTGCGCAAGCGAGAGGACGTCCTGTGACCACCGTGCCCACCCGGCCCGCGGCGGCCCGCCGAGCCCCGCGCAAGCGCCGTTCTTTCGGCCAGCCGATCGCGGCGATCCTCGTCGCCGCGGCCGTCCTCGGCGTCCCGTTCTGGCTCGTCGTCGCCACCGCCGGCAAGAGCCAGGGCGAGGCCCTGGACCCGAACCTCTCCGCTCCGACGAACTGGCAGCTGTGGGAGAACTTCGCGACCGTGTTCGCCGACGGCCGGATGCTCTCGGCGTTCTTCGGGAGCCTGCTCGTCATGGTCCCGGCCGTCGTCGGCGTCCTCGTCCTCGGCTCGATGGCCGCCTGGATCCTCGGCCGCCGCGGCGGGCGCCTGTCGGCCGCGATCTACGCGCTCGGCATCTCCGGGATCGTCCTGCCGCCCGCCGTGGTGACGATCGTGCTCCTGCTGCGCCAGCTCGGCCTCGCCGGGACCGCGCTGGGCATGATCGGCGTCTACATGGGCATGTACCTGTCCACGGTGATCTTCTTCGTCACCGGTTTCGTGCGCACCATCCCGCACGAGCTCGAAGAGGCCGCCCGCGTCGACGGCGCCGGACCGGTCCGCGTGTTCGTCCGCATCATCCTGCCGCTGCTGCGCCCCGTCCTCGCCACCGCGACCATCCTGATCTGCCTGTACATCTGGAACGACGTGTTCTACGCGCTGTTCGTCATCGGAGGGCGCATCGACACGCTGCCGCTGAACCTGTACCAGGTCGCGAGCGCGGGTCTGTATCTCCAGAACTGGCACCTGATCTTCGCCTATATCATCCTGATGAGCCTGCCCCTGCTGATCACGTTCGTGGTCGCGCAGCGCAGGATCATCTCCGGCATCACTAGTGGGGCGGTGAAGTGAGCAGACCCGGCGGCGCGAAAGCGACGATCTCGGACGTGGCCGCGCGGGCCGGCGTCTCGGTCCCGACCGTCTCCCGCGTCCTCACCGGAGCCGCCCGCGTGAGCCCGGCCAAGCGCGAACTCGTCGAGGCCGCGATCGCCGACCTCGGCTACCGCCCCAGCGCCGCCGCCCGCGCCCTCGTCTCGCGCAAGCCGCAGACGATCGCGATCATCGCCGGGAACACCTCCCGCTACGGCTACGCCGAGACGATCCGCGGCATCGAGATCGCCGCCCGCGCCGAGGGCTACACGGTGATGATCACCGTGGTCGAGTCCGCCGACGAGGACGAAGTGGACCGCGCGATCGAGGCGACCCTCACCCAGCCCCTCGCCGGGGTCGCGGTCCTGAAGTTCGACCCGCCCGGCGTCGCGGCCCTCGCCAAGATCCCGGGCCACCTCCCGGTCGTCGCGCTTTCGGGTGTCCGCGAACCGAACACGGCACAGGCGGTGCTCGACGAGTCCGCGGCCGCGGACGAGCTGACGCAATACCTCCTGGGCCTCGGCCACACCACGGTCCACCACGTCCGTGTCCCGCCGTCGCGCAAAGTGGACGGCCGCACCACCGGCTGGCGCCGCGCCCTGCGCCGCGCCGGCGCGCCCGTCCCGCCCGCCGTCGACGCCACCTGGGACCCGCGCAGCGGC
>NZ_QFRW01000317.1 GCF_003265355.1 Glycomyces dulcitolivorans | reverse complement strand
GGCCTCGGCCAGGCCGCCGGCCTGCTCGCCATGGCCGCCGCCGTCACCGGCGCACTGTGGACCGGCATCCCCGCGGTCGCCGCCGGGACCCTCGACGGGGTCCTGCTCGCCTGCCTCGCGCTCGTCCCGCTCGCCGCGTTCGAGCCCGTCCTCGCCCTGCCCGCCGCGGCCCAGCAGACCGCCGCGGCCAAGGAGTCCGGCCGCCGCCTCGTCGAGATCACGCAGGCCCCCGACCCGCGCCCGGACCCCGTGGAGCCCATGGACTTCGAGCCCAACCCGCTCGGCGGCCCGCCCTACATCGAGATCAAGCGCCTCTCGGTCACCTGGCCCGGTGCCGACCGGCCCGCCATCGAGGGCTTCGACCTGAAGATCCAGCCCGGCGAGCGCGTCGCCGTCATGGGGCCCTCCGGGTCCGGCAAGTCCACGCTCGCCGCCGCCCTCATGGGCTTCCTGCCCTACGAGGGGTCGCTGCGCTTCGGCGGCGTCGAACTCGCCGAGTACGACGGCGACGACGTGCGCCGCACCGTCGGCCTGTGCTCCCAGGACGCCCACGTGTTCGACACCACCCTCGCCGAGAACCTCCGCCTCGCCCGCACCGGCGCCGAGGACGACGAACTCGTCCGCGCCCTGCGCTGGGCCGGCCTGCGCGACTGGTTCGACGGCCTGGACCTGGGCCTCCAGACCCGCCTCGGCGAGCACGGCCGCGCCGTCTCGGGCGGCGAGCGGGGCCGCATCGCCCTCGCCCGCTGCCTCCTCGCCGACCGCGAGGTCCTCGTCCTCGACGAACCCGACGCGCATCTCGATTCCGCCACCGCCGAACGCGTACTCAGGACCGCCGCCGCCGCTCTTGAAGGCAAGACCGCGATCATCATCACCCACCGGCCGCTGCCCGACGGGGTCGTCGACCGGACCGTCCACCTCCGCCCGCCCGTGCCGACTCCACGTGACGCGCCGCTCAGTTCGCTATTGGACCTGGCTCCCCGTGGGTAGACTCCCGGAACGGTGCTACCAGTAGCAAGCGGTGGAATTGAATAGACCGGCCCCGCCCGGGGCCTACCGACTCGCCTTAAGGCTGATGCAGCAGTGAACACATCTGCTCCCACATCCGGACCGAAGCCTCCCAGCTCAGGGCAGCGCTGGCCGGACGGATGGACCAAACTCCACGTCTACCTGACCGACCTGACCGAGGTCAAGGCGGTCGCCGATTCCTACCGGCCCGTCATCGACCTCGCCGGCGGCGACCTGCCCGTCCCGCACGAGTGGCTCCACGCCACGATCGCCTCGGTCGAATGCGACGCCGCGACGGTCGGCGACGACGTCCGGGCGAGGCTCATCGGGCGCCTGCGCGAGAGGGCCGCCGAAGTCCCGGCGTTCCCCCTCACGGTCGGACCCGCGCTCGCCGCGACCGGCGGCGTCCTGCTCGACACGTTCCCCGGCACGCACTTCGACGCGCTCGTCGCGAACTGCGTCGAGGCGATCAACGAAGTCGTGGAAGGGAACGTGGGCCGCCCCTGCGGCGGTCCCGGGCACGTCTCGCTGTCGTACCGGTCCAGTTCGATCGCCGTCGACGCCCGCCGCGGCGCCATCCAGAACAAGCTCCGCGACGTCCGGCCGGGCCGGACGGAGATAACGGTCACCGGGGTAGACCTGGTCCGAGTCATCCAAAGCGAGGACGCCTCCACCTATACCTGGGAGCATGTGGCCCGAATTCCCTTGGGCGCGTAGACATCTCAATATCCGAACGGGCGTCGCCAGGGGCGGCGCCCGTTTCGGTTGACGCTTCGGACGCGAATCTGACACCATTTTGTCACTGCCCTGTGGCCTACTGTTGAGACACGTGTCAGAGCCCGGCCACGTGACGTTCAGGCGTGGTCTACGGCGACCCGCCTCCACCGTGCCGGCAGCAGTCCCGGTAGACCCCGGATCGGCGAAAGCCGCAAGCGTCAGGAGGTGTCGATTGTTCGCAGCCGATGACCGTCGTATCGCAACCCGAGCGACAGAGTTCGTCCGTACGGCCGAAGAACTGGCGGAGCCCAGGCCTTTCGATCCCTTGGCCAAGGCCCGCAAAGAAGTCACCGAACCCTACGGCTTCTTCACCGACCTCGATTCCGGGCACGTCCTCCACGGCGGCGAGATCCGCCCCGCGTACGCCCTCGGCGCCCCCACGCCGCTCGAAGTCTGGCGCCGCAACCTGGAGATCGTCACCGCGATCCTCACCGCCGCCGGCGTCGACTTCTTCGCCGTCCCCGGCTTCAGCCTCACCCGGCCCGTCCTCGGCGCCGCCGCGGCCGACCGCCAGCGCGTCTGCACCGCCCTCGCCATGCTCTGCGAGTCCACCGGCGGGCGCCTCTCCGTGCCCGAACCCGCGTTCCGCGAGTCCGAGCTCGGCCTCAACAAGCCCGAATGGGCCCGCCGCACCGACATGGGCGACGTCCCGCTGGTGCGCGCCTCCTGGCTGTGGACCGACAGTGGACGCGACCTCGTCTTCGGCTCCGACTACGGATGCGACGTCGAGTTCTGGACCGACACCGGCGACGGGCGCCTCCTCGCCCCGCGGCACAACCGCATCAGCCCCGTCGTCCGCCAGGGCGGCGCCCGGGTGTCGGCTCCCGGGCGCCTCTTCACGGCGCTGGCGACCGGCGCGCACGCGGACCTGCCGACGGTGCCGACCCGCGCGGAGTTCGCGCGCCCCGGCCCCGACCACGTCGGCTTCCCCGTCGACGTCGTCTACACCTGGGTCGACGGCGCCGACCACGCCTGGCTGCGCCGCCGCGCCGAGGCCGAGCAGTCGCCGTACCACGCCGAGTCCGCCAACGACGCGCGCTACATCGACCGCGAGGAGCTGCGGTTCTCGCTGCGCTCCCTGCACCTGAACGCGCCGTGGGTGCGCCACGTCTACCTGATCACCGACTCCCAGCGCCCGCACTGGCTCGACGCGGACGCGCCGGGCCTCACCGTCGTCGACCACCGGGACCTGTTCGACGACCTGGACGCGCTGCCGACGTTCAACTCCCACGCGATCGAGACGCAGCTGCACCGCATCGAGGGGCTCAGCGAGCACTTCCTGTACTTCAACGACGACATGTTCGTCGGCCGCCCCGTCGGCCCGCAGCTGTTCTTCGAGCCGAACGGCCTCGCGCGGTTCTTCCCCGCGCAGACGTTCATCGACATGGACCCGGTCAGCCGCGCCGACTCGCCGCCGAACGCCGCGTTCAAGAACGACCGCGCGCTCATCGAGCGGGCCTTCGGGCGGACCGTGTCGCGGATGATGAAGCACGTGCCGTACCCGTTGCAGCGCAGCGTCCTCGCCGAGATGGAGAAGGAGTTCGACGAGGAGATGTCCCGGACCGCCAAGAGCGCCTTCCGGAACGTCACCGACGTCTCCACCGTGACCCTCCAGCACTACTACGCGCACCTGTCGGGCCGGGCGGTCTCCGGGCACGCCCAGGACGCGTACGTGGAGCTGGGGATGCCCGACGTCGCCGAGCGCCTGGAGCTGCTGCTGGAGCGGCGCGACCGGGAGACGTTCTGCATCAACGACGCCGGGCTCCCGCCGGAGCTGGTCGAGGAGCGCTCGGACATGATGCTGCGCTTCCTGGAGGCGTACTTCCCGGTGGCCTCGCCTTGGGAGAAGGCGCTGGCGCTGTAAGCGAAAGGGCCCGGAGCACTGTGCCAATGCTTGGCTCGCAAGCTTCGCCAAGTCCTCCGGGCCCTGACTGCTACTTCAGTCCTCGCCGCTCCAGGAGCGGGTCGATCTCGGCGTCGCGGCCGCGGAAGCGCCGGAAGGACTCCATCGGGTCGATGGACCCGCCCTTGCTCAGCAGCGTCTCGCGGAAGTGGTCGCCGTTGGCGCGGGTCAGGCCGCCGTTCTCCTTGAACCACTCGACGGTGTCGGCGTCGAGGATCTCCGACCAGATGTACGAGTAGTACCCGGCGGCGTAGCCGATGGAGATGTGCGCGAAGTAGCCCGAGCGGTAGCGCGGGGCGATCTCGGGCAGGTAGATCCCGGCGTCTTCGAGGGCCTTGCGCTCGAAGGCCTCCACGACCGCGTACGGGTCGTCGCCGCCGTCGGGCACGTCCTCGGGGGAGAGGCGGTGCCAGGCCTGGTCGAGGATCGCAGCGGCCAGGTACTCGGTGGACGCGAAGCCCTCGCCGAACTTGCCGGCGGCCTTCCACTGCGCGATGAGCTCGGCCGGGGCGGCCTCGCCGGTCACGTGGTGGCGGGCGTAGTTCGCGACGACCTCGGGCCAGTCCTCCCACATCTCGTTGACCTGCGACGGGTACTCGACGAAGTCGCGCGGGGTCGAGGTCATGGACGTCTTCGGGTAGCGGCAGGCCGACAGCAGGCCGTGGAGGGCGTGGCCGAACTCGTGGAAGAGCGTGGTCACGTTGTCCACCGAGATGAGCGCGGGCTGGCCCTCGGACGGCTTGACGATGTTCAGGTTGTTCACCACGACCGGCTTGTCGCCGATGAGGTCGGACTGGACGACGAGCGCGTTCATCCACGCGCCGCCCTTCTTCGAGTCGCGGGTGAAGAAGTCGCCCACGAACAGGCCGAGCGGCTTCCCCGAGTCGAAGACCTCCCACACGCGGGCCTCGGGGTGGTACCCGACGAGGTCCTTGCGCTCCTCGAACGTGAGGCCGAACTCCTTCTCGGCGGCGTAGAAGACGCCGTCGACGAGGACCCGGTCGAGTTCGAGGTAGGGCTTGAACTCCTCGGCGTCGAAGCCGTACCGGGCCTGGCGGACCTGCTTGGAGTAGAACGACCAGTCCCACGCGGCGAGCGGGAAGTCGCCGCCCTCGGCGTCGATGACCTCCTGGAGGTCGGCGGCCTCGCGGCGGGCGTTGCGCACCGACGCCTCGGCGAGCCCGGACAGGCGCTCGGCGATGATGCCGGCGTTCCCGGCGGTGCCGTCGGCGGCGATGTAGGCCGCGAAGTGCTCGAAGCCCAGCAGCTGCGCCTTCTCGGCGCGCAGGGCGATCATCCGCAGGAGCGTGGCGGCGTTGTCCTTGCCGCGCCCGATGGTGGCCTTGTAGAGGCGCTCGCGCAGGGCGCGGTCCTTCAGGTCCTCCAGGAGCGGGTGGCGGGAGAAGTTCGACTGGGTGATCAGGTAGCCGTCGAGGCCGCGGTCCTTCGCGGCCGAGGCGGCGGCCCCGATCTGGTCGTCCCCGAGGCCGTCGAGCTCCGCGACGTCCGTGACGTGGACGGCCGCGTCGTTGATGTCGGTGAGGATCTGCTGGTTGAACTTGGAGGCGAGCTCCGCGAGCTCGGCGTTGACGGCGGCCAGGCGCTCCTTGCCGGCGTCGTCGAGCGCCGCGCCGCCGCGCACGAACTCGGTCCGGTAGCGCTCCAGGAGCCGCTCGTCCTGCTCGTCCAGGCCCAGCTTCTCGCGGTCCTGCCAGAGGGTCTCGATGCGCGCGAACAGGTCGGCGTTCAGCAGGATCTTGTCGGCGTGCGCGGCGAGCTTCGGGCTGATCTCGGACTCGATCGCGTTGAGCTCGTCGTCGGTGTCCGAGGAGTTCTTGTTGAAGAACGCGATGTTGACCCGCTTGAGGATCCCCTGGCCGGAGAGGTCGAGGGCGACGATCGTGTTCGCGAAGGTCGGCTCCTCCGCACTCGCGGTGATCGCCGCGACCTTCTCCAGCTGCTCGGCCATGCCGGCCTCGTACGCCGGGAGGTAGTGCTCGTTGCGGATGTCCGCGAACGGCGGGAGCTGATAGGGGAGTTCGGAGGGGGACAGGAACGGGTTGTCGGTCACGGATGCTCCTCGCGGCGGTCGGCTGAGAATGGCGGTGGCCGAATCCTATTGCGCCTACCTGCCGCGCGGCAAGCGGATAGGGAGTGCTTGTGAACGTGCAGGCGACAACCTCACCGAACGGCATCCCGCCGCACTAATATCGGCACCATGTCTGAATCGAGTCCGCTGTTCGTGGCCAGCGACATCCACGGCCACTTCGACGCACTCCTGGAGGCGCTGCGCGGGCGCGGACTCGTCGACGCGGACGCGAAGTGGACCGGCGGCGACGCGCGCCTGTGGATCCTCGGCGACCTGTTCGACCGCGGCGAGGAGGGCGTGGCCGTGGTCCGGCTGCTCCGCCGGCTCGCCGGGCAGGCCGCGGCCGAGGGCGGCCACGTCGACACCCTCATCGGCAACCACGAGGTGCTGGTGCTCGGGTCCCGGCGCTTCGGCGACGTCGCGTTCACCGACGTCGACGGCATGGACCGGCAGTTCCTCCACTGGTGGGTCCTCAACGGCGGCTTCGAGGACGAGCTCGACTCCCTCACCGAGGACGAGGTGAAGTGGCTGGAGACCCGCCGGGTCCTCCACGTCGTCGACCGCTCGCTCCTGGTCCACTCCGACTCCGAGTCCTACCTCGCGTACGGGCGCAGCGAGGAGGCGGTGAACTCCGCGGTCCGCAAGATCCTCGCCTCCGACGAGCCCGAGGAGTGGTGGCAGCTGTTCCGGGAGCTGACCCGCCGCCACGAGTTCCTCGGCGAGGAGGGCCCCGCGCGCGTGCGCGGGCTGCTGCGGTCCTTCGGCGGCGACGAGCTCATCCACGGCCACTCGACGATCCCCGACACGACCGAGCTCGAACCGTCCCAGGTCACCCAGGCCCGCCGCTACTGCGACGGGCTCGTCCTCAACGTCGACGGCGGCGTGTACCAGGGCGGCAAGTGCCTGGTGGTCCGCCTCAACTAGTCGTCGCTCGGCGGTGCTTCAGTCGTCGCTCGACGAGGGGAAGAAGTACAGGCGCGGCACGGGCGGCGGCGTGGCCGCGCGGCCGGCGCGCGATTCGAGCCAGAGGCTCACGGCCCCCGCCGCGGCGACGCCGAGCGTCGCCCATCCGGCGAGCGGCGAGAAGGCGATCGCGTAGCCCAGTGCGGCGGCCAGCGCGGTCGCGACGGCGGCGGTCAGGAACGCCCTGCGGAAGGCGCGCCGATGTTCGCGGCGCGCGACTACTCGGTTGTGTCTCATATCCGACACAACGAGTGAGGCCCTTGAATCGACACGTTGCATGTGCAAGTTTCACGAGTTCGGGCGACCGAAACCCGGCATAACCCCTGATAGGCGACAGTGGACCGGACCATCCGAGCAAGACTGTAAGCACGCTCCACCAGAGCGTCACATTGGCAGTTCGCGGCCGTTGTGCACCAGGCCGAAAGACGGTAAACACATAGTGTCGGGGCGCCGCGTGCGGCACGTCCGGTGCCGCGCCGGCGGAACCGAACCTCGTGCGGGTCAAGACAACCAAAGCACTGCTGACAACCGCCGCACCGCGCCCCGGCGCGGCGACGGCCCTCTGGTCGGGGCCGCGCCGAACCGCACGCACAACCGAATACCGCACGCAACTGCGAGACCTGAACCTCTGAAGTCCCGAAGTCCTCGTGTAACTCCTATATAGACGGTGGGGTCTGACATGGAGTCCGAAACGCAACCTATGGGGCGGCGCGTCGCCTATTGGCGTCAGCGCCGCGGCATGTCCCAGCAGGTCTTCGCCGACCGGATCGGCAAGTCCAAGAGCTGGGTCGACAAGATCGAGCGCGGCGTCCGCCGCCTCGACAAGTACTCCGTCATCACCGAACTCGCCGAAGCGCTGAGCGTCGACTCCGCCCAGCTCCTCGGCCGCGAGCCCCGGCGCCGGCCGGGCCTCGGCGGCTGCCTCGACCAGGTGGAGGTCGAGTCCATCCGCCAGTCCCTCGAACGCTACGAGCGCCTCGGCCGCTTCCTCGAAGCCGCCCCGCTCGACCCGACACCCATCCCCGAACTCAAAGGGGCCGTGAACTACTGCTGGCTCGCCTTCGAGAAGGGCCACTACCC
Organism: Glycomyces dulcitolivorans; assembly: GCF_003265355.1. Classification (GTDB taxonomy): domain Bacteria; phylum Actinomycetota; class Actinomycetes; order Mycobacteriales; family Micromonosporaceae; genus Glycomyces; species Glycomyces dulcitolivorans. The sequence goes on along the minus strand of NZ_QFRW01000317.1, from coordinate 29,708 downwards.
GGTCGTCGCCAGGTCGCTCATCCAGCTCCTGCGCGACACGCCCGTCGCCGAGGACAAGCCCGTCGGCGGCACCAGCGCCGACGCCGCCGAACTGATGACGCAGGTCTACCAGATCGCGTCCACGGTCCTGCGCAAGCTCGGGGAGGCCCAGCTCGCCTGGCTCGCCGCCGACCGCGCCATCTCCGCCGCCAACCGCGGCAACGACCCGCTCCTGGCCGGCATCGCCACCACGCGGGTCGCCAACGCGCTCCGGTCCCTCGGCCGCTACCAGGCCGCACTCGACCTGAACGTCCAAGTCGCCCACGGGCTCATCTCCGAGCACGGCGGCGAGTCCTCCAGCCCGGCCGCGATCAGCGTCTACGGGGCGCTGCTGCTCCAGGGCGCCATGGCCGCCGCCCTCGCCGGGGACGCGACCACCAGCGACGACCTGCTCGACAGCGCCTCCCGCGCCGCCAACATCCTCGGCCGGGACGCGAACTACTACTACACCTCGTTCGGGCCCACGAACGTGCTGCTGCACCGCGCAGCGGCCTTCGTCGAGCTCGGCGAGGGCGGCGACGCGCTTGCCGTCCACGAGTCCATCCCGCCCGCCGCGCTGGCCGACCTGGTCGCCGAGCGGCGCGCGCACCACTTCCTCGACATGTCGCGGGCCTGCATCCAGGTCGGCGACATCGAGCGGGCCGGCCGCCACCTGGTGACCGCCGACCGCAACGCCCCGGCCGAGATCCGCTGCCGGCCGCTCGCCGTCGACCTCATCGACCAGATCCTGCACCGCTCCAAGGGCGAGCCCGCCCAGGACGTGCGGCGCCTCGCCGAGGAGGTGGGCGCCCTGAACTGAGGGGCCCGGTCCGTTCGAGGACCCGTCCCTCCCGTCGCGCACGGTGCGCGAGTGTGCCCCGGAGCCGCCGCTGCTCAGGCTCCGGGCACACCCCTCACCGCGGCGCCCGATTCGTCAATAGACTCAGGCACATGCGCACGCTCAGCGAGATCACCGCTGCACTCGACGACCTGTACCCGCGCCGCTGGGCCGAGGACTGGGACCGGGTGGGCCTCGTCGTGGGCCGCGGCGGGAACTCGGTCCGCCGGATCCTCTGCGTCGTCGACGTCGTCCCCGCCACGGTCATCGAGGCGATCGAGGCCGACTGCGACCTCATCGTCGCCCACCACCCGCTCCTGCTCCGCGGCGTCTCCAGCCTCGATCCCGCCGCCGACTACAAGGGCGACCTCGTCCACACCCTCATCGAGTCCGGCATGGGCCTCTACGTCGCCCACACCAACGCCGACGTTGCCAACCCCGGCGTCTCCGACGCCCTCGCCGACCGGCTCGGCCTGGTCGACCTCAGGCCCCTGCGGCCGCTCACCGGTGCCGAGCACCACGGGACCGGCCGCGGCTCCGGCCGCATCGGCCGCCTCCCGCAGACCCTCAGCCTCGCCGACCTCGTCGAACGCGCCGCCAAGGCCCTTCCGCAGACCGTGTGGGGCGTGCGCGCCGCGGGCGACCCCGACCGCCAGATCAGCACCGTCGCCGTCTGCGGAGGCGCCGGCGACTCGTTCATCGCGGACGCCGCGGCGGCCGGCGCGAACGCCTACCTGACCGCCGACCTCCGCCACCATCCGGTGAGCGAGCACCTCGCCGGAAGCGGTCCGGCCCTCATCGACGCCGCCCACTGGGCGACCGAGCGGCCCTGGCTCGATACTGTTGCCGAGCACCTGTCCCGTCTGGTCGACGACGTCATCGTCTCCGACCTCGACACCGATCCGTGGACCATCCACCAGAAACCCGGGGTGAACTAGTTGAAAGCCGACCTCTTCGATCAGCGCCGACTGCTCGAACTCCAGGCGGTCGACACCACCCTCTCGCAGCTGGCGCAGCGCCGTAGGAAGCTCGACGCCGACCCGGCGTTCGCGACCGCGTCGCAGCGCCTCCGCGCCCTGGGGGACAAGGCCGCCAACCTGACCGGTGACATCGCCGACCTCGACCGCGACATCGACCGCGTCGAACGCGAGGTCGACCTCGTCAAGAACCGCGCCGCCTCCGACCGCGACCGCATGGCCGCCGGCGCCAGCGCCAAGGAGCTCGAAGGGCTCCAGAGCGAACTCGAATCCCTCGCCCGCCGCCAGGCCAGCCTGGAGGACGACGAGCTCGAACTCATGGAGCGCCGCGAGGCCCTCGACGCCGAGCTCGCCGAGGCCCGCCGCCAGCTCGGCGAGGCCGAGACCGTCCTCGCCGACGCCGAAGCCGACCGGGGCCGCCTCCTCGGAGAGATCGAGGCCGAGACCGCCGACGCCTCCTCCACCCGCGAGGCCCTCGCGATCAACATCCCCGACCGCCTCGTCGAGCTCTACGAGCGCATCCACGCCAAGCAGCCCATCGCCGCCGCCGAACTCGTCGGCCGCCGCTGCGGGTCCTGCCGCATCGAGAAGTCCCCGGCCGACATGATCCCGATCAAGTCCGCCCCCATCGACGAGGTCCTCCGCTGCGAGGAGTGCGGCTGCGTCCTCATCCGCACCGAACTCCCCGGCTCCCGCCCCGCGACCCTCGCCTCCGAGGACGAGCTCAAGAAGTACGAATAAGACGGCAAAGCGAAGGGGCGGAACGCGATCGCGTTCCGCCCCTTCGTGTTTTCACGTCTACTGCTTCTTGCTGAACTCCGCCCAGCGGTCCACGAGGCCGCTCGCCGCGCCGGCGTCGATCGCCTTCGACGCCAGCTCCAGGTTCGAGGCCAGCAGGCCCCGGCGGATCTTCACGTCGTGCAGGTCGACGCCGTCGATGAGGCCCTGCCGCGAGGCCATGGCCGCCGCGGCGTTGATGAGGACCGCGTCCCGAACCGGGCCGGACTCGCCAGCGAACACCTGCCGGGCGACGTTCGTGTTGAAGTCGATGTCGCCGCCGCGGAGTGCTTCGGGGCCGGCGTTGGCGAGGCCGACCTCCTTGACGTCGATGGAGCCCACCGATACCCGCCCGCCCGAGGCGATCCACTGCGACGTCGTCGCCGACGTCGAGATCTCGTCCAGGCCGTCGTCGCCGCGGACCACGAACACCGAGGCCCCGCGGGCCGCGAACACCTGCGCCATCAGCGGCGCCTTCACCGGGTCCGCGCAGCCGATCAGGCCCGCCTGCGGCTGGCCCGGATTCGTCAGGGGGCCAAGCAGGTTGAACACCGTCGGGATGCCCAGCGCGGCCCGGATCGGACCGGCGTGGCGCATCCCCGGGTGGAACGTCCGCGCGAACGCGAAGCCGATGCCCACCTCGCGCACGGACGCCTCCACGCGCTCCGCAGTGGCGTCGAGGTCGACGCCCAGAGCCTCCAGGAGATCCGCAGAACCCACAGAAGAGGACGCCGACCGGTTGCCGTGCTTGATGACCGGCACACCGGCGGCCGCGACCACGATCGCCGCCATCGTCGAGATGTTCACCGAGTTCGAGCCGTCGCCCCCGGTGCCCACGATGTCCACCGCCACGCCCAGGTCCGACAGGTCCAGACGGGTCGTCTCCGCGAGCATCCGGCCCGCGATCGCACCGATCTCCTCGGGCGTCTCACCCTTCGAGCGCAGCAGCACCGCGAACGCCGCCAACTGCGCCGGATCGGCGTTGCCCGCCATGATCTCCGCCATCGCCCAGTCGGCGCTGGCCTCGTCGAGATGGTCGCCGCTGGAAAGGCGCGCGAGGACATCGGGCCAGGTCGGACTAGACATACGGTCTCCCGGGGAAGGAACTATAAGGCGGCGCGCTGCGCCGGCGCCGAGCCCGATGCCCGGCTGACCAGCAAGTCTACTACCGTCTGCCCGGTCGTCACGGGGTTGAGCGGGTGCTTGAGGACGGCATCGGCGCGTGACCACGCCGCCAGCCACCGGTCCGCGTCCCGCGCGACCACCACCGCCAGCGTCGGCGGCTCGTCGAACTCGTCGCGGAGTTGGCGGGCGATCCCGAGGCCGCCGGCGGGCTGCGCCTCCCCGTCGAGCAGCACGAGGTCGATCTCGTACTTGTCGATGAGGGCCACCGCCTCGTCGTACTCACCTGCGACCGCGTACTCGATCCTGATCCCCTCGACCGGCTCTTCGCCGATGGCCGAGCGCATCTGTTCGATGACCGCGGGTCGATGACTGTAAAGGAGGACTGCGTACTCAGCCGTTGAGGTACTCACGCTTCGCATATTAAACGGGCCACACCGAAATGGGAAGCCCGGCGCGGCCACTTCCCCGTCCGGGAACGCCTACAGTAGGCGAACCGCGAATGACCTGGGCACACGCTGAGAAGCGACTGGGAGCCTACTCCGCGCGACACGCGCGGAATACGCACCCCATGCGCAGGTTGGGACCGCCGAGCCGTAATAATGTGCGCGTGACTGCCGCCGAAGCAACTATCGACCCCAGCCGAATCCACTCACTGACCCGGCCCAATGTCGTCAGTGTCGGCACCATCGTGTGGTTGAGCAGCGAACTGATGTTCTTTGCGGGCCTGTTCGCGATGTACTTCTCCATCCAGGCCGCCGCGCCCACGATGTTCGAGGAGGGCTACCACCACCTCGAGATCCCGTACGCGCTGGTGTTCACCGTGATCCTGGTGGCCTCGTCCGTCACCTGCCAGCTGGGCGTCTTCGCCGCCGAGCGCGGTGACGTCTACAAGCTGCGCCTGTGGTTCGCGATCACGTTCATCATGGGGCTGGTCTTCGTACTCGGCCAGGTCAACGAGTACCGCAACCTCGTCGGCGAGGGGCACTCGATCTCCGCCGACGGCTACTGGACCATGTTCTACCTGACGACCGGGTTCCACGGCCTGCACGTCACCGGCGGCCTGATCGCGTTCATCGTCTACCTCATCCGCACGACGATGGGCCGCTTCAGCCCCGCCCAGGCCACCGCGTCCATCGTGGTGTCCTACTACTGGCACTTCGTCGACGTGGTCTGGATCGCGCTCTTCGCCGTGATCTACTTCCTTCCGATGGCCCAGTACTGAGACTTACCGGCCGCCCGCGCCTCCCACCCGGACGCGCCTGCGGCCCAAGGCAACAGGCCCTGGCGCTCGCGTCGGGGCCACATCCGAGAAACGCGACGGCCGCCGCCCGGAGGCGGCCGCCGGCCGAGTGAAGGCCCTCCCGACAGGGGGCCCCGCCCGGTCCGAGAGCTAGATAAAGGTGAGGCAACAACCGTGGCTGCATCAGCGAAACGCCGGCGAGGCTGGCGCAAGCGCCTCGGCGCGCTGGCCAGGTTCACCGGCGCACTGGTCATCGTCGGTGGGCTCTACTCGGTGTTCTCGCCGAGCCTGTACGCGCAGGAGGCCGAGGACAACGCGATCGACTCCGAGGTCGTCAAGGGCCAGGAGCTCTACGACACGAGCTGCATTACCTGCCACGGCGACGACGGCGAGGGCATCGAGGGCCGCGGTCCGAGCCTCATCGGCGTCGGCTCCGCGGCCGTCGAGTTCCAGGTGAACACCGGCCGCATGCCGATGGCCGCCCAGGGCGCCCAGGCCCCCGACTCGGACTACCCCGTGTTCACCGAGGAGGAGGCCGCCTGGCTCGGCGCCTACATCGAGTACCTCGGCGGCGGCGCCACGGTTCCCGACGACCTCGCGGAACTCGTCGAGAACGCCGACGTCGGCGAGGGCGGCGAGCTCTACCGGGTGAACTGCTCCTCCTGCCACGGCTACGCCGGCGGCGGCGGCGCCCTCTCCTCGGGCGCCCACGCGCCCGCGCTGATCGGCGTCTCCGACGAGGAGATCTACCAGGCGATGCTCACCGGTCCGCAGAACATGCCGGTCTTCGCCGACAACGAGCTCACCCCCGAGCAGAAGGCCGACATCATCGCCTACGTCCAGTACGTCGTCAACGACGACAAGGACCCGGGCGGCGTCTTCACCCTGGGACGGTACGGCCCGTCCACCGAAGGTCTGGCCATCTTCCTGGTCGGCATGACTGCGCTCCTGCTGACCACGCTCTGGATTGCAGGTAAATCGTGAGTGCCCACAACGACAGCGCCCGTGACGAGGTCGAGCCCGTCGACCTCGACGACCCGAAGCTGACCCGCTTCGAGGTCTACAAAGAGGGCCTGCGCCGCGACGACATCGAGATCATCCACTACGAGCCGCGCTTCCCGAAGCCGGGGACGAAGGCCGAGAAGCGCATGGAGCGCATCGTCGGCGGCCTGTTCCTGCTCGCCGGGCTCTTCGCGACCCTGTTCGTGGCCGCCTTTATCTGGTGGCCCTGGGAGTACGAGGGCGCCGCGACCTGGCGCGACCCGCAGACCTGGTACACCCCGGTCCTCGGGTTCTTCCTCGGGTTCGCGCTGCTGTTCTTCGCGGTCGGCGTGCTCACCTGGGCGAAGAAGCTCCTCCCGGTCGAGGAGCTGGTCCAGGACCGCCACGACGGCGGCTCCTCCAAGGACGACCGGCGCATCGCCGAGTCCACCGTGGACACCATGGTGGACGACATGGGCCTGCGCCGCCGCCCCTTCCTCGTGAAGTCGGCGCTGCTCGCCGCCGCGCCGCTCGGCCTGGCCGCGATCGCTCCGCTGGGCGCGCTCATCAAGGACCCAGGCGACATGTACACCGTCACCGGCTGGAACGCCGAGCGCTACAACGACGGCGAGCCGATCCGCCTCATGATGAAGGACGGCGCGCTCGTGCGGCCCGACATGGTCTCCGCCGGCGGCCAGATCACCGTCTACCCGGCGATCGACCACGGCGCGACCAACCAGTTCCCGACCGCGCCGACCCTGCTCATCCACCTGCGGGAGACCGACGCGGCCACGCTGCGCGGCAACCTGTACCCGATGTACCAGGACGTCGACGCCCTCTGGGGCAACTTCGTCGCCTACTCCAAGATCTGCACCCACGTGGGCTGCCCGGCCTCGCTGTACGAGCAGCAGAGCCAGCGCCTGCTGTGCCCGTGCCACCAGTCGCAGTTCAACGTGGTCGACAACGCCGCCCCCGTGTTCGGTCCGGCCACGCGCCACCTGCCGATGCTCCCGATTACAGTGGACGACGAGGGTTACTTCACCGCCACGTCGGACTTCCTGGTGCCTCCGGGCCCGGCGTTCTGGAACCGCCCGTCCCTCCCCGAGGAGGATGAGAAGTGAAACGCCGCAACGGATCTAGCGACAGCCTGCTGACCAAGGCGGGCGGCGAGCTCGACGACCGCTTCAAGCTCGCCGGTCCGGCCCGGGTCCTGTTCAACAAGGTCTTCCCGGACCACTGGTCGTTCCTCCTGGGCGAGATCGCGCTGTTCTCGTTCATCCTCCTGCTGCTGTCGGGCACGTTCCTGGCGCTGTTCTTCGACCCCTCGATGACCGAGGTGACCTACGACGGCGCGTACGTGCCGCTCCAGGGCATCGAGATGTCGCGGGCCTACGAGTCGACCCTGCACCTCTCGTTCGAGGTGCGCGGCGGCCTGTTCATGCGGCAGATGCACCACTGGTCCTGCCTGCTGTTCATGGCCTCGATCCTGGTCCACATGCTCCGGATCTTCTTCACCGGCGCGTTCCGCGCGCCGCGCGAGACGAACTGGATGATCGGCATCGTCCTGTTCTGGCTGGGCTTCTTCGAGGGCTTCTTCGGCTACTCGCTGCCCGACGACGGCCTGTCCGGCACCGGCCTGCGCATCATGGAGGGCATGACCGCCTCGGTCCCGTTCATCGGGCCCTGGGCCTCGGCGGCCCTGTTCGGCGGCCAGTTCCCGGGCACCACGGTCATCCCGATGCTCTACATCATCCACGTGTTCATCTTCCCGCTGCTCATGCTGGGGCTCATCGTCGTCCACGTGGCGCTGGTGTTCATCCAGAAGCACACGCAGTGGCCCGGACCGGGGCGCACCGAGCACAACGTGGTCGGCTACCGCATGTTCCCGAACTACGTGATGAAGCAGGTCGGCTTCATGCTCTTCATCTGGGGCGTGCTCGCGGCGATGGGCGGCCTGTTCCAGATCAACCCGATCTGGCTGTTCGGGCCGTACGAGGTCTCGGTCGTGTCCTCGGCCTCGCAGCCCGACTTCTACGTCATGTACCTGGACGGCCTCATCCGCCTGTTCCCGGCGTGGGAGTTCCGGGTGCCGCCGTACTTCACGCTGCCGGCGGTGTTCTGGCCGGCGATCGCGGGCATGGGCCTGTCGGTGCTGCTCCCGCTGCTGTACCCGGCGCTGGAGCGGCGGTTCACCAAGGACCGCGGGCACCACAACCTGCTCCAGCGCCCCCGCGACAACCCGGGCCGCACCAGCCTCGGCGTCATGGTCGTGGTCTTCTGGACCATCGGCGCCGTCTCCGGCGGCAACGACGTGTTCGCGGAGAAGTTCGACATCAGCCTGAACGCGATGACCTGGGCCGGGCGCATCGGCATCGTGGTCCTGCCGATCATCGCGTACTACCTGACGTACCGGATCGCGCTGGGCCTCCAGCAGCACGACCGCGAGGTCCTCGCGCACGGCCTGGAGACGGGCATCCTCATGCGCGACCCGAACGGGCGCTTCTACGAGGTGCACCAGCCGCTGGCCGAGCCGGACGAGCACGGGCACACCGAGCTGGAGTACAACGGCTGGGTCGTCCCCAAGAAGATGAACCGCGTCGGGGCGCTGCCGCCCACCGACAAGGGCTTCTTCAAGTCGATCGAGGAGCCGTCCGAGAACGGCAGCGCTGCGCGCGACGAGATCGAGTCGGGCAGCAAGCACTAGCGAGACGATGAGCAGGGCCCCGCCGGAAGGCGGGGCCCTGCTTCGCGTTTCGGGAATTCCGGATATGTCCCCCGGGGTGGCCCCCCGTTCAACGATGACGCGGGGGTACGACAGGCTGCGCCGCAGGCGAATGCGAGCGATGCTCGATTCGCGGTCGCCCCCGTTTCGAGTGTGGCGCGGGGGTCCGACAAGGGGCGCTAGTAGCGGTCGACCGTGGTGATGAGCTTTTCTGCGAGCTCGTCGGGGTCGAGCTTCTCGCGGGCCAGGGCCAGGTAGAGGGAGTCGAGGTCGGGGTAGCCGAGGGACGAGGCCACGCCGTGGAGGGGCTGCTCGCCGGCGAGGCCGCGGCCGCGGGCGATCAAGGACCGCCAGAGGCGGTTCTTGCCGGCCTTGAGCTCGTCCTCGAAGCGCTGCATGGGGATCACGGGGAGTTCGCCGGTGGAGTCGAGGTCGTCGACGGCGCCGAACCAGTCGTTGATGTGCAGCTGCGCCTCGGGGGTCTTGGCGTGGTCGAGCCACTGCTTCGAGGGCCCGTAGGGCTGCTCGGCGGTGAGGACGAGTTCGACGGTGTCGCCGTCGCGCAGGGACTGCGACAGGGGCGCGATCTCGCCGTTGACGTACGCGGCGATGAGGCGGTGGCCCTTCGAGGGCCCTGAGCAGTAGGCGACGTCGACGGGGGTGGACGCCTTGGGGACCGTCAGCTGCTCGCCCTCGCCGGTGAAGACGAGGATGTCCTGGTCGGCCAGGTCGCAGCGGAGCGAGTCGAGGAACTGGCCGGAGTCGGCGACCTCGTGCTGCCAGTCGAGGAGGCGCTGGAGCCAGGGGAGCTGGATCTCCATCTGGTCGCCGCCGGACTGGCGGAGGCCGGCGACGATGCCGACCTCGGCGGTCTCGTGCATCTCGCGGGTGCGGATGAGGAACTCGACGGACTGCCCGCCCGGGCCGGCGACCGCGGTGTGGATCGACTGGTACAGGTTGAACTTCCGGGCGGCGATGAGGTCGCGGAACTTGCCGCCCACCGGCTTCCAGAGCTTGTGGATCGCGCCGAGCGCGGCGTAGCAGTCCGTCAGGGGCCCGTCGACGACGATGACCATGCGCGGCGGGTCGGCCGGGCCGGTGCCGGGGTGCTTCTGCATCTCGCGGTACACCGAGTACGGGTGCCGGGGCCGGTCGAGGAGGCGCGCGGCCACTTTGAACTCGCGCAGGGCCCGGCGCACCTGCGGGGCGATGTGCTCGACCTGGCGCTTGCGGTCGGTGTCGGAGCCGATGTGCTCCTTGATGCGCTGGAAGACCTCGGGCTGGAGGGTCTCCAGGACGATGTCTTCGAGTTCGCGCTTGATGACGTACAGGCCGAGGCGGTCGGCGAGGGGGATGAGGACGTCCTGGGTGGCCTCGGCGATGCGGATCTGGCTGGGGCGCTTCTTGAACTTGATGGTGCGCATGTTGTGCAGGCGGTCGGCGAGCTTGATGATCATGACGCGGATGTCGCGGCCGGCGGTGAGCACGAGCTTGCGGAACGTCTCGGCCTCGGCGGCGGAGCCGAGGTGGATCTTGTCGAGCTTGGTGACGCCGTCGACCATCACGGCGATCTCGTCGCCGAAGTCGCCGCGGAGCGCTTCGAGGGAGTACGGGGTGTCCTCGACGGTGTCGTGGAGGAGCCCGGCCGCGATCGTGGGGGTGTCGACGCCGAGGTCGGCGAGGATCGTGGACACCGCGATCGGGTGGGTGATGTAGGGCTCGCCGGAGCGGCGGGCCTGGCCCCGGTGCATCTGCTCGGCGATGCGGTACGCGCGCCGGACCAGCAGCATGTCGGGCTGGGCGAAATGGGCACGGTGCGCCGCTTCGAGCTGCGCCACCTTCCCCGCGAGGTCCCACGGGTCGTCAGGTCTGGCAGTCCGAGTAGCCGAAAGCAATGCGCGCAACATGAAAGCCTCCGATGCCCAAGGTTGACCGCATTCTAGATGTACAACGATTCCTGGAGAGAATCGACACTAGACACTGTCGGATTTCGGCAGGGCCGCCGCAGCGGGCGGATGACACAGCGTACCGGGACGGGGCCCGGCTTGGAAACCTCAAGTGCCGCAAATGAATGCGAGACGACTCACGTCCGTTTCGCCGGAACTGCGGGTTTCCGGAGAGTGGAACTCTGGGTTTCCTTGGGGCGCCGGAGGGTGCGCGAGCGGATCTCACGATGTGGTCGGCCGGATCGCGAGGTCGGGTGTGTCGGGTCGCGGGCGCCCCCGGCTTCAACGATGCCTCGGGGGTCCGACAGCGGGTGTCAGCGGCGCCAGGGGTTGGGGTCGTGGGGGACCGTGCCGTCCATGCGTTCGGCTCCGTTGAGGGGGGTGGCCCAGGTGCCCTCGATCAGCACCAGGCGGACCTCGGGTTTGGCGAGCCAGTCGAGGAGGAGGCGGGCTTCAGCGGCGTGGGCGGCGTCGAGCACGTCGTCGACGGGTTCGACGACGCGGGAGGTTTCCCGGAGCTTTGCGATGTACGGCATCGGGTCGGCGCGCGGCGGCGTTTTCACCGCGCCCGCCAGGATGCCGTGCCGGATCACCGCGACCTCCCAGCCGCCGCCCTTGGCGCGGCCCGCAGCGACCAGTTCCCCGGCCGCCACGAAGTTCCTGACGCGCTGCGAGGACGCGGCCAGGGCCAAGTAGGCCCCGAGCTCGTCGCGGCGCTCAGCGGCCGCCTCGAAGCGTTCCGAGCCCGCGAGTTCGGCGAGCCGCTCGCCCACCGCTTCGGCGATCGGGGCCGGGTCGCCCTGCATCGCGCTCGCGGCCTGTTCGACCAGGACGCCGTACTCCTCGACGCTGACCGTGTGGCGGCACGGCTCCGCGCACTTGCCGATCTCGCCGAGCACACAGGTCGGCGACATCCGCTTGGGGGACAGGCGGGTCCGGCACGAGCGGATCGGCAGGGCCGCCTCGATCGCGCTGATCGCGGCCTGCGCCTGCGTGCCCGAGGCCGGGCCGAGCCGGGGCGTACCCGGAGCGGGCGGTTTACGGGAGACCTGGAGCCGCGGGTACGGCTCCTCGGTGAGGCGCACCCAGCTGCGGTGCTCGGGGAACTTCGCGGCCCGGTTGTACGGCGGCTTCCCGCCGGAGATGAGCCGCAGTTCCGCGACGCCCGCTTCGAGCCGGTGCGCGCACTCCACGACCTCGACGCTCTCGGCCGAGGCGAGCATGTCGCGCAGGCGCCTGCGCTGCTCGGCCGCCGAGAAGTAGCTGCGCACCCGCGAAGCGACGTTCACCGAGACGCCGATGTACAGCGCCCGGTCGTCGGCGTCGCGGAAGATGTACACGCCGGGCCCCTGCGGGAGCCCGTCGGCCAGGTGCCGCTTGCGCTTCTGGAGCTCGGACGGGATCGCGCGGCAGAACTCGCTGAGTTCGGCGTCGGTGACCACGCCGTGGCCCGAGGCGCGCTCGATGAGCCCGTGCAGGACCGTCACCGTGGCGCGGGCGTCGTCGAGGGCCCGGTGGTTCGGGGTCACCGGCGACCCGAAGAGGCGCGCGAGCGTGCCGAGGCGCCGGTTGGGGACCTCGCTCTTCTCCGTGAGGCGCCGCGCCAGGACCACGGTGTCGACGACCGGGGGCCGGGGCCAGCGGGTGTCGGTCAGCTCGCAGGCGTGGCGCAGGAACCCGATGTCGAAGCCCGCGTTGTGGGCCACGAGGGTGGCGCCGTGCGCGAACTCCAGGAACATCGGCAGGACCGTCTCGATGCCGGGGGCGTCGGCGACCATCTCGTCGGTGATGCCCGTCAGGCGCGTCACCCGCGGGTCGATGGACTCGCCGGGGTTGACGAGGGTCGAGAACTCGCCGACGACCTCGCCGCCCTTGACCTTGACGGCGCCGATCTCGGTGATGCCGCACGCGTCGGCGGCGAGCCCGGTGGTCTCCAGGTCGACCACGCAGAAGGTCACCTCACGCAGCGGGGTGCCGAAGCTGTCGAGGGTCGGCTGGCTGAAGCCCTGGCCGCCCTCGTCCGCCGGGCCGGCCGATCCGCCGCTTCTGTACATACCGGCAACCCTAGGCTCGGCCTCCGACACCGCGCCTGTCGCGGTTGTTCGAACGTCGCGGACGCCGCAGCGCCGACCGCATCCGGTCGGTCGTGCGCGCCGAGCGCCGCGCCATGCGCGCGGACTGCTCGGCCCGGTCGGCGCTGAACTTCGCGATCAGCGACGCGGGCCAGAACATCGCCCGGTACTTCACGCGCGGCTCCGAGTTCTTGTCCAGCTCGGCGTACAGGTCCTTGAGCGCGTCGGCGAGCCCGCCGGGGTCGGCGCCCCTGGGGGAGTACCGGTAGAGCGCCATCGCCGAGCCGAGCGCGTTCGCGGCGTCCCGCGCGCCAGGCGCGGCCGTCGCGAGCACGCCCGCGGCCTGCCGCGGCGTGTACGACTCCGGTATGGACACCCCGTAGTCCAGGGCCAGGTCCATCGCCTCGTCCCACGCGGTCGCCGCCGTCAGGTGCTTGACGTTCAGGCGGCGCCGGCGCACCGACCCGCGCCACAGCGCGGGCAGGAACGGCACGACCAGCAGCGGCAGGAGCGCGAACCAGCCGGGATGGAACGGCAGCAGCGCCTCGTCCGCTTCGTCGGAGGCGTCCGCGCCGGGGGCGTTGGTCGAGCCCTCGGCCGGGAGCGTCTGGCCGTTCTCGTCGGTCGGCGCCGCGGTCGGCTCGGGGGAGATGTCGTTCTCGGAGGGCTCCTCGGACGGGTTCACCTCCTCGGAAGGCTCTCGCGCCCAGGGGAAGTTGACCGAGCCGGGGACGCCCGAGGACGGGGTCGGGTCGAACGTGACCCAGCCGGGCCCGTCGTAGTAGACCTCGACCCACGCGTGGTAGTCGTGGCTGGTGAGGAGCCACTGGTCGCCGTCCAGGCGCGTGCCCTGGGACATGCCGACGACCACGCGCGCGGCCACGTCGGCCTCGCGGAGCATCCACGCCATCGCGGCCGCGTACTGCTGGCAGTAGCCCTGCTTCGTGTCAAGGAAGTCCAGGATCGCCTCGTCGTTGCCCGCGTCGGCGGTCTCCAGCGAGTACGAGAAGCCGTTCGCGGCCGACAGGTACGCCTGGATCGCCAGGACCTTCTCGTGGACCGTGTCGAGCCCGTCGGTCTCGGCCGCGACGATGCCGCTCAGTTCGGGCACGTCCGGGTGCGCGGTGTTGGCCTCCCACCGCTCGTCGCCGGGGTCCATGCCGTCCGCGGCCGCGAGCGTCTCGGCGTCGGGCGCGGGCTCGGAGTACACGACCTCGTAGTTCTCGACGTCGCCCATGTCGGTCCCGCCGTCGCCGACGATGACGCCGGTGTCGGGGTCGATGCGCCAGTCCCCGGGGATGTTCAGCGACGCCGGCTTGCCATAGACCGGCACCACCGACGCCTCCAGCTGGAGGTTCTCGATCTGCGCGGTGTACGTCTCGCCCTCGGGCTCGTCGAGGTCGCCGAGGTCGTCGGTCCCCTGGTACTCGTTGGGCGCGAAGCCGTCCGAGGACAGCTCGTCGAGGACGTGCATCTTCAGGTACTGCGGGTTCGGGTCGTCGGTGGTCACCCGCAGGATGTCGACCTCCTCGGGCCGGTTCAGCGAGCCCGACAGCTGCGCCCACGGGTTGACGTCGCCCATGCCGTACGACTCGCCGCCGCCCTCGATGCCGTCGGCGACGTTGTCGATCAGCCCGGACGTGTTCGCGGGCACCAGGGTCAGCGCCAGCAGCGTCACGGCCACGAACCCGGCCGCCGACCAGCGCGCCGTCCGCGCCAGCGGCGAGGGGAACCCGCGGCCGACCAGCTGCCCGGTCCCGGTGAAGCGGTGCCCGAACGAGGAGACCCGGCGCAGGTTGTCGTCGCCGAGGATCCACAGGTACGCGACGGCCGGGAGGATGAACCAGAACCACGCGGTCGCGTCCGGCGCGACCGACACCGGCACCAGGTACATCGTCAGCAGCGTCAGCCCGGCGAGCGCCGGGGTCCGCAGGCCCACCACGAACATGTCGTGCAGGATCGCGACGACGCCCACGCCGAGGATCGTCAGGAACATGATCCCGCCGGTGGCCTCCACAGGCGGCGCGTTCACGATGATCGCGGACACGCCCTCCTGGGCCAGGACCGCCCAGTGCGCGAACGTCGCCGGCAGCGGGACGATGAACAGCAGGCCGGTGCCGTCGCCGAACCCGGCGGTGAGCACGACGACGAGCGCCGCGGCCATCGCCAGGGTCTGGAGGCCCTGCCCGCGTCCGGCCGCGCGCATGAGCGACCCGGACACCGCGATCATCGTGATCGTCAGCATCACCGGGAACGCCCAGCCCAGGCCGTCGAAGATCCCGATGAGCGGCGTCAGCGTCAGGGCCAGGGTCGAGGCCGCTACCACTGTGGCGTGGCGCTGTCCGTTCATGCCAGAGTCCTCCACGCGCTCAGGCGGGTCCACACCCGGCGCAGCTCGGTCCCGGCCACGACCGGGATCACCTGCCAGCCCGCGGCGGCCAGCGTCGACAGCGCCTGCCCGTGCTGCTGCGCGAACGCCTGCTCGCGCGGGTCCACGCGGCTCGACGCGGCCTTGGGGATCCACCGGACCGGGTCGACCACGAGCGCGGTGCAGTGCCCGCCGCGCCGCGCCAGGCGCCCCAGCGTGGCCGCCTCCTCCGGCGTCAGGTGACCCAGGAACGCGACGATCCCCGACACCGAGCGGGCCCGCTGGGCCTTCTCGACCATCGCGCCGATCGGGGCCTCGGGGGCCGCGGCCACCGTCGCCAGGTACCGCATCGCGGTGCTGTAATCGCCTTGGCGGCATTCGAAGTCGCGGTGCGCGGTGATCAGCCACGGGTCGATGCCGTCGCGCGAGAGCCGCACCGTCGCCGACGCGGCCGCGTCCACCATCCACTCGAAGCTCGACAGCTCCCCGCGGTGCGCGCCGCGCCGCACGTCCAGCAGGACCGCGGCGTTGTTCTCCCACGGCTGCTCCTCGCGGCGCACCATCAGCTGCCCGCGGTGCGCGCTCGCCTTCCAGTGGACGCGCCGCATGTCGTCGCCGCTGCGGTACTCGCGGACCGCGATGTCGTCGTTGCCGGTGATCGCGACGGTGTGCGCCGCCGACTCGCCCGAGGACATGCCCGCGCCGCCCGGCAGCAGGAGGCTGCGCAGCGGCTGGATGCGCGGGGTCACGATGAGCTCGGTGGTCACCGGGAACTCCTGCACCGACACCGCCAGCCCGAACGGGTCCGACGTGCGCACCGTCAAGGGCCCCAGCTCGTAGGCGCCGCGCGAGCCCGGCGTGATCGTGTAGTTGACGACGCTCCGCGCCCCCGGCGCGAGGCGTTCGAGCACCAGCCGCGGCCGGTTCCCCAGCCGGTAGGGGATGCGGTCCTCCAGCATCAGCGCCGCCGGACGGCTCCGCCCGATGTTCTGGATGCCCAGCCGAACCTGCGTGGCCTGGCCGGCCTCGACCTGCGCCGGGTTCAGCACCCGGTTCGACTCCAGCGCCGGCCGCGACCAGCGCAGGACGAACAGGCCGCCCAGCGGCGCGATCGCGGCCAGGACGGCGGCGCGCAGCAGGTCGCCCTCGCCCACCGCCAGGGCGGTGAGGCCGACGACCACGCTCACCGCCAGCAGCGTCTTGCCGCGCCCGGTGAGCTCCACGCCTAGAACCTCCCCGGGTGCGACACCACCGGGACGTGCCTGAGGATGTCGGAGACGATGGCCTTCGTGTCGCCCCCGCCCATCGTGGTCTCCGTCGTCGGGATCAGCCGGTGCGCGAGCACCGGGACCGCCAGCTGCTGCACGTCGTCGGGCAGCGCGAAGTCGCGCCCGTCCATCGCCGCCAGCACCTGCGTGCACCGCAGCAGCTGGAGCGTCGCCCGCGGGCTCGCTCCCAATCTGACCTGCGCGTTGGTGCGCGTCGCACCGACGAGGTCCACCACGTACCGCTTCAGCTCCGGCGCCAGGTGCACCGCGCGCGCGGCCGCGATCATCCGCACGATCATCTCCGCGTCCGCGATCGGCCGCAGTGCCGCGAGCGGGTCGTACTCCTCGCGCCGGTCCAGCAGCGCCAGCTCCGCGTTGATGTCGGGGTACCCGATCGCCAGGCGCGCGGTGAACCGGTCGCGCTGCGCCTCCGGCAGCGGGTACGTCCCCTCCATCTCCACCGGGTTCTGGGTGGCGATGACCATGAACGGGCTCCGCAGCTTGTACGTGTTCCCGTCGACGGTGACCTGCCGCTCCTCCATGCACTCCAGGAGCGCGGCCTGCGTCTTCGGACTCGCCCGGTTGATCTCGTCGCCCAGGATCAGGTTCCCGAAGATCGCGCCCGGCTTGAACACGAAGTCGCGCTTCTCGGGGTCGAAGATGCTCACGCCCGTCACGTCCGACGGCAGCAGGTCCGGCGTGAACTGGATGCGCCGCACCGAGCAGTCGATGGAGCGCGCCAGGGCCTTCGCCAGCTGCGTCTTGCCGACGCCCGGGACGTCCTCCAGCAGCAGGTGCCCCTCCGCGAGCATGACCGCCAGCGCGAGCTTGATCGTGTGCGACTTCCCCTCGATGACCCACTCGACGTTGGTCAAGATGGCCTCGGCCGTCGCCTTGAACTCCTGCGGCGAGAGCGGCGCGGGACCCTGCCCCTGCGCCGTGCTCTGGAGCGGCATCGTGCCGTCGGGCTTCTCGGGGGACGACTCGAAGGTCAACGGTCCTCCTGGGGAGTCGGTGAGGTGGGTGTGCGGCGTGCGCCGGAACCGCCGCGTTCTGGCCATCCTACTCGGACCCGCCCAGGCGATATGTCACGTGCCGCCGGTGTACGGCTCGGCTACACTGGGCTCATGCCTCGGCGATTCGAGCTCCTTACCTAGCCGTGCGGGACAGATCCCAGCACGGCCACCCCAGCGTGTCTGGGGTTTTTTGCTGTCTAGGGTCAGTACCCAGCGAACGCCGACCGAACCCAGAGCCGCTTCAGGACACCAGGACGAGCCATGACCGAACCCGCACACCGCTACGACGCCAAGCTGGCCAACGAGATCGAACCGCGCTGGCAGGAGCGCTGGGAGGCCGAGCGGACCTTCCGCGCCCCCAACCCGGCCGGCGAGCTGGCCGAGCCGGGCCACCCGCGGTCCGGCGCCCCGAAGAAGTTCGTGATGGACATGTTCCCGTACCCGTCGGGCGCGGGCCTGCACGTCGGCCACCCGCTGGGCTACATCGCCACCGACGCGTACTCGCGGTTCCTGCGCATGGCCGGGTACAACGTGCTGCACCCGCTGGGCTTCGACGCGTTCGGCCTGCCCACCGAGCAGTACGCGGTCGCCACGGGCCGCCAGCCCGCCGAGATCACCGCCGAGAACATCGACCGGTACCGGCGCCAGCTGCGCATGGTCGGCATGGGCTACGACAACCGCCGCGAGTTCGCCACCACCGACCCGGACTACTTCAAGTGGACGCAGTGGATCTTCCTGCAGATCTTCAACTCGTGGTACGACACGGACGCCGACAAGGCGCGCCCGATCAGCGAGCTGATCGCCGCGTTCGAGTCCGGTGAGCGCACCGTCCCCGGCGGGCGCGCCTGGTCGGAGCTGAGCGCCGTCGAGCGCCGCCGCGCGATCGACGACCACCGCCTGGCGTACGTCACCGAGGCCCCCGTGAACTGGTGCCCCGGCCTGGGCACGGTCCTGTCGAACGAGGAGGTCACCTCCGAGGGACGCTCCGAGCGCGGCAACTTCCCGGTCTACACGCGGACCCTGAAGCAGTGGATGATGCGCATCACCGCCTACGCCGACCGGCTGCTGTCCGACCTGGACGGCCTGGACTGGACCGAGTCGCTGAAGTCCATGCAGCGCAACTGGATCGGCAAATCCACCGGTGCGTTCGCCGACTTCGCGACCTACGCGGGGGACATCCGGGTCTTCACCACCCGGCCCGACACCCTGTTCGGCGCCACCTACATGGTCCTGGCCCCTGAGCACCCGCTGGTCGACGCCCTGACCGCCGAGACCTGGCCCGCGGACGTCCCCGCAGCCTGGACCGGCGGCGCCGACACCCCCGCCGGGGCCGTCGCCGCCTACCGCGCCCAGGCCGCCGCCAAGACCGACGTCGAGCGCCAGGCCGACGCCAAGGAGAAGACCGGCGTCTTCACCGGCGGCTACGCGACCAACCCGGTCAACGGCGAGACGATCCCCGTGTTCATCGCCGACTACGTGCTGGCCGGGTACGGCACCGGCGCGATCATGGCCGTCCCCGCCCACGACGAGCGCGACTTCGACTTCGCGACCGCCTTCGGCATCCCGATCGTCCAGGTCGTCGCCGCTGGTGAAGACGGGATCGGCGACGAGTGGGACCGGACGAAGGCCTACACCGCCGACGGCGTCGCCGTGAACTCCGGCTTCCTGGACGGCCTGCGCGTCGCCGAGGCCAAGGACCGCATCATCGACTGGCTGGCCGAGCACGGCCGCGGCGAGAAGGCCGTGACCTTCCGCCTGCGCGACTGGCTGTTCAGCCGCCAGCGCTACTGGGGCGAGCCCTTCCCGATCGTCTACGACGAGACCGGCCTGCCCGTGGCCCTGACCGAGGACCACCTGCCGGTCGAGCTGCCGCACCTGGACGACTTCTCGCCCAAGACCTTCGACCCCGAGGACGCCGACTCCGCCCCCGAGCCGCCCCTGGGCCGCGCCAAGGACTGGGTCGAGGTCGAGCTGGACCTGGGCGACGGCCCCAAGCAGTACCGCCGCGAGGTCAACACCATGCCCAACTGGGCCGGGTCCTCCTGGTACGAGCTGCGCTACACCGACCCGAAGTCCGCCGCGACCATCGCCGACCCCGCGAACGAGTCCTACTGGATGGGCCCGCAGGACGCCGAGGACGTCGGCGGCGTCGACCTGTACATCGGCGGCGTCGAGCACGCCGTCCTGCACCTGCTGTACGCCCGCTTCTGGCAGAAGGTCCTGTTCGACCTGGGCCACGTCTCCAGCCGCGAGCCGTTCCGCCGCCTGTTCAACCAGGGCTACATCCAGGCGTACGCCTACACCGACGAGCGCGGCGTCTACGTCCCCGCCGAGGAGGTCGAGGAGCAGGCCGACGGCACCTACGTCCACAACGGCGCCAAGGTGAACCGCGAGTACGGCAAGATGGGCAAGTCCCTGAAGAACGTCGTCACCCCGGACGAGATCTGCGAGTCCTACGGCGCCGACACCTTCCGCCTGTACGAGATGTCGATGGGCCCGCTGGCGGACTCCAAGCCGTGGGAGACCCGCGCGATCGTCGGCTCCCAGCGGTTCCTGCAGCGCCTGTGGCGCAACATCGTCGACGAGGAGACCGGCGAGGTCGTCGTCGCCGACGTCCCCGCCTCCGAGGAGACGCTGCGCGAGATCCACAAGGCCGTCGCGGGGGTCCGCGACGACTACGAGAACCTGCGCATGAACACCGCCGTCGCCAAGCTGATCACGCTGAACAACCACGTGACCGGCCTGCACCCGGTGCCGCGCGAGGCCGCCGAGTCCCTGGTCGCCATGGTCGCCCCGATCGCCCCGCACATCGCCGAGGAGCTGTGGGAGCGCCTGGGCCACACCGAGGGCATCGCCTACGTGGACTTCCCGGTCGCCGACGAGCGGTACCTGGTCGAGGACACCGTGACCTACCCGGTCCAGATCAACGGGAAGGTCCGTGGCCGCATCGAGGTCGCCGCCGACGCCGGCGAGGACGCCGTCAAGGCCGCCGCGCTGGCGGAGGAGAAGGTCGCGGCGAACCTGGCGGGCAAGGACGTCAAGAAGGTCATCGTGGTGGCCGGCAAGATGGTCTCGATCGTCGCCAAGTAGCACAGAGGACGCACAGGAAGGCCCGGGCACCCGCCCGGGCCTTCCTTGCTATTGACGTGCGTCTATGCGTTTGGTAGCGTGGCCGCATCTTTGGGAGCGCTCCGCTTCCATGTGGCACCGCCTCGTTCCCTCACGCGCGGCACCAGACTGAGGAGCTTTTCCGTGCTGCTTACCCGAAACCGCCGCCGAGCCTTGCTCGCGGGGGTCGTGACCGTCGCGACGGCCGCGCTCGGCATCGGGCTGTCGACCCAGTTCGCCAGCGCCCAGACCACCCTGCGCGGCGCCGCCGACGCGCTGAACAAGGACATCGGCGTCGCCGTCAGCTACAACCTGCTCCAGAACAACGCCCAGTACCGCAACACCGTCGCCACCGAGTTCAACTCCCTCACCGCCGAGAACGCGATGAAGTGGGACGCGACCGAGCCCAGCGACGGGAACTACACGTTCACCCAGGCCGACGCGATCGTGGACTTCGCCGAGGACAACGGCCAGTCCGTCCACGGGCACACCTTCGTGTGGCACAGCCAGACCCCGTCGTGGGTGCAGGGCCTCTCCGGCACGGCGCTGCAGAACGCGATGGTCGACCACATCAACACCGTGGCGAACCGCTACGAAGGCCGCGTCGACTCCTGGGACGTCGTCAACGAGGTCGTCAGCGACTCCGGCGGCGCGCTGCGGTCCTCGTTCTGGCTCAACGGACTCGGCGAGGGGTACATCACCACCGCGTTCCAGACCGCCCGCGCGGCCGACCCGAGCGCCGACCTCTACATCAACGACTACTCGATCGAGGGCGACAACGCCAAGTCCGACCGGGTCTACTCGATCGCGCAGGGCCTGGTCAACCAGGGCCTCCTCGACGGCGTGGGCTTCCAGTCGCACCTGATCCTCGGCCAGGTCCCCTCGGACATGGAGGCGAACCTCCAGCGCTTCGTCAACCTCGGGCTCAAGGTCCGCATCACCGAGCTCGACATCCGCATGACCCTGCCGGCCGACGCGACCAAGCTCGCGCAGCAGGCCAGCGACTACCAGCGGGTGGCGAACATCTGCAAGAACCTCGCCGACTGCTCGGGCATCACGGTGTGGGGCCTGCGCGACGGCGACTCCTGGGTCCCCGGCGTCTTCCCCGGGCAGGGCGCGCCGCTGCTGTTCAACGACGACTTCTCGAAGAAGTCCGCGTACACCTCGGTCCTGAACGCCTGGGGCGGCACCGTCACCAACCCGACGACCACCCCGATCACCACCTCCCCGCCGCCCACCGGCTCCGGCTGCACGGCGACGCTGTCGGTCCAGAGCCCCTGGAACACCGGGGCGACCTATGCGGGGACGGTGCGGGCCAACCAGAACCTCACCGGCTGGCGGGTGACGTGGACCTGGCCGGGCTCGGAGCGGATCTCGAACGCCTGGAGCATCCAGGGGACGCTCACCGGGGCCGCGGTCACGGGCACGAACGTCGGTTACAACGGCACGGTCGCGGCCGGGCAGACGACCACGTTCGGGTTCAACATCACGAAGGCGGACGGTTCCACGGCCTCGGTGCCGACGGTGACCTGCACGCCGATCTAGACCTCATTCCCTTCGCAGAGAAAGGCCGGGGCCCGAGCGCGATCCGCACTCGGGCCCCGGCTGCGTCGGTGTCAGCCGAGTTCGGCCTGGAACATCCAGCTCTGCTTCTCCAGTTCGGCGGTGATGCCGATGAGGAGGTCCTGGGAGACGGGGTCGGCCGACTCGGTGGTCTCGATGCGCTCGCGCATGTTCGCGATGACCGCGGCGTACGCGTCGATCATGAGCGAGACGACCTCGGTGTCGGAGATGGTGCCGTCGTGGATCTTGGGGACCGACGAGTCCTCGGCGACGGTGCCGGCGCGCCCGTCGGCGCTGACGCCGATCGCTATCGCGCGCTCGGCCACGAGGTCGGCGGCGTTGCGCGCCGACACGACGATCTCGTCGAGCTGGAGGTGGAGGGACCGGAAGTTCTTGCCGTAGACGTTCCAGTGCGCCTGCTTGCCCACCAGTGACAGGTCGATGAGGTCGACGAGGGCGCCCTGGAGCGCCTTGGCGGTGGTGTCGCGGTTCTCGTCGGAGAGGCTGGAGCGGACGGTCGACATATCGGTGCACCTCGCAGAGCAGCAGTCGGTTCCGGCAGGTTCATTGGCGATCGTAGCCGTACCCGGCTCGCCGGGTGCGAAACTCGCGCGGTCCGCGGCGGGCCGGAAGGGCCGCCTCCCCGGGTCGCAATTTGTTGGGCTAGTCGATAAACTAATGCGTACCGTGCCGTTCGCGGCCCGGCCCACGCCGTCCGCACCCTGAACGAGCAGGAGCAACGAATGCCTTACCGCCCGCCGCTGGTCGCCCGCGAGTTCTTCGTCGCCGACCCCCCGGAGCTGCCCCAGCGCGCCAACGGCGAGCAGGGCCTGTCGGCCGTGACGCGTGCCGAGGTCGTCGAGACCGGCCCCGACTCGGTCCTCCTCAAGGCCGCCACCGGCGCGGGCGAGGAGCTGTACGTCTCGGTCGCGGCCGTCGCCGAGGGCGTGGTCCGCACCCGCCTGGCCGCCGACCCGGCCGCCCGCCCGGCCGCCGAGAAGATCATCGAACTGGTCCACGCCGGCAGCTACGACGGCGCGAAGGTCACCGTCGAGGACGGGACCGTCACGGTGGACGCCGGCCCCGTGCGCGCGGTCGCGACCCTCGACTCCTGGACCCTGCGCTACACCGACGCCGCCGGGAAGACCCTGGTCGCCCAGAACCCCGGCGAGGAGGACATCTCCGGGCGCCTGCGCACCCTCCCGTTCGGGCGCTCCCTCGTCGACGGCGAGCCGGTCGCCTTCCACGAGTCCTTCACCGCCGCCCCCGACGAGGCCTACGCCGGCTTCGGCGAGCGCTTCGCCCCGCTGAACGCCCGCGGCCAGCGCCCCCTGATGTGGAACTTCGACGCCTTCGGCTCTGAGTCGATCCGCGCCTACAAGAACGTCCCGATCTACGTCTCCGACCGCGGCTACGGCGTCCTCGTCAACTCGGGCGCCCCCGTCGAGTTCGACATGGCCCAGCAGACGCACGCGGCCGTCGAGATCATCGTCCCCGACGACGCCCTGGAGTACTTCGTCATCGGCGGCACCCCCGTCGAGGTCCTCGACCGCTTCGACGGCCTCACCTCGCGGCCGTCGCTGCCGCCCAAGTGGGCCTTCGGCACCTGGATCTCCTCGGGCTTCTTCGTCGACAACGAGGAGCGGGTCCTGGAGCGGGCCAAGAAGATCCGCGAGCGGGGCATCCCCTGCGACGTGCTCCACCTCGACACGTTCTGGCAGCACGAGCCGCACTGGTCGGACATGCAGTGGGACCGCGAGAACTTCCCCGACCCCGAGCGGATGCTCGCCGACCTGGCCGAGCAGGGCTTCAAGGTCTGCCTGTGGATGAACTCCTACATCTCCCACAAGTCGCCGGTCTTCGCCGAGGGCGACGAGCGCGGCTACTTCCTCAAGAACGCCAAGGGCGAGACCTACGTGGCCGACGTCTGGCACGGCTCGCACCAGGCCAGCGGCATCGTCGACTTCACCAACCCCGACGCGGTCGAGTGGTGGAAGGACCTGCTGCGCGGCCCCCTCCAGGCCGGCGCGGCCCTGTACAAGACCGACTTCGCCGAGGGCGTGCCCTCGGACGCGGTGGCGCACAACGGGATGACCGGCACCGAGCTGCACAACGTGTACACCCTGCTCTACAACGACGCGGTCGTGGACGTGACCCGCGAGGTCAACGGGCACGAGCTGGTGTGGGCCCGCTCCTCGTTCCTCGGCGGGCAGCGCCACTCCGCCCAGTGGTCCGGCGACGTCCAGACCACCTGGGCCGGCCTGGGCGGCACCATCCGCGGCGGCCTCTCGCACGGCCTGTCGGGCGTCCCGTTCTGGTCGCACGACACCGGCGGCTTCAACGGCACGCCCACCGACGACCTGTACATCCGCTGGGCCCAGTTCGGCGCGCTCTCGCCGCTGCTGCGCTACCACGGCACCACCACCCGCGAGCTGTGGGAGTTCTCCGAGGAGGCCGAGCGCCTCGCCGTGGAGTCCCTGAAGCTGCGGTACTCGCTGGCGCCGTACCTGTACACCGCCGCCGTCAAGGCCTCGCGCACCGGCGAGCCGGTCCTGCGCGCCCTCAACGTCGACGACCCGGCCGACCCGGTCTCGTGGACGGCCGACCAGGAGTTCCGCCTCGGCACCGACCTCCTCGTCGCGCCCGTGAACGACCCGTCGGGCGAGCGCCGCGTCTACCTGCCGAAGGGCCGGTGGATCGACTTCTGGACCAAGGAGGTCCACGAGGGCGGCCGCTTCATCGACACCAAGCACGACCTGGAGACGTTCCCGGTGTTCGTGCGCTACGGCGCCCTCATCCCGCGCGTGGCGCCCGGGGCGACCATCGGCGACGAGCCGTTCGAGGGCATCACCCTCGAAGTCTGGGGCACTCCCAAGGAGGGCACCACGATCAGCGACGTCGACGGCGACACCACCGTGTCCATCGAAAAAGTTTCTGAAACTTCTGTGACCCTGGTTTCGACCGGCCCGGCCGACATCGCTAATGTGAGCGTCATCGATGTTGCGGGGAAGCCCGCGAATGTGGAGCTGGAGCGTAAGTAGATGACCCTCGTGGCCGGAGTCGACTCTTCGACGCAGTCGACGAAAGTGTTGCTGGTCCAAGCCGAGACCGGCGAGATCGTCGACTCCGGTCGCGCCTCCCACCCGGACGGCACCGAGTGCCCGCCCGAAGCGTGGTGGGAGGCCCTCCAGGAGGCCGGCAAGGGCCTCCTGGAGCGCGCCGAGGCCGTCGCCGTCGCCGGGCAGCAGCACGGCATGGTCGCCCTCGACGCCGACGACCAGGTCGTCCGCCCGGCACTGTTGTGGAACGACACCCGCTCGGCCCCGCAGGCCGAGCGCCTCACCGCCGACCACGGCGGCCCCGAAGCCTGGGCCGCCGACACCGGCCTCGTGCTCGCCGCGTCGTTCACCGCGACCAAGCTCGCCTGGCTCGCCGAGCACGAGCCCGAGAACGCGGCGAAAACCGTTTCGGTGATGCTCCCGCACGACTGGCTCACCATGAAGCTGCGCGGCGCGACCGCCGCCGAGGCGACCACGGACCGTTCCGACGCCTCCGGCACCGGCTACTGGTCCCCGCACACCGGCGCCTACGTCCCCGAGCGCCTCGTCCAGGCCTTCGGCCGCGACCTCGCGCTCCCGCGCGTGGCCGCCCCGAACGAGGTCGTCGGCCGCACCCCGTGGGGCGCGGCGGTCGCACCCGGCACCGGCGACAACGCCGGCGCCGCCCTCGGCCTGGGCCTCGGCCCCGGCGACGTCGCCGTCTCCCTCGGCACCTCCGGCACCGTCTTCGGCGTCTCCGACGTCCCCGCGAACGACCCCTCCGGGCTGGTCGCGGGGTTCGCCGACGCCACCGGCCGGTACCTGCCGCTGGTCTGCACGCTCAACGCCGCCCGCGTCCTCGACACCTTCCGTACGCTCCTCGGTGTGGACCACGCCGAGTTCGACGCGCTCGCACTCGCCGCCGCGCCCGGAGCCGGGGGCCTCACCCTCCTGCCCTACCTCGACGGCGAACGCACCCCCGCCCGCCCGAACGCGACCGGGGTCCTCGCCGGCCTCACCACCGGCGCCACCCGCGCCGACCTCGCCCGCGCCGCCGTCGAAGGCATGCTCTCGGCCCAGGCCGACGGCCTCGCCGCCATGGCCGCCCAAGGGCTGGAAGCGAAGCGGGTCCTCCTCATCGGCGGCGCCGCCGCCTCCGAAGCCGTCCGCCGAATCGCCCCCACCGTGTTCGGCGTCGACGTGGAAGTCCCCCCGTCGGCCGAGTACGTGGCCCTCGGCGCCGCCAAGCAGGCGGCCTGGGCCCTGGCCGGAACCGACGCACCGCCACAGTGGAAGAACGGGGACACCGAGCGGCTCACCGGCACTGCCGCCCTGGTGTCCGAGCAGTACGCGACGCTCCGGGACGAGACCTCGTCCTGGGCGTCACACCGATAAAGCAAAGGACAGAAGATGACCGACAAGTACGCACCGGTGCCCGAGGACAAGTTCTCCTTCGGCATCTGGACGGTCGGCTGGGCTGCTCAGGACGTCTTCGGCTCGGCCACCCGCGAGGACATGACCGCCGACCGCGCCGTGCACAAGCTCGCCGAGATCGGCGCCTACGGCGTCAACTTCCACGACAACGACGTGTTCGCCTTCGACGACTCCGAAGCCGACCGCGACTCGAAGATCGCCGCGTTCCGCAAGGCCCTCGACGAGACCGGGCTCAAGGTCACCACCGCGACCACGAACCTGTTCGGCCACCCGATCTTCAAGGACGGCGGCTTCACCCACAACGACCGCGACGTGCGCCGCTTCGCCATCTCGAAGGTCATGCGCAACATCGACCTCGCCGCCGAGCTCGGCGCCGAGATCTACGTCGCGTGGGGCGGGCGCGAAGGCGCCGAGTCCGGCGGCTCCAAGGACGTCCAGTCCGCCATGGCCCGCATGAAGGAAGCCTTCGACACCCTCGGCGACTACGTCGTCGAGCAGGGCTACGACATCCGGTTCGCCATCGAGCCCAAGCCGAACGAGCCCCGCGGCAACATCCTCCTGCCGACCCTCGGCCACGCCCTCGCGTTCATCAACGAACTGGAGCGCCCCGAGCTCACCGGCATCAACCCCGAGATCGGGCACGAGGAGATGGCCGGCCTCGACTACGCCGCCGGCATCCGCCAGGCGCTGTGGCACGGCAAGCTCTACCACATCGACCTCAACGGCCAGACCGGTCCGCGCTACGACCAGGACCTGCGCTTCGGCGCCGGGAACGTCGGCGGCGCCTTCTGGGTCGTCGACGCCGTCGAAGAGGGCATCTCCAAGGGCCAGTACAACGGCCCCATCCACTTCGACTTCAAGCCCCCGCGCACCGAGGACGACAACGGCGTGTGGGTCTCCGCCGCCGCCTGCATGCGCAACTACAAGATCCTCAAGGAGAAGGTCGCCGCCTTCCGCGCCGACCCCGAGGTCCAGGAGGCCCTCAAGGCCGCCCGCGTCGACCAGCTCGCCGTCCCCACCCTCGGCGAGGGCGAGACCTGGGCCGACCTCAAGGACGTCGACATCGACGTCGAGGGCCTCGCCGCCAAGGGCATGGCCTTCGAGGCGCTCGACCAGCTCGCCCTGGAGCACCTCTACGGCGTCCGCTAAAAAGCCGCAGAAAAACGGAACCGGGCCCGGAGCTTTCGCTCCGGGCCCGATTCGCAACCCCACACCCATCAGTAGGATCTGCGCCTTGCGGCGCTGTCACCCTCAGGAGGATTCGATTTCCCCTTGGCCCGAACACTACGGACGGGCCCTTCACGATCCCGGTGAGAACCATCAGAGGTTCATTGGAACCCGCGGGACTAGCGCTCGACGGGGGTCGGCGGGACGGGCGGATCGGCGAGGAGGCCGAACTCCTTCTGCCAGATGCCGACGCCGTGCCAGGAGCCGAGCTTGTGGCCCGCGTCGCGGATGCTGCCGAGCAGCTTGAAGCCGAACCGCGCGTGCAGCGCCTCGCTGCCGGGGTTGGGCTGCGAGATCTGCGCCATGACGCTGCGGAAGCCCTGCTGCTCCAAGCGCTTGAACAGCTCCTCGTACAGGAGCGAGCCGATGCCGCGGCCCTGGTGGTCGGGGGAGAGGTACACGGTCGACTCGGTGGTCCACGCGTAGGCCTGCTTGGGGTTCCACGGGCCCGCGTACGCGAAGCCCGCCACCGCGCCGCCGACTTCCGCGACGAGGTACGGGTACCGGTCCGAATGGGCCGCGAGCTGCTTCGACCACTCCTCGACCCCGTAGGGCTCGGTGCGGAAGCTCGCGACGGACTCGGCGATGTGGTGGTTGAGGATCGAGCAGATCGCGGGGACATCCCCGACCTGCGTGAATCGCACGATCACGGCGTCACTGGTGTTCATGGCCGAAGCCTACCTAGCCGACCGGCTAACGCCGGAATTCGTTCCCGCAGTCCGGGCTCTCACCACACCGTGCTCGGCCGCCACGCCACCATCGCCGGACGCAGGCCGCCGGTCGCGCGGAAGTCCTCCACCGCCCGCGCCAGCGAGCTGAGCGCGATGTGCGCGTTCGGCGGGAACACGCTCGCGGTGTCCATGTCGCGGTAGAGCCGGATCTGCGGCGCCCAGCCCTGGTCGGAGTAGGACACCCACGCGCCCGGCCCGTAGTCCTCGCCGCCGGGCCCGTAGTACGACAGGGCCCCGACCTCGGTCTCGCGGTCGGCGATGATCTTCAGCCCGTGGTCGGGCCGCCCGCCGGGCTCGTAGCCGGGCCGGTCGCGCACCAGCGCCGTCGCCACCTGCACCAGGTCCGCGGCCACGATCGTCGCCACCGCCGCCGCCACCCCGTCCGGGTCGTACGCCAGGAGGATCTGGGTCCCGTGGTCCCTGGTCTGGAGCCTGAACTCGGCGCAGTAACCGGCGACGTGCGCGCCCGCTGGGCCAGCACTCATGGGGGGCGCTCCTTCCGGGACGGGAGAGGCAGACGTGCGGGGGTGTGAACCATGTGGGTATTCGACTCGGATCGCCATGGCGGACACCGCACCTCATGTTTGTCGGAGTTTGTGAACGACAGTACGTGCGCCGTCAGGCGGTTTGTTCGATCAGTCGGGAACTTGACAGAAAAGCACTGATATGCCGTGACAACCTGTCCATGCAAGTAGCAGATTCCATTCAGGAGTCCCGGAGGGCTCCCTCCCGGACCGGTTCCCCGCCTTGCACCTCCACGCGGCAAGATGGGACCCATGCGAGTCGAGCTGCTGGGACCCCTGCGGATCACCGGCGAGGACGGCGAGGAGATCCCCGTCCCGGCCGGCCGCCAGCGCGCCCTGCTGGCCCGACTCGCCCTCGAACCCGGAAAGCACGTCACCGCCGACGCCCTCATCGACGCGCTCTGGCCCGGCGCCGAGCCCGCGAACGCCCCCGGCGCCCTCCACACCCAGCTCTCGCGCCTGCGCCGCGTCCTCGGCGACCGCGTCGTCCACGGCCCCGGCGGCTACCGCCTCACCCGCGTCGAAACCGACGTCGAGGAATTCGAACGGATTGCGGCCCAAGCCGAATCGGCCTCCAGAGAGGACTCGCCGAGTGCCGTCCGGGACCTCGCCGAACGCGCCCTCGCCCTGTGGCGCGGCCCCGCGCTCGCCGACCTCGACCGGCACGGCCTCGCCGACGCCGCCGCGGTGCGCCTGGCCGTGCGCCGCGAAGCGGTCGCGGCCCTCCACGTCGAG